>JBKPRY010000361.1:0-17484 GCA_046734755.1 Actinomycetota bacterium | reverse complement strand
CCCGCGAGCGGTCGTCGAGGACCTGTCGGTCGGTGAGGAGCAGCGCGTCGAGATCCTGAAGGCGCTCTACCGTGGCGCGGAGATCCTGATCCTCGACGAACCGACGGCGGTCCTCACGCCGAACGAGACGAAGGATCTGTTCGGCAACCTGCGGAAGCTCCGCGAGGCGGGGCGGACGATCGTGTTCATCAGCCACAAGCTCGACGAGGTGATGGAGATCGCCGACCGGATCACGGTGCTCCGTCGAGGCCGCGTCGTGGGCGAGACGCGACCGGCCGACACCTCCAAGGCGAAGCTCGCCGAGATGATGGTCGGCCGGCCCGTGCTCTTCCGGCTCGACAAGCCGCAGGTCGAGATCGGCGAGCCCGTTCTCCGCGTGGATGAACTCACGGGCGAGGGGAAGCTGAACGGGATCGACCTCGAGGTGCGAGCGGGCGAGATCCTCGGCGTCGCCGGGGTCGAGGGCAACGGCCAGCGTGAGCTCGCCGAGACCCTCTTCGGGCTGCGGACACCGGCGTCGGGGACGATCGAGCTCGAGGGCGCATCGATCACCGGGCGTCCCGTGGGGGAGATCCGGAACGCCGGGGTCGGCTACATCCCCGAGGACCGTCACGACCAGGGGCTCGTGCTGAACATGACGCTATGGGAGAACGCGGTCCTTGGCCGCCAGGACGACGAGGAGTTTTCGACTAGCCTCGCCGTGCTGTTCATCAAGAAGATCAAGGCGCTTGCCGTTCGGTTGGTGCAGCTCTTCGACATCCGCACGCGCAGCGTGGACGTCAACGCCTCCACGCTGTCGGGTGGCAACCAGCAGAAGCTGATCCTCGCGCGGGAGCTCGAGACCGACCCGAAGCTCCTGATCGCCGCCCAGCCGACCCGTGGCCTCGACGTGGGGGCAATCGAGTTCGTCTGGAGACAGATCCTCGACCAGAAGGCTGCCGGCCGGGCCATCCTCCTGATCTCGGCCGAGCTCGATGAGATCTATGCGCTCTCGGACCGGATCGTCACGCTCTACGAGGGCAAGATCACCGGCGAGTTCGCACCCGACGCCCCGCCGGAGGAGATCGGCGTGGGGATGCTCGGCGGGGCCAAGGAGCCGGTGCCGTAGATGGCCACCGATCATCTCGCGCCGCCGGTGTCCGCCGTGCGATCGCGCCCCGCCTGGCTCGAGGGTCTCGCCGGCCAACTGCTGGCCCTGCTCGCCTCCCTCGGCATCGCGCTCCTCGCCGGCTCGCTCCTGATCATCGCGTACGGAGAGAGCCCGATCACGGTGTACTCGTCGATCCTGAAGTACTCGGTGGAATCCGCGGACGGGATCGGCTACGTGCTCGCGATCGCCACGCCGCTCATCTTCTCGGCGCTCGCGGTGGCCGTCTGCTTCAAGGGCGGGATGTTCAACATCGGGGTCGAGGGGCAGTACCTCGTCGCGATGGTCACGGCCGCCTGGGCCGAGATCGAGCTGGGGTTCCTGCCGGGACCCCTCCTGGTGGTCGTGGTCCTGATTGCGGCGATGCTCGGCGGGATGATCTGGGCCGCGATCCCGGGGGTCTTGAAGGTGAAGACGGGTGCCCACGAGGTCGTGACCACGATCATGCTGAACGGCATCGCGATCAGTCTCCTCGCGTGGGCGATCAACTTCCCGCTGAAGTTCTCGAACGCGCCGCCGGGGCAGAACGTCGACCTGCGGACCGACCAGTTCCCGGACGGGGGACTCATCGGTGATATCGGGCACTACTTCGGCGTGACGCCGGGTGCCCACCTGTCGTGGCTCTTTCTCCTGGCGGTCGGCGCCGCGATCCTCGTGTGGTTCTTGATCCGCAGGACGCGCCTGGGGTACGAGGCTCGTGCCGTGGGCTCCTCGCCGGGATCGGCGAAGGCGGGCGGGGTGTCGATCGGATCGATCCAGCTCCGGCTCTTCCTCATCTCGGGCGCGCTGGCCGGATTGGTAGGGATGCAACAGATCTTGGCCGACCGCGGCTATCTTCCCCAGAACTACGTCGTTGCCCTCGGGTTCACGGGGATCGCGGTCGCGTTCCTCGGTCAGAACAACCCGATCGGGATCGTCTTCGCGGCGATCCTGTGGGGGATCCTGTCACGCGGTGAGGTGGCGCTGCAGATCGAGAGCGAGGTGCCACGCGAATTCATCATCATCCTGCAGGGCATCCTGATCCTGTCGGTGGTGATCACCTATCAGATCGCGAAGCGCCGCCTGGCGGCCCGGCAGTTGCAACGTGCGGGGGCGGCGGGAGAACTCGAGGACTCGGCAGGCTCGGACGAAGACGCCGGTCCACGGGGCCCGGAGATCACCGGTCGGGAAGCGTTCAAGGGGGCCGAGGAGGGTGGCGTCTGATGCCATTCACTGATATCGCCGTCGCGCTCCAGATCTCGTTCACCTACTTCACGATCATCTACCTGACGGGACTCGGGGGGCTCTTCAGCGAGCGCTCGGGCATCGTGAACATCGGCCTCGAAGGGCTGATGATCATCGGAACGGTCACCGGGGCGTTCGGGGCACGGTTCTTCACCGACACGATGGATCTGGGACTCCTGTGGGGACCGATCCTCGGCCTGCTGTTCGGCGCCCTCTGCGGGGCGATCTTCGCCGGGGTGCACGCGGTGGCCACGATCACGTTCCGTGTCGATCACATCGTCTCTGGCGTGGTCATCAATCTCGTCGCAGTTGGGCTCGCGCGGTTCCTCTCGTATGCGTTCTTCAACGGGCAGTCCACCCAGTCCGACCCGGGCGGCCCGCACCTGTCGAGGCTGGACATCCCGCTGCTGTCGTCGTTACCCGGCGGGCTCAGCCGCGCGTTCGAGTCCTTGTCGCCGATGGTGATCGTCGCGGCGTTGATGGTCGTTCCGGTCTGGTACGCCCTGAACCGTCTCCGCTGGGGGCTCCGGTTGCGTTCCTGCGGCGAGAACCCCGAGGCGACCCGATCGCTCGGCGTCAGCGTCCCGCTGTACCGCTACCAGGGGGTACTGCTGTCGGGCGCGTTCGCGGGGTTGTCGGGTGCGTTCCTGGCCGCGGAGGTGATCGGGAACTGGCGGGAGGGCCAGACACTCGGGCTCGGGTTCATCGCGCTCGCCGCGTTGATCCTGTCGAACTGGAACCCGATCCGGCTGATGTTCTTCGCCTGGCTGTTCGGGTTCGCGGTCGCCATCCCGCTCCGCTTGAACGATGCGCCCGTCATCTCGGCGCTGCCGCCCCAGTTCATCCGGATGATCCCGTACATCGTCACGATCGTGGCGATCGCGGGGTTCGTCGGGCGCGTGCGGCCGCCGGCCGCGGCCGGCAAGGCCTACGAGGGCGGTGGCGGGACCTAGGCCGGCACGGAACCGAGCGTCACTCGGTCCCGAACAACCGGTCACCGAAGTCGCCGAGACCCGGCATGATGTAACCGCGCTCATTCAGCTCCCGGTCGATCGCCGCGGTGAAGATCGGGACGTCGGGGTGGTCGGCCTCCATCCGCCGGATCCCCTCGGGGGCGGCGACGACGCAGACGAAGCGGATCGACGCGGGCCCCCCCTCCTTCACGGCGGACGTCGCCGCCGAACCCGACCCGCCCGTGGCGAGCATCGGGTCCAGCACCAGCACGTGCCGGCGCTGCACCGGAGGCAGCTTGCGATAGTACGACTGCGGCTCGAGCGAGGCCTCGTCGCGTTCCAGCCCGATGTAGCCGACGGCGACCTCCGGAAACAGCTCGGTCACCGCCTCCAGCATCCCGAGCCCTGCGCGGAGGATCGGCACCGCGACGAGATCGCCGAGCACACGTCCGGTCGTCTCCTCGAGCGGGGTCCGAACGACGACCTCCGTCGTCGGCAGATCGCGGATCGCCTCGAGCGCGAGGGTCAGGGCCAGGCGCTTGGCCAGCGTTCGAAACACCGGCGGCGCCGTCTCCTGCGACCGGAGCTGCGCCAGGAGATGGCCTGCGAGCGCGTGATCCACCACGGTCACGGACACGCGCGCATCCTACCGGGGGCGGGCACGGCCCCGCGCACGGGGGACCTCGCCGGGCCATCGACGGGTTGCCAGACCACGGCCAGGCTGCCACGATGACGCCCTGATGCGGACGACCTTCGGTTCCTGGTTCTACGGCGGGCGGTGCCCGGCCTAGTCGCCTGAACCGAAGGGAACAGGGACCCCGGGCCGGGTGCCCGGGGTTTCGTCGTTCCCGAGGCCGTAGGAGCGGGACGATGAGGAGTTGGAGGAGACGCGATGGTCGTGGTCATGAAGCGCGAGGCCACCGAGGCCGACATCGAGGAGGTCTCCCAACGCGTCCGCGCCGCCGGAGGCGAGGCGTTCGTTTCGCGCGGCGCGGTCCACACGATCGTCGGCCTCGTCGGCGATACCGAGCGGTTCCAGGCGATCCCCTGGAGGCAGCTCCCGGGCGTCGACCACGTGATCCAGATCGGCAAGCCGTACAAGATGGTCGCAGCCGATCTGCACCCCACCCCGACGACCGTGAACGTCGGCTCGACGCCGGTCGGTCGCGGCACCTTCACCCTGATCGCCGGGCCGTGCGCGGTCGAGAGCGAGGAGCAGGCGATGCTCGCGACCAAGGCGGCGAGGGCCGCCGGCGCGACGATCCTGCGCGGCGACGTCTACAAGCCGCGGACGTCGCCCTACTCGTTCCAGGGCCTCGGCGAACGCGGGCTCGAGGTCCTGGAGGAGTGCCGGCGTCAGACCGGGCTGCCGATCGTCGTGGAAGTCGTCGACGTCTCGCAGGTGGAACACGTCGCCGCCGTCGCCGACTGCATCCGTGTGGGTACGCGGAACGCCCAGAACTTCGAGCTCCTCAAGGAGGTCGGGCTATCTCGCAGGCCCGTCATGCTGAAGCGCGGCCTCGCGATGACGATCGAGGAGTGGCTCCAGGCCGCCGAGTACGTCGCGCAACGCGGGAACTCCGAGATCATCCTGTGCGAGCGCGGGATCCGCACCTTCGAACCCTCCACACGGAACACGCTCGACCTCGCGGGGATGGCGGTCGCGCAGAGCGAGTCTCACCTGCCGGTGATCGTCGACCCGTCGCACGCGGTCGGCAAGCGCCATCTGGTAGCGCCGATGTCGCGCGCGGCGCTCGCGGCGGGGGCGGACGCGGTGATGATCGACGTGCATCCCGATCCGGAGAGTGCCCTGTGCGACGGCCCCCAGGCACTCACGCCCGACGAGATGCTCGATCTCGGTCGCGAGCTGGAGCGGCTCGCCGCGGCGCTCGGCCGGCCCTTCAACCACGCCGAATAGCGGCGCGCGTCGTGCACCCGGCTTCACGTGGTGTCGAGATGCTCGGGGCGTGCCCTGAAGCCTTCCCGGGCCCGACCACGGAGGTTCATCCGGCGTTCCGAAAGAGCGTCTTGCGGCGACGCGCGAACCGGTCCTACGGTGGGTTCATCGGTATTCGGATGGCCCACGACCGGGAGGATCAGCCATGAGGATGCGTATCGGCCGCACCTTCTTCGCGCTGACGATCGCGGCCCCGCTGATCGCGATCGTGACGACCACCGCCCCCAGCGCCGTCGCGCAACCCGCGTGCGCGCTCGGCAACGGCATCGAGCACGTCGTGTCGATCACGTTCGACAACGTGCATTTCTTCCGTGACAACCCCAACGTTCCCTCCGATCTCGAGCTGATGCCGCATCTCAACGACTTCATCCAAGACAACGGCGCCATGCTCTCGAACAACCACACGCCGCTGATCGCGCACACGGCCGAGGACAGCCTGGCGATCTACACGGGTCTGTACGGCGATCGCCACGGGATGCCGATCAGCAACTCCTACCGGACGTGGAACCCGGACGGGACCGTGAACTTCGGCAACGGGCCCTTCCAGGGGGCCGGGTCGTTCGTCTACTGGACCGATCCGAACAACGACGGGGGGCACGACCCCAGGCACGCGATGATCTACTCGGACCAGGTCCCGGCCTCCGCCACGACGACCGACGTCGCCACGCCGGCCCCGTGGGTCCCCTGGACGCGTGCGGGCTGCGACGTCGGCGACGTGTCGACGGCGAACATGGTTCTTGAGAACGCCGGCTTCGACATCCCGAAGGTCTTCGGGGAGGACTCTCCGGAGGCGGACGACGTTGCCACAGGCGTCCCACCTTTCTTCAACCAGGAGACCGCCGACTACGTCGGGCTCGCCGTCCACTGCGCGCAGGAGAGCCCGTTCTGTGCGGACGCAGAGGCGGTCAAGTTCGGACAGGTCACACCGTCGCCTACGGCCGTGGCCGATGTGCTGCCGGATGAGCCCGGCGGGTACGACGGCTTCCAGGCGCTCTTCGGCCACAAGTACATCGCGCCGCAGGTGAGCGAGGGCGGGACGCCCGACCTGTTCCACAACGGCTACCGGGTCACGAACGCCGCCGGGAACCTCGTGGACCTCAGCGGGAACCAGATCGACGGGGCGTTCCTGGCGCCCGGCACGCCCGGCTTCCCGGGCTTCGGCCCGATCGTCGCGAGGCAGTCGCTCGCGTACATGGCCGACCTCCTCGAGGCGGATGTGCCGGTCGTCTACGGCTACATCGGCGACATCCATGAGCGCAAGGCCGGGCAATCGGGCTGCTCCACCTCGACGGCCGTGGCGACGGGGTGGGCCCTCGGCCCCGGAGACAACTGCTACCAGCAGACCGCCGCCCAATACGACGCGGCGTTCCAGACGTTCTTCGAGCGCCTGGCCCTGGATGGCATCACCAAGGACAACACGTTGTTCGTGATCGGCGCCGAGGAGAACGACCAGTTCGACGGCGCCAACGTCGGCCGGGCCATCGAGCCGACCCAGGGCGGCCAGCCCGGCTGCCTCACGTTCAGCGCGGACACGTACTGCTACGCCGCCGGCGAGATCGGCGAGATCAACACGAACCTGCCGGGCCTGCTCGCGGCGCAGAAGGGGAACACGACGCCGTTCGCGATCGAACCTCAGGGAGCCGCGATCTACGTGACCGGACGCCCGGAGCCGACCGATCCGTCGGCTCGGCAGCTCGAGCGCGACATCGGCTCGCTCACCAACCCGCACGACCCGTACACCGGCAACGACGACGAACCGATCGCGGCGTATCTGGCCGGAAGCGTCGAACAGGAGATCCTGCACCTGGTCAACGCCGACCCCGACCGGACGCCGACGTTCACGTTGTTCCCCAAACCCGACTACTTCTTCGGCTCCCCCGTCACGTGTACGCCGGCGGACCAGGCGCCGTGTGCCTCCAACACCCTGGCCAGCGCGGCGCGGTTCGCGTGGGACCACGGGTACTACGCGCCGACGATCGACATCACGTGGGTCGGGTTCGTGGGTCCCGGGGTCGCCAACCTCGGGCTGGACGGGCCCGAGGCCGACGACGGGCCGGCGGTCCACGATCCGAACGGCGGCGGTACGGTGCCGGAGTTCAGCACCGAGGGCACGTGGGCCGACCTGCCCGACATCCGGCCGACGCTCCTGTGGTTGGCAGGCCTCCAGGACAGCTATGTCGACGACGGCCGTGTGTTGAGCGAGATCCTGACCGACCCGAACGACGCCATCGCCGGATCGAAGTACACCGACCTCGCCGCGTGCTACAAGCAACTGAACGCCGGTGTGGGGGAGTTCGCGACGAACACGCTCATCGCGGACACGAGGGCCCTCAAGAGCGACGGCGGGGGCGGCGACGGGTTGTTCACTTCCACCCAGAAACGCCTCTCGAAGTTGGTGGCGCAGCGGGACGCGCTGGCCACGCAGCTGAAGAGCGCGCTGTTCGACGCGGCGTTCCAGGACGTGGCACTGCCCGGCTCGGGCACACAGCTGGACAGGTGCGGATCGCTCCTTGACCGTGCCGAGGAATTGGCGCTGGGCTAATTTCCGGTTCGTCAGCCGGGCAGGACGGGCGTCAGCTCGGCGATGTCGCACGAGCCGCGCCAGCGCGTCAGCCACTCGCTCGGCGCACCCGCGCGGCTCTTGCGCTTGTCGACGAGGAGCTTGGCCGCGTCTTCCCACTCGGGGCCCTGCAGCACGCGCGAGGCGGCGTGGAACTCCTCCGCCGCGGTGTCGCGGCCCTTGCGGCGCGTCACGACGACGAGCTCCGATGCGCCGGGGATGCCCGGCACGCTCTGATCCTCAGGGCCGGGTTCGCGCTGGGACAGCACGAAGATCTTGCCGTTGCGGTAGGCGAACCACGACGGGATGAGCTTGCGCCGGCCGTTGGCCTCGACACCGACCCAGATCACGTCCGACCGCTTGAGTCCGTCCTCGATCGCCTTGGGGAGCTTCGCCGACGCGAGCTGGACCAGGACCGGAACCTCGATCTCGCCGACGATCTCCCCGTCGATGACGAACGACACGACGTAGCTCCCGGTCTCGTCGAAGGAGGCGTCCGTGACCGTGTCCGTCTCGACCGTGAGATCCATCGAGCCGGTCATGCGGCGGACCGCGGGACCCCAGCGATGCACCAGGCGCCCGGACGGTCCGTAGAAGTGGATCTCCTCGGTCACCATGCCCGTCCCCACCTTCCACGCGCGGGTGACGACGAACGGGAGCGCGGTGCCGGGCGAGCCGAGTAGGTAGACGCCCGAGGGACCCTGTTCGCCGTAGGTGTCCCAGACCCGCTGGTCCACCACGTTGGCGGAGACGAGCTCGCCGACGGTCATCGCCGCGAGAGGATACCCGACGCCTGCCCGCCCAACGTGTCGCGCACCTCCCGTGGGCTCACGCTGTTCGGCTGCGAGGCGGGATCAGGCGCTGCGCGCGAGCCAGAGGCGCGGCTCCTCGAGCTCGGGCATCGACGGGAGCGCCTCGGCGGAGTCCCACATCCGCGCGAGGGTCGACTCATCGGTGAGCTCCACGACCGTGTCGCAGAAGGCACGGCCCAGACGGTATTGCTCGCGCTTGACCTCGATCCCGAGCAATCGCTCGAAGACGGGATCGACGTGCTCGGTCTCGCGGTACCGCCGCATCGCTTCGTCGATCCGAGCATAGGACGGCAACATCTGCTCGCCGAGCGCGTGCATCACGTGGTCGCCGTAGCCCTCGGACGCGGTCATGAACGCCTGGATTCGGCGGAGCTTGAGCCGCTGCTCGTCGTCCATCACGGCGCCGAACAGCGAGTCCTGCCCGGCGAGCATCTCCTGCATGCCCTCAGGGTTCGAAGGATCGAGCGACGCGAGCCGTTGCTGCAGATCCTCGACGTCGAGCGTGAGCGTGGACGTGAAGTCGTCGATCAGCTCCCGGAACCTCGTGAGCGCCCACGGCCGCGCGAACTCGAATCGGTGCGTCACCTCGTGGATCGCGATCCAGGTTCTGAAGTCGACCGAGTCCAGGCTCCACTCCTGCTCGAAGCGGGCGATATTCGGGACGACGAACAACAGCGCGCCGGCGCCGTCGGGTCTGGGCACCGCGATGTCGTACTGCCCCAAGACCTGCTGGGCGAGCGTTCCGAGCACCGTACCCACCTGCGCCCCCAGGAGCAGCGGGGACACCTGTCCGAGCATCTGTGCGACCCCGGCCTGCGCCTGCTCCGGCACCGCATCCCGCTGCGCCGCGGCGATCGCGTCGCCGATCTTCGCGGCGGCGGGCTCGAGCAGGGCCCGCAGCCCCTCGATGTTCGCCTGCACCCACTGCCCGCGCCGAACGGCCTCGACCTTCGGGATGTCGGAGGGGGCCTCGAGCCCCGTGAACCCGGGCACCTGGAGCTCGGCGACCCGGACGGCCTCGTCGAACCCGCGACGATCCTCCTCGTTCGGGGCGGGGTCCTGGGTGCCCCAGGAGGCCGACGCGATC
Organism: Actinomycetota bacterium; assembly: GCA_046734755.1. GTDB lineage: Bacteria > Actinomycetota > UBA4738 > UBA4738 > HRBIN12 > DASSJM01. The sequence continues at coordinate 7,744 of JBKPRY010000361.1, read as the reverse complement.
CCCACCTGCCTCGCGAGCTCCCAGTTCACCGGTCCGCTCGACGACATCAGGACCCGCTGGATCTCCCGGAACAGCGGGACGTCGTTCCAGACGTCGCCGGGGGAAACGCCGAACGGTTGCTCCTCGGGCGTTGGGCTCATGCGGCCATCCTACGGCCGCGCTCGCGTTACGCCTGTGCACTGGGTCCACGCTCGCCTCGACGCCCTGACCGCTCGCTACGATGGGTCCGTGCGACCCGACCTGCTCGTGCGTGTCACGGCGGATCCGATCGACGCCGGCGAGGCGGTCGGGTTCGTGAGCGACCCGGCGGCGGGCGGCACCTGCGTCTTCCTGGGCACGGTGCGCGACCACTCGGACGCCGGGGCCGTGACGGGACTCACGTACGAGGCCTGGCAGGAGCAGGCCGAGCGCCGGCTCGAGGAGCTCGCCGAGGAGATGTTCGCGCGATGGCCATTGCGAAAGGTGGCGTTCCTCCATCGGTTCGGCGAGCTCGCCCCCGGCGAGGTCTCGGTCGTGGTGGCCTGCTCGTCGCCGCACCGCGCCGAGGCGTTCGAGGCGTGTCGCCACGGGATCGAGCAGTTGAAGCGGGACGTGCCGATCTGGAAGAAGGAGCACCTCACCACCGGCCTCTCCGGCTGGGTGATGGGGTCGTGACGCACCGGGCCTCCGACCGCTGATGGGGCGCGACCTCGCGATCGACCTCGGGACCGCGAACACGCTCGTGTACCGCCAGGGCGACGGGATCGTCTTCAACGAGCCGACCGTCGTCGCGATGAACGCATCGAACGGCAAGATCGAGGCCATGGGCGACGAGGCCTGGCAGATGATCGGTGGGCGTTCGGGCAACGTCGTCGCCCTCCGCCCGCTGCGTCACGGGGTGATGACCGAGTTCGACATCACCCAGCGGATGATCGAGGTGGTCCTGCGCCGCGTCGGGGTCTCCCGTTTCCCGAGACCCCGCGTGGTGTCATGCGTGGCGAGCGAGTCATCCGAGGTCGAACGCCGGGCCGTTCGAGAGGCCGTGAAGTTCGCCGGCGGGCGCGACGTCGTGCTGGTCGAGGAGCCGCTCGCCGCCGCGGTCGGCGCGCGTCTCCCGATCCACGAGCCGATCGGGAACCTGATCGTGGACATCGGCGGCGGCACGACCGAGATGGCGGTCGCCTCGATGGGCGGGGTCGTCTCCGGCGGGTCGACGCGGCTGGGCGGATTCGACCTCGATACCGCGATCCAGGACCACCTGCGTCGCGAGTACGACGTCGCGATCGGCGAGAAGTCGGCCGAGGAGATCAAGATCGCGATCGGTTCCGCGTTCCCGGCCCCGCAGGGACGCGCCGCGATCGTGACGGGTCGGGCGCTCGCGACCGGCGCCCCCACGGAGATCCGAGTCAGCGAGGACGAGATCCGCCAGGCGATGTCCGAGCCCGTCCACCGGATCGTAGAGGCCGCGAGGAGGACGATCGCCGAGGCACCCCCCGAGCTCACCCACGACGTGCTCGAGGCCGGCATGTTCCTCACCGGCGGCGGCGGCCTCCTGCGAGGGCTGGACCTGCTCCTGTCGCAGGAGTGCGAGGTACCGGTGCATCTCACCGAACGGCCGCTCGAGACCGTGGTCCTCGGCCTGGGCGCGATGCTCGAACACCTCGACGACTACCGGACGTCGTTCCAGCTCGTCCGAAAGCGCTGACCCATAGGGGCCGGACGGCCGCTCAGTCCAGGAAGGCCTCGATCGTCTTGTTGATCAGGTGCCCGAGCTCGTAGAGCGCGAACGCGAGCGCCGCAGCGCCGACCCCGAGCAGGACGATGATGCCGACCAATCCCTGGAGCCGTTCGCGGAGCTCCGGGCCCTGCGTCGAGACCTGGAGGTAGGCGTACCCGTGGGCCGGAGCCCCCGGTTCGATCGCCTCGAGGGTCTCGTCCGGCTCCGACTCCCCGAACCCGGTCGCGGGCGGGTTCCCTTGGGTGCGGATCGTCCCCAGGTACACGGCGCCGCCGACGAGCACCGACAGCACGACCACGATCACGAACGGCATGGCGAGGAGCGTACCCCTCAGCTCCCCCGTCCGCCCGATCTCCCCGTACCATCGCTCCCATGCTGCGCCGCAAGCGTGTCGTCCTCTACGTGGCCATCGGGGTGATCGCGGGGCTCGCGGTCACCGTGTATCTGCCGTGGTACGCGGTCGGCCCGGGCCCGGCCCGCGCGGTCCAGCCGCTGATCCGGTTCAAGGACCGGACACGGTACGAATCGCAGGGCAACTTCGTGATGACCTCCGTGCGCTACACCCGACTGACCGGACTGGACATGCTCCTGGCCTGGCTCGACCCCGACCGCGCGGTGGTTGCCCGTTCGGTGCTGTATCCGGAGGGGGAGAACGTCCAGGTCGAACGCGAACGCTCGATCTCGCAGATGGACTCGAGCAAGCTCGACGCGTCGGCGGTGGTCCTGCGGGCCCTCGAGGGCTACCCGAAAGATCACGGCGACGGCGTGCTGGTCGAGAGCGTCGTCACGGGCTGTGCCGCGGACGGCGAGCTCTTCCCGGGCGACCGGATCCTGTCGATCGACGGGGAACCGGTCGACAGCTACCGCGACGCGAGCCGGGCGATCGAGTCCGCTCCATCGGGGTCTACGCTCACGTTCGACCTGTCGGTCGACGGCGATCCCGAGACCGTCGACCTGGTGCGCGAGCCCTGCGGCGACAGCGAGGATCCCCTGGTCGGGGTCCGGATGATCAACAGCTTTCCGTTCGACGTGAGCATCGAGAGCGGCGAGATCGGAGGGCCCTCGGCCGGGCTGATGTGGGCGCTCGGTCTGTACGACCTGCTCACCCCCGGAGACCTGACGAACGGCCGGACGATCGCCGGGACGGGTCAGATCGCCCTCGACGGCACCGTGTTCCCGATCCAGGGCATCGACGAGAAGCTTTCGGCCGCCGCCGACGCCGGGGCCTCGGTCTTCCTGGTCCCTCGGGACAACATGACGGCGGCACGGGCGTCGGGCGGCCACGGGCTCGAGCTCGTTCCCGTCGCCACCTTCGACGGCGCGCTCGCGTATCTCCACGGTCACTAGCAGGCACCGTTGTCTGCAGGACCGGTGATAGGCTTGCGCCGCTCCCGCATCGACCGCGAAGGACGGACACCAGGGACCCATGGTCGTACGCGTTCCGACCGCAACACCCGCGCCGGGACGGCGTCGGCTCATCATCATCGTCGTCGCGGTGGTGGCCGCCTTCCTCGTCCTGTTCACGGCGCTCTCGGGGTTCTTCGTCGATGTCCTGTGGTTCCGCGAGGTCCGCCTCTCCGACGTGTTTTGGACGGTCCTGCGGACCAGGGTCGTCCTGGGTCTCGCGTTCGGGCTGACGTTCTTCGTCCTGCTGTACTCGAACCTGTGGATCGTGCGCCGCATCACGCCGCGCTTCCACGCGCTGACGCCCGAGCAGGAGATCATCGAGCGCTACCGGATGCAGTTCGAGCCGTACATCCGCTGGCTCCTTCCGCTGTTCGCACTCGTGATCGCGTTCTTCGTAGGACTGGGTGTCACGAGCCAGTGGCAGACGTACCTGCTGTGGCGCAACGGCTCCGGGTTGGCGTTCGGGCACCCCGAGCCGCTGTTCCACCGCGACCCCGCCTTCTACGTGTTCAGCCTGCCGTGGCTGAAGTTCATGCAGGGCTGGTTGTTCTCGGCGCTGGTCGGCGTCACCTTCCTGACCGCGCTCGCCCACTACCTGTGGGGCGGGATCCGTCCACAGGCGCCGGGGTTCGTCGACAAGGTCACGCCGCAGGTCAAGGCGCACATGTCGGTGTTGCTCGGGCTGATCATCCTGACGAAGGCCTGGGGCTACTACCTGGGACAGTTCGACCTGCTCACCTCCACCCGTGGTGTCGTGGTCGGCGCGTCGTACACCGATGTGAACGCGCAGCTGCCCGCGCTCCGGATCCTGGTGGTGATCGCGATCGCCTGTGCGATCCTGTTCCTGGTCAACATCCGGCTGCGTGGATGGGCGTTGCCGGTCATCGCGGTCGGGCTCCTCGCGTTGGTCTCCATCATCGCGGGGGCGGCGTATCCGGCGTTCGTCCAGCGGTTCCGTGTCGCGCCGCAGGAGTTCCAGCGCGAACAGCCGTTCATCGAGGACAACATCGAGGCGACGCGTCGTGCGTTCTCGCTCGACGGGATCCAGAGCAGCTCTCGTCCGATCGGGGAGTCGGTCACGCCCGAGGCGGTGCGCGCGAACGAGGCGACGATCTCGAACATCCGCCTGTGGCGCCCCGACGTCCTGCGCGACAACTACATCTCGCTGCAGCGGTTCCGCTCCTACTACGAGTTCAACGACGTGGACGTCGACCGGTACATCGTCGACGGGCAACGGCGCGTCCTGATGGTCTCGACGCGCGAGGTGAGCCAGGGCGGCATCCCGGAGGGCGGCAAGACCTGGCAGAACGTCCACCTGCAGTACACGCACGGGTTGGGGGCGGTGGCGTCGCAGGTGAACACCTCGACGACCGAGGGCCAACCCGTCTTCACGCTCCGCGACATCCCCCCCGCGGGAGACCCCACGCTCGAGGGGAACGGGCAGCGCGTGTACTACGGCGAGGGGGCGCCCGGCGACGCCGCCTTCGTCGTGGTCGACACGGGCACCCGGGAGCTCGACTACCAGGGCACCGCGACCGACGATCAGGCGCAGGCCACGTTCACCTACGACGGCGACGGCGGCATCCCGGTCGGCGGCCTGTTCCAGCGCGCCCTGTTCGCGTGGCGCTTCCGCGACGTCAACCTGTTGATCTCGGACCTGATCACCGGTGACAGCCGGATCATGATCTACCGGAACATCACGGCACGCGTCCCGAAGGCCGCCCCGTTCCTGCGGTTCGATGGCGACCCGTACTCCGCCGTCGTGGACGGTCGGCTCGTGTGGATCTGGGACGCGTACACGACTACGAACCAGTACCCGTACTCCGACTTCGTCGACCTGGCCGAGGTCGCCTCGCCCTCCGCGCAGGAGCAGGCCCCGTCGCTCGGCGGCGACGTGAACTACCTCCGCAACTCCGTGAAGGTCGTCGTCGACGCGTATGAGGGCACGATGCGCTACTACGTGGCCGATCCGACGGACCCGATCATCCAGGCATGGAGCCGGGCGTTCCCCACGATGTTCACCAAGCTGGACGAGGCGCCGCCGGAGCTCCTCGCGCACTTCCGGTACCCGGAGAACCTCTTCCAGATCCAGGCGTTCGAGTACACGAACTACCACGTCACGGACCCGAACGTGTTCTACGGCAAGCAGGACTTCTGGGCCCTGCCATTGGACCCGACGGTGTCCACCGAGGCCAACCGCGTCCTGATGCGCCCGTACTACGTCCTGATGCGCCTGCCGGGCGAGGACGACGAGACGTTCGTGCTCATCCTGCCGTTCACGCCGTTGGATCGGCAGAACATGGTGGCGTGGCTCGCCGCGAAGTCGGACCCCGGCCCGGAGTACGGCGACATCGTGAGCTTCGAGTTCCCCTCGGGGGTCAACGTCGACGGGCCGACCCAGGTCTTCTCGCGGATCAACCAGGATGCGCGCTTCTCCTCGGAGCGAACCCTGCTCGGCCAGGGCGGTTCGAGCATCGTGTTCGGTGACTTCCTCGTGATCCCGCTCCAGGACTCGCTGCTGTACGTCCAGCCCGTGTACGTCCAGTCCAACCAGGAGAACGCGATCCCCGAGCTCAAGCGCGTCGTCGTGGCCAACGGCTCGGCGATCGGGATCGGCTCGTCGCTCCGCGCCGCGCTGACGGACTCGCTCGGCGAGGTCGTGCCGCCCCCGGGCGGAGGCCAGCCGCCGCAGGGTTCGGTCGAGGAGCAGATCCAGGCGTTGCTCGACCAGGCGACCCAGCACTTCGCGGCGGCGGACGCGGCCCTGCGCACGGGTGACCTGGCCGCGTATCAGCGCGAGATCGGGGCCGCGCAAGCGGCCACCGCACAGGCCCAGCAGCTGATCGCTACCCTCCTGGGTGCCCAGCCGGCGGGTTCGCCCTCGCCGTCCGTCTCGCCGTCGCCCTCCCCCAGCCCCTCCGGCTGACCGAACGGCTCATCTCGGAGAACGGGAACCACCCGGTCGCGCGCCGTCGTCGAACCGCGATACGTCGACCGGAAGGAGCACATCGGATGCGACCCCTCCGTCTGCCGCTCGCGATCGTCCTCGGTTTGCTCGCATTGCTCGTCGCCGCGCCCGCGTGGGCGTGCGGTGGGCTCGTGAACACGAACGGGAGCGTCACGCTCGTCCGCACCACGACGCTCGCCGCTTACCACCGGGGGATCGAGCACTACGTCACGTCGTTCGAGTTCGCCGGGGGCACGGGGGAGTTCGGGTCGATCATCCCGCTCCCGGGCGTGCCGAGCAGGGTGATCCGCGGCGGCGACTGGACCCTCCAACGTCTGGTGCAGGAGACGCAGCCACAGCCCGAGGCGTTCGCGCTCGCGGCCACCGCGGGCGCGGCGGAGGATCGGGCGCAGGTGATCCTGAAGACCGAGATCGATGCGCTCGACATCGTCGTGCTGGAGGGTGGCGGGACGGCGGTCGGGGAATGGGCGAGCGAACACGGCTTCTTCCTTCCCCCGGACGCCCCCGAGGTCCTCGACTTCTACGCGGAGCGCAGCCCGATCTTCATGACGGTGCGGTTCGACGCGAGCCGCGCCGCCGAGCAGGGTCTCGGCGCCGGCGACGGCACCCCCGTCCACGTCGTGATCCCGACCACGAACCCCTGGGTCCCGCTGCGGATCCTGGGTCTGGGCGCGGGACCCGAGGCGCCCGTCGAGGCCGACGTCTACCTGCTCACCGACCTCGAGCCCGCCACGCTCCCGGCGCCGGTCACCCCCAGTCTCGCCACCCGGCTGCCGCAGGGCGTCCGTCCCGGCCTCGTGCTCGAACGCAGCGAGGCCGCCTCTCCGTCATTGCTCACCGATCTCCGGAGCGACAAGGGCATGGACTGGTTGCCCTCGAGCGGCATGTGGCTCAGCTACCTGCGGGTCGACGCCCGCGCGGGCGACCTCGACTACGACCTGGCGATCGACGCGAGCGGCGCCGGCCAGCCCTCGCCCGTGGCCGCCGGCCTCGCCCCCGAGGCGGCGTCCGATCCCTCCGGCGGGCCCTCGTACGGACCCCCGATCTGGACCGCGATCGCGGTTCTCGTGCTCCTGGGTGTCGCGGCGGGACGCGAACGGCGCAGGACAGGACGCCCGGCGGTCTGAGGTCTCCGATGCGACTCCGCCTGTTCGCGTTCGCGCTCGTGGTACTCGCCGCGTGCGCGCCCGCGTCGGCATCGACGTCCGTGCGGACGATGGCGATCCGGATCCACTACTCGGCCTTCTCGCTCGACACGATCCATGTCGAGCCGGGCGAGACGGTGCGCTTCGTCGTCACGAACACGGACCCGATCGATCACGAGTTCATCATCGGGGACCGGGCCGTGCAGATCGCGCACGAGCTCGGGACCGAGGCGGTCCACCCGCCACGGCCGGGGGAGATCACGATTCCGGCGGGCGAAACGGTCTCCACGACGTTCACGTTCGGCGAGCGCGATCTGCTCTTCGGGTGCCATCTTCCCGGGCACTACGTGTACGGCATGCGGGGAACGGTCGAGGTCGTCTGACGACCGTGCCGCGCTTGGCGGGCTCGCGAAGGGTCGGTATCATCCTCATGCGGGGTGGAGCAGTCCGGTAGCTCGCTGGGCTCATAACCCAGAGGTCACAGGTTCAAATCCTGTCCCCGCGACG
>JBKPRY010000360.1:0-1047 GCA_046734755.1 Actinomycetota bacterium | reverse complement strand
GATGAGGTCGTGGTTGAGCGGTTGGAGGAGGTCCGCGGCGACCAATTTGCCCATCACGTCGATCGTCGGGAAGAAGACGTCGGCCTTCTGTCCGGCCTGCAGCTTCGCGACGCCCTCGTCCATGTTCTGGAACGTGGAGGGTGCCGTGAAGGTGATGCCGTTGGATTGTTGGGACTCGACGAACTGGTTCAGCACGTACTTCCACATGTACTGCGACCAGTTCAGGATCTGGAGCTCGGCCCCCTGCTCGATCGGGGTGTCGCTCGGGATCGGGTCCCCGTTCATCGGCAGCGTCACCGGGTTCTCGGGGCGGGCGATCTGATAGGGAAGGCTGCCCGTCGAGGACGTCGTTCCCGGCTTGGTGCACGCCGCCAGGATCTCGGCGGCGGCGGGGATCGCGACCGCGGCTCCGGCCGTCCTCTTGAGGAAGTCGCGCCGACTCAGATCGTAACCGTGAGCCTGGCGAGGATACTCATCCCTGGTCATGGCTCGTCGCCTCCTCCGGGGTCACTCCGGCGCATCTTTGAAGCGCCGTTCAAAGGCTTGGGTACCACAGGGCGCTCGCCCTCCGCAAGGCAATCTATCGTGGGTGCGTGCGGAATGTGAACGTTGTGGTCGTGGGGGCCGGGTTCGCCGGGCTGGCCGCGGCGCTCGACGTCCACGACGCGGGGCTCTCCGTGACCGTGCTCGAGGCGCGCGAGCGCGTGGGGGGCAGGGTACTCTCGATCGAGCTCGAGAACGGCGAGATCGCCGAGCTCGGCGCCGAGTGGATCATGCCGGACGATGAGGTCCTGCAGGCGACGATCGACCGGCTCGGGCTCACCGCGAGCGAGGCCGGCATCGACTACCTGCGACGCGAGCCACGGGGCCTGGCCGCCGTCCCGATGGCGGAGCTCGACGCGTTCCTCGAGGCCGCGGACGCGCACCTGGCAGCCTCTGCCGCCGAGGGGAGCTCGATGGGCGCGATGCTGGATGGCGTGCCCGGGGACGACCGGGCGCGTGCCGTGGCGAAGGCGCGCCTGCAGGGGACGTTCGCGAGCGATCTCG
>JBKPRY010000359.1:0-5412 GCA_046734755.1 Actinomycetota bacterium | reverse complement strand
CGTGATCGACGCTTGTACAGATAGGCGAGATCCGCATCCAGGTACTCGCGGAGACGCTCTGCGGTCTTGATCCGGCCGGCGTCGGGCGCGACGACGACCACGTCCCCGTCGTGCAACCCGAGGTCGTCCCGCAGGTACTGCGTGAGGACCGGGAGCGCCGTCAGGTGGTCGAACGGGAAGTCGAAATATCCCTGGATCTGACCGGCGTGCAGATCGACCGAGACGACCCGGTCCGAGCCGGCGGCGCTCAGCAGATCGGCAACGAGCTTGGCGCTGATCGGCTCGCGCGCGAGCACCTTCTTGTCCTGCCGCGCATAGCCGTAGTAGGGGACCACCGCGGTGATCCGCTTGGCCGACGCCCGCTTCATCGCGTCGATCAGGATCAGCTGTTCCATGATCGACTCGTTCACGGGGTCGGCGTGGGTCTGGATCACGAATACGTCGGCGCCGCGCACCGAGTCCTCCGGACGGACGTAGATCTCACCGGAGCCGAACCGACGGATCACGCACGGCGCGATCGGGATCCCCAGGTGTTCGGCGATCTCCTCGGACAGCGCGGGATGGGTCGTGCCCGAGAACAGCATCATCCGCTTCTTGGTGACGATCTCCACCTCAGTGCGCCCCCTTGCCTTTCCCCCGCGCCTCGGTGTCGCTTTTCTTTCGCTTCGCGCCCTCGGCGTCCCGCCGCTTGCGGTAGCCCTTGACCACCTGCTGCTCCGAACGCTCCACGGCCAGCGCGCCCGCAGGGACGTCCGTCGTGATCACCGATCCCGCGCCCGTCACGGCCCCCCTACCGAGCTTCACCGGCGCCACCAGCATGGTATCCGAACCCACCCGCGCATCGTCCCCGATCCGCGTCCGATGCTTCTCGTACCCGTCGTAGTTGACGGTCACGGTCCCGGCCCCGATGTTCGTCCGACGGCCGACCTTCGCGTCCCCGACATAGGACAGGTGCGGCACCTTCGCGCCCTCCTGGATCTCGGACGCCTTGATCTCGACGAACGTGCCGACCTTCGCACCCGGACCGAGCCGGGTGCCTGGTCGGAGGTGCGCGTAGGGTCCCACCTGCGCCCGAGCGCCGATCCGCGACGAGCGCACCACCGAGAACACGACGACCGCGCCCTCCCCCACCGACGTGTCGACGACCCGCGACGCCGGCCCGATCTCGCACCCCGTCCCGATCCGGGTCTCGCCGGACAGGAACGTCATCGGGTGGATCACGGTGTCGCGGCCGATCCGGACGTCCACGTCGATGTACGTGGTCTCCGGATCCTCGAGGGTCACGCCGTTCGCGAGGTGGCGCGCGTTGATCCGCTCCCGGAGGACCCGCGTGGTCCTGGCGAGGTCCGCGCGCGAATTGACGCCCATCGCCCCGCCGGTGTCGACCCGAACGACCGAGACGCGCTCACCCTTCTCGATCAGGATCGGGAAGACCTCATTCAGGTAGTACTCGCCCTGCGCGTTCTCGCGCCCCACGAGCGGCAGCGCCCGGAACAGGTCGTCGCGTCGGAAGACGATCCAGTTGGTGCCGACCTCGCGGATCGACCGCATCGAGGCCGGCGCGTCGCTCCCCTCGACGATCGAGACGAGGCGGTCGCCGTCGCGCACGATGCGCGAGTAGCGGCCGGGACGCTCGACCTCGGTCGTGATCATCGTCGCGGCGGCCTTCGTCCGCCGGTGGATCCGGATCAACGTCCGGACGTCCTCGGGGGTGACGGGGTCGAAGTCGCCATTCGCGATCAACACCTCGGATGCCCGCCCGGTCGCCCTCTCGGCCGCGAGGACGGCGTGGCCGGTCCCGAGCGCCTCGCCCTGCTCCACGAACACGGGCTCGGGAACGATCCCCCACGACCGAGCGGCCTCCCGGACCTCCTCGGCGCCGTGACGCACGACGATCACGATCCTCGATGGGCGCGCCGCCCGGACGTCTTGCAGCACCCACCACAGGGCGGGTCGGCCGCACATCGGGTGCAGCACCTTGGGCACCGCCGACTTCAGGCGCTTGCCCTTGCCTGCGGCGAGCACGACCGCAACGAGCGAGTTGGTCGGGGGCACGTGGGTCCTCTCGGTGGGCGGACTCCCTTTGTACCGGCGCCGCGGTCGGCCTGGCAAGACGGCCGGGTTCGTTCCGGGGGGAGGAGTCGAACCTCCATCGAAGGCTCCAAAGGCCCGCGTCTTGCCGTTAGACGACCCCGGACCGGTCCCCGATTATGCCGCGTCCACCGAGGGACCCACGACCGGCTCCGCCCCCTCGAACCCCCTCGCCAGCTCCCGGGCGTGCGCCTCGTCCCGTGCCAAGCCGATGACGGACGAGCCGCTCCCGCTCATCACGGCGCCGAGCGCACCCGACTCGATCAGCCGCCGCGCCGCCTCCCCGATCTCAGGGTGGCGGGCGGCGACGGGCCGCTCGAGGTCGTTGAACAGGAGAGGCCCGAGCGCCTCGGCGTCCCCCGCCGTCGCGGCGGCGAGCAGCCGATCGGGGTCGGGGCCGGTGCCCGCACCATCCTCGTCCCACCAGCGATAGGCGTCGGGCGACCTCACGCCGAACCCCAGCCGGACCAGCACCCAGTGGAACGGCGGGACCTCGGCCGGCGCGAGTCGCTCGCCTCGCCCGCCCATCAGCACGGACTCGCGGGACAGCATCGCGGGGACGTCCGAACCGATCCGCTCGCCGATCTGCTCCAGCGTGGCGTCGTCGACCTCACACCCCCACAGCTCGTTGAGCGCCAGCAACGTGGCGGCCGCGTCGGCGCTCCCGCCGCCGAGACCCCCCGCGACGGGGATCCGCTTCTCGATCTCCACCAGGGCGCCGCCGGCCTCGGCGCACGCGTCGGCGAGCGCGAGCGCGGCGACCAGCGCGAGGTTCAGCCCGCCCGGCGAGAGCGCCGGCTCGCCCGCGATCTCGACGCGAAGCTCCTCGGCCTTGCGGACCACCACCCGATCGGCGAGCGAGATCGGGACGACCAGGCTCTCGATCTCGTGGTACCCGTCCTCGCGCATGGAGATCACCCGCAGGAAGAGGTTGACCTTGGCGTGCGCATCGCGCCGGATCGTCCTGCCGGTCACGGCGTCCACCCACGCTCGAGCATCGACCGCGCGATCGCGGCGAACGCGTCCAGCCCCAGCCGCTCGGCGCGGACGCTCGGGTCGGGGTCGACCGCTCGAAGGATCTCTGCGGCGTCCCCGGCGTCTCGGCCGAGCCGTCGGAGCGCGTTCGCCATCGTCTTGCGCCGCTCGGCGAACCCCTCGTCGACGATCGCGAACAGCGCCGCCGGATCCACGTCCACGGCGGGCTCGCGGCGGTCCAGCCGGACGAGCACCGAGTCGACCTTCGGACGCGGCCAGAACACCTCCGCCGGCACTCGGCGGAGCACGCGGGCGTCGGCCCGATACGCGACCCGAACGCTCACCGCCCCGTACGCCTCCTCGCCAGGTCCCGCGACGAGCCGCTCCCCCACCTCGCGCTGCACCATCACGACGTACCGGTCGATCGGGGCCGTCTCCAGGAGGTCGAGGACGAGCGGGACCGAGACGTTATAGGGCAGGTTCGAGACCATCGACCAGTGACCGGCGCCGAGCGCCGCCGTCCAGTCGGTGTGCATCGCGTCGGACACCTCGATGCGGACATTCGGATAGGACCCGACGACCTCCCGGAGCGCCTGCGACAACCCGTGATCCACCTCGATCGCGAGGACGCGCGCTCCCGCCTCGGCGAGCGGGACCGTCAGGGACCCGAGACCGGCGCCGACCTCCACGACCCGATCGCCTTCCCGAACGCCGGCATCGGCCACGATCGCTCGCGCGAGGTTCGGGTCGGCGAGGAAGTGCTGGCCCCGGATCCTGGTCGGCCGTATCCCGTGGCGCGCCGCGAGGTCCTTCAGTTTGGCGCGGCCGAGGCCGCCTCCACGCTCACCAGCTGAGCCGGACCCGACAGACGCCTTGGGAGAGCGGGGCGATCCGGGCGAACGCCTCGTCGGAGAGGTCGATGATCCGTCCGCCGAACGGTCCCCGATCGTTGATCACCACCTGAACGGACTTGCCGTTCGCGACGTTCGTGACGGTGACCACCGTACCGAACGGGAGCCACGGGTGGGCTGCGGTGAACCCGCTCCCCGGCGCGAACGAGTACCAGCTGGCATCGCCGACCTGGAGGTCCTCGGTCTGGTGCTCGCGACCGACGAGGCGCCGAGCGGCGGTCGCCTCCTGCAGGATGGTCCTGGAGAGCACCACGGTGGCGGCGGCCTCCCCGTTCACGAACTTGGTCTGCGTGCGCTCCACCATCACGCCATCGACGCCGGCGCGCTCGACGCGGACCTCGCCGGCGCTCAGCGTGTCGGAGGGCCTCGTGTAGGTGGTGTACGGGATCGGTACGCGGACGTCGCGGGTTCGGAACGCGATCGCGTCGTAGCGGAGTTGCATCCCTTCTTTGAGGGGGGTCCTGGGTGATGGAAAGACGCGGTCGTCGCGGTCGGGTTTGATCCCCATGGCCGAGAGGAGCTCGCGAACGGTATCGGCGTTCGTGAGAACGTCGTGGTCCTTCCCCTTCACCACGACGTCGGCCGACACCACCTGCGACCACCCGGCCGGATCTCCCGCGGAGAACCAGTCCTCGCCGGACCGCGACGCGAGCATCAGATGCGGCGCGGTCGCTCCCTCCATCACCCAGACCCCCACATCGTCGGGCTCGGGACCCGTAACCCCGTCGAGCCAACCCCGCTCCACGAAGACGGTCATGCCGTCCGCGAGCGAGGTCTGCGTCGGCGGCGTCACGAGGTCGCCGGACCCAACGAGGATCCCCTGCGCGTCGAGAAGCTCCCCGACGCTCGCGCTCATCGTTCGAACGGCCTCGGGTCGCCCCTGGTCCACCACGAGCGTCACGGTCTTCTGGATCGCGACGTACGTGAGGCCCCCCACGAGCACCACGCTCGCGAGTAGCGCGTTCCCCATCGCCTTGCGTGCCCGCAACCGGCGGACCCGCGACGGACGAACCGGCACCCTTCCTCCCTATGGAAGAAGGCCCCGGGGGGAAAGCGGCCGTGGCCGGACCGAAGCCTTACAACGAGCTGCGGGGGGAACCGTATCAAACCCTCAACTCTTACTGCAAACTTCAATCTCGGGGTTTTTCCAGGGCTTTTCGAAGCCTGGGAAAGGCGATCTTGGCGTTCTCGGCGGTAGTTTCCCTCACGATTTCCACAGATTCGTCCCGAGCGAGCGCGACGGCCTCGATCACGTCGACGACGTTCCACGGCGCGTTGTCGCGTCCGCGGAGCCGTTGGGGCGGGAGGAAGGGGCTGTCCGTCTCGACGAGGATCCGGTCGAGTGACACCGCCGCGGCCGCCTCGCGGAGGTGACCGTTCTTCGGATAGGTCAGGTTTCCCGCGAACGAGAGGAACCAACCGCGTTCAGCGCACC
>JBKPRY010000358.1:0-2467 GCA_046734755.1 Actinomycetota bacterium | reverse complement strand
GGCCGGAGCTGTGGTGGAGGCAGATGTCGATCGAGGCGTTCCGACCGGGGGAGGAGCGAACGTGAGCGAGATCTCGCTCGGGTTCCTCGGCTCCGGCGAGTTCGACCCGTGGTCCGAGCCCGTCGAACGGTGGTTGCTCGCCCGATCCCGGACCCCCGACGGCCCCGTGCTGGTGTGCGCGACCGCGTCCGCGCACGAGGGCGACGCGTCGTACGACGGCTGGGCCAACAAGGGTCTCGAGCATTACGGCTCGCTCGGGATCGCGGCCGAGATCCTCCCGCTCAAGACCCGCGAGGACGCGCATCGCGAGGAGGTGGCCGCGAAGCTGGACGGCGCCTCGGCGATCTTCTTCTCGGGCGGTAACCCGGCGCGGCTCGCCCAGGTGGTGGTCGGGACGCCGTTCTGGGCCGCCCTGCAGGCCGCGATCCGCGCCGGGTTGCCGTACGCGGGGTGCAGCGCGGGCGTGGCGTGCCTCACCGAGAAGACGTACGACTCGGACAGCCAGGACTTCGACTCGATCTGGGCCCCGGGCATCGGGTACGTGCGCGACACGCTGTTCGGGCCGCACTGGGACATCGTGGAGACCTGGATCCCCGGCGCGACGACCTTCATCGCGGGATCCGTGGAGCCCGGCGACACGTTCATCGGGCTGGACGAGGACACCGCGATGGTGGGCGACGGCCGGAGCTGGGAGGTCATCGGTCGGGCCAAGGTCCACATCCTGCGCGATGGTGAGTGGACGCGATACGCCGAGGGCGACGAGATCGAGCTGTCGCTGCCGCTGGCCGACGAGGCGGCGTGACCGCCCGGAAGCCGTCGAAGGGTCTCGGGCGAGACGCGCCGATCGAGGAACGCGCCCCGCAGATCATCCGCATCCTTTCCGAGACCTACCCCGATGCCAAGGTCGCCCTGAACTTCTCGAGCCCGCTCGAGATGCTCGTCGCCACGATCCTGTCCGCTCAGTGCACCGACGAGAAGGTCAACGAGGTGACGGAGACGCTCTTCCGGAAGTACCGAACCGCGGAGGACTACCTGAAGGTGCCCGAGGACGAGCTGAAAGCCGACATCAAGCCAACGGGCTTCTTCAACCAGAAGGCCACGTCGATCCGCGAGGCGTGTCGGAGGATCGTCGAGGTCTACGGGGGGCAGGTGCCGGACACGATGGAAGACCTGATCACGCTGCGAGGGGTAGCGCGCAAGACCGCCAACATCGTGTTGGGTAACGCGTTCGGCAAGGTCGAGGGCATCGCCGTCGACACCCACGTCAAGCGGCTGGCGAACCGCATCGGGTTCAGCCAGGAGTCCGATCCCGACAAGATCGAACAGGACCTGATGCGACGGATCCCTCGGGAGCGGTGGTTCGACTTCACCTATGTCCTGATCGACCACGGCCGAGCGGTCTGCGTGGCGCGCAAACCCAAGTGCGAGGTCTGCCCCGTGAACCACCTCTGCCCCTCGAGCCTCGTCTGAATGGCGCGGGAGCATCGTTTCCCGGACGGCGCGTTCCCGATCGTCGTGGCCCATCGCGGCGCCTCGTCGACCCGGCCGGAGAACACGATCCCGTCGTTCGAGGAGGCGATCCGGCTCGGTGCCAGCATGGTCGAGTTCGACGTCCGGCTGTCGCGCGACGATGTGCCGGTCGTGATCCACGACCCCGCGGTCGACCGGACGACCGACGGGAGGGGCCTGGTCCACGAGCTCACCTCGGCCCAGCTCTCCTCGTTGAACGCCGGTACCGAGGCCATGCCTACGCCCGTGCCGACGCTGGCCGAGGTTCTGCGGTGCGTGAGCGGTCGGGCGGCGATCGCGGCGGAGATCAAGAACATCCCCGGCGAGCCGGCGTTCGAGCCGACCGCCGAGCCGATCGTGGAGGCTGTCCACGCCGAGCTCGAGCGTGAGGGCTTCGACGGGGCCGTCCTCGTGGTCTCGTTCAACCCATCCTCGATCGCAGCCTCGAAGCTCGTCGCTCCCAACGTCCCGACCGGGTTCCTGACCACCGATCTCGTTCCACCGCGGGAGGCGCTCGCCTATGCGGCCTCCGCCGGGCACGACATGGTCCTGCCCGGCACGCGGGCGTCGATCCCGGCGGGACCCTCGTTCGTCGACGAGGTGCACGCGGCGGGTCTTCGTCTGGGGACGTGGACGGTGGACGACCCCCAGACGGTTCGGATGCTGCTCGATCGAGGGTTCGACGCGGTCGCGTCCAACGACCCCGGGATGGCGCTCGCCGTGCTCGCCGACCACGTCGGTTCGTGAGCCTGCGTCGCCGACGGTTGCCGGAGCACCTCGAGGGGCCGGCGAAGGCGTTCGATGACCTCCTGCCCCCGCTCGAACGCGCCAGGGCCGCCCTCACCGGGTCGGTGCCCGGCACGCGCCTGGCCGGCCGCCCGCTCGCTGAGACGCTGTGGGAGTTCGAGGGTGGGCTTCGCGAGGCACGCCATGGGATGGGCGCCTGGCGTTCGCCGGA
>JBKPRY010000357.1:0-7678 GCA_046734755.1 Actinomycetota bacterium | reverse complement strand
GCGGAGCTCATGTCCGCATCGTGCGGAGCTCATGTCCGCATCGTGCTCGCACATGAAGATTCTGCCGAACCGCCTGCCCCACGTCGAACTCATGACAACGGTTCGCTCCCTGCGCGTCACGCTTTGAGGGCAAGCCAATTGGCGACGTCCAACCGTGATCGATTCACATCGCCCCGTGCCTTGAGCCTCTTATCCGCAATTCGGGCGAAAGACCGACACCCGAACGGCAAGTAGACGTCTGGGACGCGTACTCCGATTCCTGAGGCGATCGCCCTCGCCCGCCGATATCCGTAACGCCTCGTGCGTGCGCTCGCGGATCGACTGATACCGAGCGAGACTACGCGGGCGCCGAGGCCGCCTCGCGACCCCACCAGATCGCCTGGGTCAGCGACCGGAGCAGGATCTCGGCCGACGCCAGGTTGGTCGCGACGGGCACGCTGTGCACGTCGCAGATCTTGAGCAGCGCCTGGATGTCCGGCTCGTGGGGATGCGCCGTGAGCGGATCGCGGAGGAACACCACCGCGTCGACCTCGCCCGTCACGATCCGGGCGCCGATCTGCACGTCGCCGCCCTGAGGACCGCTGTGCATGATCTCGATCGGCAGGTCCAGCTCGTCGGCCAGGATCGTCCCGGTGTGGGACGTCGCGATCAGCTGCAGGCGCTCCAGCGTGGACCGGTAGCGGCGCGCCAGCCGGAGCAGGTCGTCCTTCTTGCCGTCGTGCGACACCAGGGCGACGACCGCTGTGCGCTTCCTTCCGTCCGTGGGGATCCCGATCGGCTCGGCCATGCATACACCGTACGGAAACGGAACGCAGACGCGGCCGGGAGAAGGTTACAAGTTGATGAAGCCGGAATCCCGGTGGTTTGCCGAGGCACCCTGGTGATGACCGGGGGCTCCCGGCATGGAAGGAACCCCTAGCCTCATCTGGCAGGCCCTTCGGCTGCACAGAACTCCGGCCCGGTCTTTTCCCGTGCATCTACACATCGCGCCTGTCTCGTGCGTACATGGAGCGATGGAGGCGCATCGAGTGCACGGCCAGCTGGCCCACGGCGGCCATGGATCCTGAGATCGCCTCCTTCGAGGCGTTCTTCGCGGCCGAGTGGGCTCACCTCTTGAAGGCCCTCATCTTGCTGACAGGGAGCAAGGCGGAGGCCGAGGACATCGCCCAGGGCGCCTTCCTCAGGCTTCTGGAGCGTTGGGAAGTCCTCGATCACGGCAGTGCATTCACGACCGGCGTCTACCCGCGACATGACCGGTTCCTCTACTCGTTCAACGAGGACTACCGGGTCAGGATGGGCAGAGAGCCGCTCGGCTAGCGCCTCCTACGACGTCAGCGCGATGACGTCCCGCCGCTGCATCAACGACGCTCGATGGGCGTCGCTCAAGGAACTGCCGAACGCCTCGACGCTCCGGACGGCGGCGCCACGCGCATCGGCGGCTCCGGCGTCGTCGCCGAGGGTCGCCTTCACGTCGGCGAGGGCGCTCAGCGCCGGCCAGTGCGACGGCAGATGTCCGAGGCGCTCGGACTCCAGGACGGCCCTCGTCAGCACGTCGGCCGCTTGTTCGGCCTTCCCCGTCGCGAGCAGCGCGCGGCCGAGCGAGACGCGGACCGCCGCCTCGTACTTCCGGCGGCCGAACCGTTCGGTCTCGGCGAGCGCGTCATGCGCCAGGGAGATCGCCTCGTCGTGTCGTCCGGCCTGCAGGGCTGTCTCGGCGCGAGCGACCGTCAGACGGATCGACCAGAGGAACTGGTGGAACCCCTTCGCTCCCTCGAGTGCCTCGGCGAGATCCGGGATCGCGAGCTCGGCGGCGCCGGTCTCCCCGGCCAACAGGTCCGCGTTCAGCAGATCGAGCCGTGCACTGAGGGCGGCGGGAGGGAACCCCGACTCCTTGGCGAGCTCGAGGCCCTCCGCGCTCTGCGCGCGTGCCGCGGCCAGGTCACCGATCTCGCGCAGGGCACCCGCGCGCATGTTCATCCCGCGCGCCGTGAAGCGGAAGGAGCGGTCCTCCCACTCGCGGCCGAGCTCGATCGCGCGATCGAGCCACACGAGGCCCTCCTCGTGGCGCGAGAGCCCGACGAGCCCGAGCCCGGCATTGCACGCGCTGGTCACGGCGGCCTCGAGGTTCGACGTCTCCACCCCGAGCTCGTGCGCCCGGATCGCCATCGCGAGGCACGTCTCGTAGTCCCCGTTCCAGTACGACATCAGCGATCGGGTCGCGAAGAACCTCGCGTACGAGCCGTCGCGTCGTTCGGCCGGCCATGTGCTCTCGACGGCCTCCCACGTCTCGAACGCCGCCGGGAGGTTCCCGCCCATCGCCTCCGCCTCCGACCGGGCCGCGAGGGCACGGCCCTGGAGCTCCCGGTCGTCCAGGCGCTCCGCGATCTCGGCG
Source organism: Actinomycetota bacterium (assembly GCA_046734755.1). Lineage (GTDB taxonomy): Bacteria > Actinomycetota > UBA4738 > UBA4738 > HRBIN12 > DASSJM01. The sequence continues at coordinate 5,286 of JBKPRY010000357.1, read as the reverse complement.
GCGGCCTCGCCGTGCTCGACGACGCGCGCGGCGTCCGCGACCCAGAAGGCCGCCCTGGCCCGCGCGAGGTGCGCGAGCGCGAGATCGCGTCCCTCCGCGTTCTCGATCAACCACTCGAGGTCCTCCGCGGCATCGTCGAACCGCGTGGCGTCGATCAGCGTCGACGCCCGAGCGAGGCGCGCGCGGACGAGCAGATCGCGGTCCCCGATCCGTTCGGCGATCTCGATCGCCTCGCCGAGCAGGGTGATCGCCTGGGCCTTCGCCCACGCGCGCGAGGCAACATCGGCCGCCATCATCAGGAACCGCGCCGTCTTCGCGTCGTCGCCGGCCTCGCGATAGTGGTGAGCGAGGATCGACGCCGATTCGCGGACCCGGTCTCCGGACGCGTGCTCGATGAACTCGGCGACGGCATGGTGGCGCTGGCGCCGCACCGCTCGCGGCAAGGTGCCGTACGCGACCTCCCGCGTCAGCACGTGCTTGAAGATGAATTCGCGGTCCTCGGGCACGCTCGATCGCGACTGGCGGCGGATGAAGTCGCGTCGTTCGAGGTCGTCGAGGACCTCATCGAGATCGGAGTCGTCGCTCTGGAGCGCGGCGAGCGGACCACACCAGAAGATCCGGCCGATCACGGCGGCGTCCTGGAGGACCTGACGATGCCGGCGTGGCAGGGCATCGAGCCGGGCGGCGATGATCGCCTGCACGGACGTCGGGAGATCCGCCACGAGGTCGGCGGTCCGCTCGGCCACCGACGCCGCGAGCTCCTCGAGGAACAGCGGGTTCCCGCCGCTGGTGTGGACGAGACGCTCCGCGTACGACGAGGCCTCCTCCGAACTCGCCAGCAGCACCGCAGCCAGCTCGTGGGCCTCGGTGTCGGCCAGCGGTTCCAGGTGGACGGCCGTGTATCGGGCGAGCCCGCCACCCCACGTCGGATGGCTCTCGAGGAGGTCCGGCCGTGCGAGCGTGATCAGGTAGACGGGCACGTCGCTCAGTCGCGAGGCGAGCGATCCGAGGAGCTCCAGCAGCGCGGGCTCCGCCCAGTGGATGTCCTCGAACACGAACGCGGCCGGGCGATCGTCGGCGACGGTCTCGACGAACCGCCGCACGGAGAAGAACAGGAGCTGCTTGTCGGGGGCGCCCTCGTTCGAGAGCCCGAGAAGGACCGCGAGGTGTGCCCCGACCTCCTCGGCCTCCGCCTCCGGCAGCAGGGACGCGGTCGTCTCGCGCAGCTTGGCCAGGGCGACGTCCGTCGGATCGGATTCGAAGATGCCGGCGAGCTGCGACACCTGCTGCCCGAACGCCCCGTACCCGGTCGTCTCCCCGTAGGGGCGACAGCGTCCCTTCAGGTACCGGCCCTCGCGCGAGAGCCGTGGCTGGAGCTCGCGGACCAGCCGGCTCTTCCCGATCCCGGGCGGTCCGATCACCGTCACCAGGTGCGTCCGCCGATCGGCAAGGACCTTGTCCCAGATCGTGCCGAGGATCTCGAGCTCGTGGGTGCGGCCGATCAACGGCGCGAGCGACGGCCGTTCCTCTTCCGAACGCGGGCCCAGGACGCGCCAGATCGGGAGGGCGGAGAGCTTGCCCTTGACGTTCACCTGATCGAGCGGCTCGTACTCGAACGACTTCGACGTGGCCCGGTACGTGCGCTCGCCGACCACGACGCCGCCGACAGGCGCCTCGTGCTGGAGCCGCGACGCGGTGTTCATCACGTCGCCGGTCGCGATCCCCTCCCCCTGCTCGACCTTGGAGTCGATGTCGACGACGACCTCCCCGGTGTCGACCGCGATCCGGACGGCGAGCTCCAGCGTTGGGTCCTGGTCGTTCAGCTCGTCGATCGCGCGGACGATCTGCCAGGCCGCCTGCACCGCTCGGACGGCGTCGTCCTCGCGAGAGGTCGGGGCGCCGAACAGGCCGACGACGGCGTCGCCGATGAACTTCTCCACCGTCCCGTCGAGCTTGACGATCTCGTCGCGCGCCAGGAGGTAGTAGGGCCGGAGACGAGCCTTCATGTCCTCGGGATCGGCGCCGTCGGAGCTCGCCGTGAACCCGGCCAGGTCGGCGAACAGCACCGATACGACCTTTCGCTCTTCGGCTGCATCGGCAGGTGGTGCCGCCGAGGGTTGTTCGAGCGGAGAACCGCACGCCCCACAGAACCGAGCGGACAGCGGGTTGAAGGTCCCGCAGACGGCGCACGGCTGCGCGAGGGACCCGCCGCAGTTCGTGCAGAACCGCTGTTCGGGGTCGTTCGTCGCCGAACACGTTGGACAGGTGACGGGTGCGGTCACGGTGGGCCGGAGTCTAGAGGGCTCCTCCGTCGGGCGGAAGGGCCGAACCGCCTGCCGCCGATCCGGAAGAACCGAGCCGCGTCGTTCGCCTCACATCTTCTTGCGGAGCGGCTTGGTGACGGCCTCCAGGATCCGCCGCCCGATCGAACGATCCTCCCACTGGCCCGGCTTGATCTCCTCGCTCCGCTCGAGGTCCGTGTCGAACTGGCGATCCAGCACTGCGACGAGGTCCGGGTCGAGCGCAACCAGGTTGATCTCCTCGTCGAGCTTGATGGAGCGCGCGTTGAAGTTTGCGGAGCCGACGTTCGCGACGAGGCCGTCCACGGTCATGATCTTCGCGTGCAGCATCGTGGGCTGGTAGTGCCAGATGCGGACGCCGTGCTCGAGGAGCTGCTCATAGATCGCCTGCCCCGCCAGCTGGACGAAGCGCTTGTCGCCGTGCGGTCCGGGAAGGAGGATCTCCACGGTCACGCCGCGGTCGCTCGCCCCACGCAGATGCCCGACCAGCTCGTCGTCGGGGACGAAGTACGCCGTGGTGATGCGGATCCGATCGTTCGCGAGCTGAAGCAACGCGAGGAGCAGGGTCGAGATGTCGCTCCAACCCACCTCCGAGGCTCCCCGGACGCACTGGACCACCGCCTCGCCCGGCTTGGGCTGATCGGGGAACCGGTCGATCGACGCGTCGAACACCTCGGGATCGGTCTCCAGCCAGTTGTCCAGGAACGCTGCGCGGAGTCCATCCACCGCGGGCCCCCGCACGCGGAAGTGCGTGTCCCGCCACTCGTTCTCGTTCCTGGCGTCGCCACACCATTCATCGGCGATGCCGACACCGCCCGTGAACCCGGTCCCCTCGTCGACGATCATGACCTTGCGATGCGTCCGATGGTTGACCTTCGTCGGCTGCAACCGGTGCAGTGGTCGATACCATCGGACGCGCACGCCCGCGTCCTCCATCTCGGAGACCAGGTCCGGGTCGATCGAGGACGCGCCCCATGCGTCCAGCAACACCCGAACCCGAACACCCGAGCCCGCCTTGTCCGAAAGCGCATCGGCGAACCGCGTGCCGATCCCACCGCGCCAGTAGACGAAGGTCAGCAGATCGATCGTGTGGTGCGCCTCGCCGATCGCCTCGAGCATCGCGGGGAAGATCTGATCGCCGTTGACGAGCACGTCGACGAGGTTCCCCTCCGTGGCGGGGACCCCGATGACACCCTCGAGCGTGCGGCGGACCTCGTCGGTCCGGTCTTCGGACGCGCGCTGGGGCCGGCTCATGTCGATGGTGGTCATCAGGCCACGCGGGCCGGAGCCGTTGGGGCCGGCACCTCCGATCTGGTCGGTTCGGGCCTGACCCCGTCCGCGTCGGCGGGTCTGCGGGGGGCCGGCACCCCCGCGCGGACCGCCTCGAGCTGGGCCGCCACGGCGACGCCGTAGAGCAGGGCGATCGAGGTCAGGACGGTCCACAGCAGCAGCGCGACGAACCCGGCGAGGGGGCCGTAGGTCTGACCGAGGCTCGAGGTCAGGCTGAAGATCGCGCCGAGCGCGATCGTGACGATCAGCACGAGCGTCACGGACAGGAGCGCGCCCAACGTGAGCCAGGACCACGAGGGTTGGTGACGGCGCGGGCTCCAGCGGAAGATGCAGACAGTCGCGCCGACCAGGAGAACGAACGCAAACGGCCATCGGACGATGTTCCAGACGTCCCGGCCGGCCGAGTCCTCCCACACCTGGGCGACCCCGCGCCCGAGGATCGTCGCCGTGAAGGCGGCGACCCCCAGCAGGCCGGCGGTGATCGTCAGCACGAATGCCCGCGCATACTTTCGCAGTGTGGGGCGATCGCGCTCGATCCCGTACATGCGGTTCATCGATCGCTCGATCTGTCCGAGGAGCGTCGTCCCCGTGACGAGCGCACCGATCACCCCCAACGTGAGCGCAAGCGAACGCTGCTGTGCACCCGCCTCGTGCGCCTGCTGGACGGCGTCGGTCAGCACCGTTCCCGCCGGTCCGGGGAAGAGGTCCTTGAGCATCCCGACGATGGCGTGGCTCACCCTTCCCTCGTCGAGGGCGCTCGCGAGGCCCACGAGAGCGATGACCCCCTGGACGAGGATCAAAGCGGTCACGAACGCCATCGAACGTGCGTGACTGAATCCGTCCGAGGCTCGCAGGCGCTGGAACGCGTCGCGCAGCAGCCGGCGTGAACCGACCCCGGCGAGGGTCTCCTTGACGTCGGATCCGGTCAGGTTCCAGGTCTCCGGGACATAGTTCGCAGTGCTCATGAGAACGCTCCTTCGGGAACACAGACGGTGATGGCCGACGGCTTCACCTTGACCTTCAGCTTCTTGCTTGCCTTCCGATCGCCTCCGTCGAGCTGATACGGCATCGAGGAGGCCAGGCGGACCTCGAACGACCGGCCGGTGGTCGTGTTGACGAACGGCGACGCACTGACATCGCCCACGACCGCGCGACCGAGGGTTCGCGCCCATTCCCACGCACCGTCCGCCGTCACCACGCCGATGTCGAGGTAGCCGTCGTCCGGTACCGCGTCGGGGAACACCGACAGACCCCCGAACACGTCGCCGACGTTCCCTACCAAGACACAGCTCGCCTCCCCCTCGAACCAGCGAGCTCCGTCGACGTCGATCGACATCTCTACGGGGTCCAGCTGCACGTTCTTCGCGCCGGTCCACACGTAGGCGATGCGCCCGACCCGATCCTTCAGTCCCGCATCTGCCGCACGGATCATCATCGCGTCGAGCCCGGCACCGGCCATGACGCCGAAGTGCTCTCCGTTCACCTTCCCGACGTCCAGCCCGCGGCGGGCGCCGTCGAGGCCGATCCGAACGCTGGCCTCGAGATCGTCGGGCAGGCCGAGGTTCGTGGCGAGCAGGTTGGCCGTGCCGGCCGGCAGGATCGCCAGGCTCACGGGCTTTCCGACGACGGCATCGATCGCGCGCTGCACGGTGCCGTCGCCGCCCCACACGAAGAGCAGGTCGACACCCTGACCGAC
>JBKPRY010000356.1:0-1328 GCA_046734755.1 Actinomycetota bacterium | reverse complement strand
CGCCTCGGCGACATAGGCGAGCCCGAGCTGCGCGAGGCCGCGCCAGTCGTCCGGGATCTCCCGGAGGCGCCGCTGGAGCGACTCGATCGAGCCGTCCAGTGAACCCGCGTTCGCCGCCGGCAGCAGCAGGGCCGAGGAGGAGGTACGGGGCACCGCGGGATCGACGGCGTCGCCCTTGCCGGGGACGAACACGACCGCTCCGGCCACCAGCAGCGCGACGGCCATCGCCGTCACCGCCGCCGACTTGCCGATCGCCCTCATCCCTCGCACCTCCGCATCGTCGGGAACGTTGGGCCCGGCCGGTCGGCCGGGCCCCGTCGCTCCGTCAGTGAGGCTCCGTGTCCGAACCCGAATGCGGGTACGCGACATAGGGGAACTGCGCGTTGAACGAGATGTCGTTCGCGTCCACGCCGTCACCGATCGTGTCGGCGATCGCCTGGTGGTTCGGGAGCAACACCCCGAGGACCACGCGGAGGGACTCGTCGATGATGTCGTCGGATAGACGGCGACCGTTCGGGAAACCGGCGAGGTCACCGCCTAGCACGCCGAGCCTCGAACACTTCGAGGAGCACGGCGGGATCGACATGTTCAGTCGGATCATTTCGCTGGGCGTCCCGTCCTTCGGCATGTTCAGTTTGTCGACCCCGGTCAGGAACACCGAGATCAGGTCGGCCCGCTGGATGCCGGGCATGTTCGGGTCGGAGTCCGGGATGTCGAGCCCGTACACCGCGTTCAGCAGGTGCGGGAGCTCCGGGTCCTGGACCAGGCCCAGGGCGGCGCCGTCCTGTGTGGGCTTGGAGGCGTTGAAGTAGTCCTTCAGCCCGACGGGGATGACGACCTCGTTCACCAGGGGCATGCCCAGGCGCGAGACCTGGACGTACTTGCCCTGGTTCTGCTGCGACCCGTCGGCGAGCTGGACGCGCGCGCTCCTGCGCGAGGTGGTGCTCCAGATGCCGATGATCGGGTTCGCGTCGGCGTCCTTGCTCTTGGCCAGGTCGCTCTTGGGGACCTGCAGGGCGACCGTGTTGACGTTGAACCCGGCGAGCGTGTCGTCGCCGACCTCTGACAGGTTCGCCCCGTACAGCAGGTCGAACACGCGCAGGTCGAGGAAGAACGCGTCGTCGGACTGTCCGGCCCAGGTCATGCTTGGGGCGGAGCCGAATTCGACCGTGGCGGCGTCGAACAGATTGCCGTTGTAGTTCGGCATCGAGGCCGCACCAACATTGGACGGCGCCGAGACCGCGTCGTTGACGACCGCCTTCTGGTTGCCGTTGTCACGGTTGATCCGGATCAGGTCGTAGGTCTGCCTGAAGTTCAGATCCGGGTCG
>JBKPRY010000355.1:0-1930 GCA_046734755.1 Actinomycetota bacterium | reverse complement strand
CGGCATCACTGTTTGAACCGTCGTTCAGCAACTCTACCCCCCTGACCAGGGCTGTCAACCGTGCGAGCGCACCCTCATCGCTTGACCGGCCGTTCAAACGCGTGGGAGGATGGCCGTCGGCCCGGCGGATCTCGTGCCGGGCGAGCGAGCGGACAGGAGACCGGAACGGACATGGCGAACGCCTACGACGCGATCGTGATCGGGGGAGGGCACAACGGCCTGACCGCGGGGGCGTACTTCGCCCGCGCGGGCGCCAGGACCGTGGTGCTCGAGGCCCGGAGCAAGACCGGCGGCGCGGCCGACACGAGCGCGCCGTTCGCGGACCATCCCGAGATCAACGTGACGACCTACTCGTACGTGATGTCGCTGATGCCGCCGACGATCATCAAGGAGCTGAACCTCAAGCGCCACGGGTACGACGTCACCGCGTTCGGCCCGTACTACCAGGCCTACCCCGACGGTCGGTCGATCATGGTGTACGCGGACGACGCCGCGAGGAGCCACGACTCGATCGCGCAGTTCTCCAAGAAGGACGCCGAGACCCTGCCGCAGTGGGAGGCGTGGCTCCAGGAGGTCGCGGACGTCCTGGGCCCGCTGCTCCTGCAGAAGCCGCCCAAGATCGGCTCGATGGCATTCGGCGACCTGATCGAGAGCGCGCGGGCCGCGTGGAAGGTGCGCAAGCTCGGGGTCCGCGGCGTGGGCGACGTCACGCGGCTGTTCACGATGAGCATCACGGACCTGCTCGACGACTGGTTCGAGTCCGATGAGATCAAGGGCATGCTCGCCGTGAACGGGATCATCGGGACCTGGGCGGGGCCCGACGAGCCCGGCACGGCCTACGTGATGCTGCACCACTCGATCGGCGACGTCGGCGACGGGCATCTCGGGTCGTGGGGGTACCAGCAGGGCGGGATGGGCGCCGTCTCCGACTCGATCCGCCGCTCGGCCGAGTCCTACGGGTGCGAGATCCGCACCGACGCTCGCGTGCAGAAGGTGCTGACGGCCGGCGGCCGGTTCGCCGGCGTCGTGCTCGAGAGCGGCGAGGAGCTGCGGGCGCCCCTCGGCGTGACCTGCATCCACCCCAAGATCGCGTTCCTGGACCTGATCGGCCGCGAGGAGCTGCCCGCCGACTTCGTCTGGGACATCGAACGGTGGCGCACGCGTTCGGGCGTCGTGAAGATCAACGTCGCGATGTCAGAGCTGCCGGACTTCATCGCCGATCCCGGCAAGGAGCTGCAGGACCACCACACGGGCTCGGTGGAGCTCTGTTTCACGCCGCAGTACGCGGAGGAGGCGTTCCAGGACTCCCACATGGGGCGCAAGGCCTCGGTCCGGCCCTTCGTGGATGGCGTGATCCCCACCACCCTGGACAAGAAGCTTGCCCCCGAGGGCGTGCACGTGTTCTCGATGTTCACGCAGTGGGTGCCCGACGACTGGAACCTCGAGCCGCATCGGGACGAGCTCGAGCAGTACGCGGACCGGATCATCGACCTGTACACGGAGCTCGCGCCGAACTTCAAGGCCGCGGTGATCGACCGCCAGGTCCTCGGGCCCTACGACATGGAACAGGAGCTCGGGCTGATCGGGGGCAACATCTTCCACGGCGAGCTCTCGGTGGATCAGCTCTTCCACATGCGGCCCGCGCCCGGGTACGCGGACTACCGGACGCCGATCAGGGGCCTGTACCACGGCTCCTCCGCCACGCACGCGGGCGGCGGCGTGAACGGAATCCCCGGCTGGCAGGCGTATCGTGCGGCCGTGAGGGACCGGGCGGTCAAGAAACCGCGGTGACGTCCGAGCGTCGGCGCACCGCCCTCGAGCGCATGCTCGAGGCGCGATCGGTGGCGGTCGTCGGCGCCAGCGTGCGCGAGGGCTCGGTCGGTCATCAGAGTGTGGTCGAGCTCGTCGAGGGCGGGTTCGATGGGGAGAT
>JBKPRY010000354.1:0-1638 GCA_046734755.1 Actinomycetota bacterium | reverse complement strand
GAGGTGCACGACGTGTACCGCCGGTGGCGAGCGCTCGCCGACGCGTCCGACCGCGTGCTGGTCGGCGAGACGTGGCTGTTCGACCCCGAGGTGCTCGCGACGTTCTACGGGAGCGACCTGGACGAGCTGCACCTGTGCTTCAACTTCTCGTTTATGTTCGAGGACCTCGATGCGAACGCGCTCCGGGCGATCGTCGAGGCGACCGAGGCGGCGTTTCCGCAAGGCGCGCAGCCCGCGTGGACCGCGTCGAACCACGACGTCGGGCGCTTCCCGAGCCGATGGTGCGCCGGCGATCCCGCGAGGATCAGGTGCTCGCTCATGACGCTGCTCACGCTCCGCGGGACGCCGTTCCTCTACTACGGAGACGAGATCGGCATGACCGAGGTGCCGGTCGTTGGCGAGGACGTACGTGACGGCCCCGGCCTGATCGGCGAGGCGCAGGTCCTCCGGGACCCGGGACGGACACCGATGCAGTGGGCGGCCGAACCGGGTGCGGGATTCACGCGAGGCGACGTCCGGCCGTGGCTGCCGATGGGCGACCCTGCGCTCACGAACGTCGCAGACCAGCGTTCGGACCCGAACTCACACTTGCGCCTGTGCCGGGACCTCATCGCCCTGCGACGCGAGACGCCGGATCTGCGTTCGGGAGCCTACGCGTCGCTCGCATCCCCGCCTGGAGCGTGGGCCTGGCGGCGGGGATCCTCGATGATCGTCGCCGTGAATCTGTCGGGCGTTTCGGTCACGGTGCCGGTCGAAGCCGGGATGATCGCGATCGGCACCGACCGGTCACGTGACGGCGAGACGGTCGACGGAGACCTCAGCCTCGGCCCGTGGGAGGGAGCAGTGCTGCGCGTCGCTCCCTCCTGAGCAGGACCAAGTGGTCGGCCACGCCCACGCTCGTGAACGGCAGGATCGGCGCGAGCAGGACGGCGGCCTCCGGCACCAGGCGAACGGTGACGAACGCCCACGCCGTTACGACGATCACGGCGAGGGTCCTCGCCTTCCACGGACGATCGACGTCCGTGCGAAGAGCTACGATGCCGCCCGCGCCGATCCCCGCGACGAACCCGGTGACGGCGTCGGCGGCGAGCGCCGAGATCGGGATGCCGATCAGCAGGCACAACCCCATCGCCCTGACAACCGCTCCCGGCGCCTTCGCGTGTGCGGACGCGAACGCGAGGACCGCGAACACGAACGGCACGAGCATCAGCCCGAACACGATCCACAGGCCGGGCGCGGCGACCCCACCCGATCGCGTCGACGCGACGGACACCGCGCCGATCAGCAGCGCCCAGAAGGCCGGGGTGAGCAGCAAGGTCGCCAGCAGGATCGCCCGCCACATGCGGCGAGGGACCCTGGGGTCCACCGCTCCGGCGTGCGATGACGCTCCGGCCACCGGCTCAGCCCTTGACGGAGCCGGCCGTCAGCCCGCGCACGAAGTACTTCTGGAGCGAGAAGAAGACGATCAGCGGGAGGATCATCGAGATGAACGCCGCTGCCGTGAGCAGGTGCCAGGTCTCTCCCCGCTCACCCACCAGCCCGGCGAGCGCGATGGGCAGCACCATGGTCTCCCGCGTCCCACCCAGGAACACGTAGGCGACCAGGAGGTCGTTCCACACCCAGAGGAACTGGAAGATC
>JBKPRY010000353.1:0-1704 GCA_046734755.1 Actinomycetota bacterium | reverse complement strand
GTCCTGGATATCCAGATCGAGGACGCCCTTATCCAGGTACACCATGCCAACAAGCTTCTGGCGGTTGGCTCGCCACAGCCTGATCCCTTCCACAGGCTCGCTCCTTAGGACGGCATCTCCGACACCCTACGGCGAGCGAGGATGGTGGTCGAGGCCTCCTCTCGCCAACCGAGAGCCCGACTGCGTGCCGCGGCGAAGGAGGGGCATGGAAGGACCCCATAGAGGACCGCGAGGCTCCGAACGCCCCACGCCTCCCTCTTTCGCCTCGCTCTTCCACGCCGAAGCAGCGCTAGCCCTTCTGAGCGGCGATATCCGAGGAGGATGGATGACTTGGCCAGGGCTCCCCACGGCTCATCGTCCAGGCCTCCACACGAATCATCGCCGATTGCTCCCACCGGGTACGAGGGTATCCGCCGCGAGACTCGACCTCGAACGAGCGCTCGCGGCCGGGTTCAGGAGAGGAGCTGCCCACTCCCCGCGTTCACGCACACCACTCGGCCGGCCGCGGTCGGGTTCTTACAGTGTTGCCTCGGCCTCTGCGACCGAGAATCGAAACCGGGCGGATACTCTGACGCCAACGCAGCGCGTCCGTTTCGTCCCGCATTCGTCCCGCGAACGACCGGGAGACGTCAAGAAATGACGAGAACGGCTGGAGCATCGAATCCGTAGATCAGGAACCAGATTTGGGTATCGTCACTGGTAGCGAGATCGGCCCCGAGAACACTCTCAAGGTGGAGACACGGGTTCGAACCCCGTTGGGATTACAAGTAAGAACCCGCAGGTCAGCGGCATGGTCCTGCGGCGACGGGCCCGTTGAATGGCGACTCAAGCCCCGGATATCCCGCAAATATCCCGCACGAGATCATTCGGTCTCTTTCGCTCTTGAGAAGCCTGGTCTAAACAACGGTCTGGCTGCGCGGGTCAGCGGGCGATCCTGCCCAACCTGCGCGACGCTCGGCGGCAGGGGCGGATGCTCTTCTGCCTGCCGCGGCGTGCCAACTCTTCGGCCTGGCTGTTGCCGCCACCGGATCCTGAAGTTCGCCTCTCGCTAGTTCGAGGTACATCGGCGAACCCTCGGGCAGCCGAGGGTTCTAAGCTCTGTTCGTGGACGCAAGACCGGTTCCGGACGTCTACGAAGACGAACCTTGGGAGCTGGCCGCCGCCTACCGTGTCACCCTCTGGGAGCAACCCGCTGGACCGCCCAACATCGACCAGCCCGCGCGTGGGTGGGAACCCTTCCCGGGAGCGCCCATGGGGTGGGAGGAGATGACGTTCGAACTTGCTGGTGCCGAGGACGTTCGCGAAGTGATCCGGTGGGCGGAAACGACGCTCGCGTCGGGCGAGGGGCCGGCAAGCCGTCGCGGCGTTCCAGTACAAGACCGCGAATACGTGATCTACGCGAAGGCGCAGAGTGAGGATCGTTGGCTGCACGTCGCGGGCTGGACCCCAGTGCTGCCGTCGGACTCCCCGTTGAATCTGAGACGCCTCAGGTGACATTCCCGAACTCTGGCGCAGCAACGGAGATGTACGCCGCCGTAGCGTGACCGGCGTCACCGTCGTCGACGTCCGCGGCCATCTCGTCGCCGTCGAGGCGCACGTGGGTCGCGGACTCCCGTCGCTCACCCTGACCGGGCTGCCCGGCGCCGGCGTGCAGGACGCGCGCGATCGGATCCGCCCCGCGGTCGAGAGCGCCGGGCTGGAATG
>JBKPRY010000352.1:0-1007 GCA_046734755.1 Actinomycetota bacterium | reverse complement strand
CGCGCGAGCGCGGAGCCGCTCGGTCTCCTGCTCGGCCTGGGGGATCTCGTCGCCGTGATAGACCCAGACCTTCACGCCGATCTGCCCGAACGTGGTCTTGCCCTCGGCCGTCCCGAAGTCGATCTTCGCGCGGAGCGTGTGCAGCGGGACCCGGCCCTCTCGGTACCACTCGCGTCGGGACATCTCGGCGCCGCCCAGGCGGCCGCCGCACTGCACCCGCACGCCGAGCGCGCCCGAGCGCATCGCCGTCTGCACCGCCCGGCGCATCGCTCGGCGGAACGACACGCGGCCGGCAAGCTGCTCGGCCACGCCCTGCGCGAGCAGCGTCGCATCGGTCTCGGGACGGGTCTCGGAGGCGGCCGAGTTCATGTCCTCGACCTTCACGTCGACCCGCTTCTTCGTCACGCGCTCGACGTCCTTGCGGATCTTGTCCACCTCTGCGCCCTTGCGACCGATCACGATGCCCGGACGCGCCGTGCGGATGTAGACCCAGATCTGGTCGCCTTTCCGCTCGATGTCGATGCTCGAGATGCCGGCGCGCGAAAGGCGCGAGCGGATGTGCTTGCGGATCCAGATGTCCTCGTGGAGCTGGTCGGAGTAGTCCCGACCGGCGAACCAGTTGGACTTCCACGGGTAGATGACCCCGAGACGGAACCCGTACGGGTTGACCTTGTGACCCACTACGCATCCTCTCCCAATGAACGGACCACGAGCGTGATGTGCGACGTGCGCTTGAAGATCTTGGTCGCGCGACCGTAGGCGCGCGGGCGCCAGCGCTTGAGCGTCGGACCCTCGTCGACCCACGCCCGGTCCACGATCAGGTTCTGCGCGACCACGCCGGGCTGCTGCTCGGCGTTCGCGACGGCCGAGTTCAGCGCCTTCTCGATCGTCTTGGAGGCGCCGAGCGGTGAGAAGCGCAGGATCCGGCGAGCCTCCTCGACCTGCCGGCCGCGGACGAGGTCCACCGCCCGCCGAGCCTTCGGCGGCGAGATCCGCACGTACTTCAC
>JBKPRY010000351.1:0-1741 GCA_046734755.1 Actinomycetota bacterium | reverse complement strand
GGTCCACCAGGCCCTGTCGGACCAGATCGGCGCGGAGATCGCGGCGCGGCTCGCCGAGTTCCACGCCGCGGAACCCGCCGCGGCGGGGGGGAGCATCGCGACGATGCGTCGGTCGATCGCGGATGCGTTCGCCGCCGCCGGAGCACCGCACGATCTCGAGCTCGCCGACGCCGTGGTCGACCGCCTCGAGTCCGAGGGCACGCTCGTCCGGGAGGGCGCCCAGGTGCGGCTCGCGTCGCACCGCGCAGGAGCCGACGACGAAGTCGCGGGTGTGGTGGAGGTCGTTCGGAGCGCCGAGCCCACCCCACCGTCGATCGCGGAGCTCCGCGCGGCCGGTGTCGCCATCGCCGTCGTAGAAGCGGCCGTCCGTTCGGGCGCCCTGGTCCGGATCTCGCCGGAGCTCGTGTTCACCAGGGAGCTGGTCGAACGCGCGGGGGCGATCGTTCGTGAGACCGGCGCCGACGGCATCACGCTCAGCAGGCTCCGCGAACGGCTGGGTACGTCGCGGAAGTACGCCGTCCCGCTCGCCGAACATCTCGACCGGACCGGGGTCACGAGGCGTTCGGGCGACCTCCGGTTTGCACGTGGAGTCACGAGCGCCTCGGGCAAGTCCGCCGCTCAACCGAGCTGAGCCAGCAACCCCACCTCGACGGTCGCCCCGAGCGGCAGCTCCTTGACGCCGACCGCGGCGCGGGCATGCCGGCCCTCCTCGCCGAAGACCTCCACCAGCAGATCGCTCGCACCGTTCGCGACCGCCGGCTGCTCGGTGAACCCAGACGCAGAGGCGACGAACACGTCGACTTTCACGATGCCCTTCACGCGATCCAGGGTCCCGAGCGCCGCACGGAGCGCCGCGAGGGCCTGGATCGCGCACCGGCGCGCACCGGCGTTGGCCTCCTCGGTGGTCACGTCCGCACCCGCGGAGCCCGTGACGGTCACCGCCCCGTCCAGCATCGGGATCTGCGCCGCCACCCACGCGAGGTCGCCGACGACCTTCACGGGGATGTACGACGCGACGGGCTGTGGGGCGGGCGGGAGCTCGATGCCGAGCTCGGCGAGCCGTTCCTCGATCACGATGACCACCCTCCTTCGGCGGGATGCTCGGGCTCACGCCTGGCCGAGCCTCTCGGCCGGACGGAGTGGATGGTGGCAGAAACGGGTCGGTGGGTGCCTAGCCCGCCTGGAGGGCCTGCTGGCGGAGGCGTTGTCGCCGCTCGTACTCGTTCAGCCCGCCCCAGATCCCGTGGGGCTCGCGGATCCGAAGCGCGTAGTCGAGGCACGGGTCACGGACCGGGCATCCGGAGCAGATGGCCTTGGCCTTGACCTCGCGAGCGGCCTTCTCCTCACGCTTCTCGAAGTAGCTGGGCGCGAAGAACAGGGACGAATCCTCGCCCCTGCACGCTCCGTCGAACTGCCAGCCCCAGGTCCAGCCGGCGCGAATCCGCTCCACCACCGCGTCGCTCTCCCGTCTGCGATGCCTTCGATAGGTCTTTCGTAACTGAAGGTCCGAGGGATTCCGCCTGTTGCTCGGCCCCGTGGATACGCAGGGAATCGCAACAGACGAGGGATCACGGGCGAAGACCGGGCGACCCGGTCGGGCCCGGGTCGAAGTGGGTCGGTGACTAGGCCTCGTGGGGCAGATCGGAGCCCTGGGCGTGCGGGGGATCCTGCTCGACGCGCAGGATCAGGCCGTCCACCCCGCGAACGCGGATCCGGCTCCCGGCTGGGATGGGCCCGTCGG
>JBKPRY010000350.1:0-1728 GCA_046734755.1 Actinomycetota bacterium | reverse complement strand
AGACAGGACCTTGAGCGTGCGGTCGAAGCCCCGGCCCGTGAGCGCGTGCAGGTCCACCGCCGACGCGAGGAGGTCGCGGGCGTCCGCCGAGATCCTCGCCTCGCGCCTCGCGAGGGGACCGGTGAGCTGGCCGTTGTTGGGGAGACCGAACCGCGCGTAGCGCCGGCGCTGCCGGGCGCGCGCCCGCTCGACGCGTTCGCGGACCGCGGTCGAGGACTCCCCCGGCTGTTCGCCGAGGAGCTCGCGCTTGGTGAGGCGTGGGATCACGAGGCGGATGTCGACCCGGTCCAACAACGGGCCGGTGAGCTTGGCCTGGTACGCCTGCAGACGGTCCTCGCGGCACGTGCAGCGGCGGAGTGCGTCCCCGGCGAACCCACACGGGCACGGGTTCGCCGCCGCGACGAGCGTGAACCTCGCCGGAAACGCCACCGTGCCCACCATCCGCGTGACGACCACGCGCCCGTCTTCCAAGGGTTGGCGAAGCCCCTCGATCGCGTCGCGGCGGAACTCCGTGAACTCGTCGAGGAACAGCACCCCATGGTGCGCCAGCGACACCTCTCCCGGCCGCAGGAACGCCGTTCCCCCGCCGAGCAGTGCGGAGGGCGATACCGTGTGGTGCGGCGACCGGAACGGCCGAGCGCGGATCAGCCCTCCGTCGAGGAGTCCGGCCACGGAGTGCAGCTGGGTCACCTCGAGCGACTCGTCGCGCGACATCGACGGCAGGATGGTCGCAAGCCGCCGGGCGAGCATCGTCTTGCCCGCACCGGGGGGTCCGACCATGAGGACGTTGTGTCCCCCGGCGGCCGCCACCTCGAGAGCGCGGCGAGCCTGCCCCTGACCCCGGACCTCGGCGAGATCGACCGCATGCCGCGCGTCCACGCGCCGGGCCGTCGCCTCGGGCACGGTCGGCCGCCACGTCCCTCGTAGGAACCCGACCACCTCCCCGAGCGACGCCGCGCCGACGACCTCGAGATCGTCCACCAGCGCCGCCTCGGCCGCGTTCGACGCCGGCACGACCACGCCTCGCAGTCCCGCACCGGCCGCCGCGATCGCCACCGACAACACGCCGGGAGTCGAGACGAGCCCGCCCCGAAGCGAGAGCTCGCCGGCGAAAGCCCATCCTTGGATCGCCGCGGCGGGCACCTGCGCGGTGGCCGCGAGCACCCCCAGCGCGACCGGCAGGTCGAGGCCGGGCCCTTCCTTGCGGAGCGTTCCGGGCGAGAGGTTCACGACGACCCGACGCAGAGGCCATTCCAGGCCAGCGCTCTCGACCGCCGGTCGGATCCGATCGCGCGCGTCCTGCACGCCCGCCCCGGGCAGCCCGGTCAGGGTGAGCGATGGGAGTCCGCGACCGACGTGCGCCTCGACGGCGACGAGGTGGCCGCGGACGCCGACCACGGTGACGCCGTTGACGCGTCCGTACACGGTCGGCCGACCCTAGCGGCAGCCACCGACACCTAGAACGCGTCCTCGAAGATCTCGACGTCCGCGCCGCGCGCACCGAGCCAGACGCTCGCAACGTCGAAGCGCACCCGGGCGTGCTCGAACGCGTTCCCTTGCAGGAACGCGTCCGCGAGGCTCCTGAGCCTCCTGCGCTTGGCCCGCGTCACCGCCTCGTAGCCGCCACCGAACGCGGCCCCCGAGCGCGTCTTCACCTCGCACACGACCAGCAGGTCCCGGCGCACGATGATGAGGTCGAGCTCGCCGAGGCTGCAGCGCCAGTTGCGC
>JBKPRY010000349.1:0-3814 GCA_046734755.1 Actinomycetota bacterium | reverse complement strand
CGCGGTTCGCACGTTGGCGCGGACCGCGAGCCACATCCCCGTGTACCCGGTGATCGCGCTGAACGCGGCCCCGAGGATGAACGCCACCGAGCGGCCGAACCGCAGCGCGAACTCGCTGTGGGCGGCGTTCTCGGGGACCGGGAGTGCGAAGAACAGCAGGACCGTCAGCACGGCCATGAAGACCGCGACGGTGCGGAATTGCCGGTTCAGGTAGGCCTTCGCGCCGATCTGGATCGAACGGGCGATCTCCCGCATCTTCGGGCTGCCCTCGGGGGCAGCGAGCACCTCGCGGACCAGGTAGTACGCGAACGCGAGGGCGACGAGCGAGATGAGCAGGATCACCCACAACGCGTTGGTCTCGAACGACCCGAAGACGGCGTTGATCGGGCCGCCTTCCTGGGCCAGGACACCGCGCATCAACGTCGGACCTCCTCGGGCTTCGGACGGTAGCCACCGGACCACCGAGGGGTCCGGAGCCCGCCAAGTATAGGGAGTCGCATCATCGGCGACCTCCCGTCAACCGCGGCACCTTGCCCCGGCGCTCGAGGCTCCGTAGCATCTGTGTCGGAACCAAAGGGGTGCCGGGAAGCCTGGTCGGCGGAGATCCCGGCGCTCCTTTTTCGCGTCCGGGGGAGGCGGAACGTGGTCATCAAACGGATCGGTCGGTCCCCCGGCATCGGCATGCTTCTCTTCGCGTTCGCGTTCGCGGTAATGGCCGACCCCGTCTCCTCGGTCGCCTACGCGATCGAAGCCGCACTCCGAGCGCTCCACGGCGACCTCGCCCTCCTGGTCGCAACGATGGGCATGGTGCTCGGCATCATCTCTCTCGTCCGTCTGAACTACGACCAACTCATCCGGCGCTTCCCCGAGGGCGGTGGAGCGGTGGCCGCCACCGGTGCAGCGTTCGGCGAGGCCTGGGCCTTCTTTCCGCTCGGAGCGCTCGTCGTTGACTTCGTCCTCACGGTCGCGATCAGCGTCGCGGCAGCCGCCTCGGCCGTCATCGCGTACTTCCCATCGCTTGCCCCGTTCAGGACGGAGATCGCCGTGGGCTTGTGCTGCCTGGTCGCGGCACTTACCTGGTTCGGGCATCTTGGCCGCAGCGTCTTTGCCTGGATGACCGTCGCGTTCATCGCGGCCTCGGTGCCCGTGATCGTGCTCGGCTTCCTCGCACCTGAGCACTTCGGTGAGGCGCCGTTGCACGGCACCGGGGAATCGACGTTCGCGACCGTCCTGCTCGCGTTCCCTGTTGCGATGGCGTTGGCGACCGGGGTCGAGGCTCCGTCCTCCGCGATCGCTCAGCTGGGACAACTCGACAACCGCGGGAGAGAACGTTTTGGAAGAACGACCCTGTGGCTCACCTTCGCGATCGAAGGCTCCCTCACGATCGCACTCGCGATGCTCGCCGTTCACCTCCGCATCGGCATCCCGCCTCCCGACTCCACGTTGATCGCGGACATCGCCTCGGCATCGGTGGGTCGCGGCGCCTGGTTCGCGGTGTTCCAGTTCGCGAGTGCCCTGCTCCTGCTTGCGGCCGCGGCGTCGTCGTTCCAGGCCGGACCAGGGCTCCTGAAGGCGCTGGCACGGCGCGTGAGCCGTTCGGGCGAGCCGGTTGGGATCCTGCACTCGGCCCTTGGGAAGACGAACACGCACCACACCCCCTACTGGAGCGTGCTCGTCTACCTGGTCGCCTCGACCGCGGTCGTGGTCGCGGCCGGTGGCCGGGATCAGGAACTCGTCTTGTATTACGCCGTCGCAGTCTTCGTCAGCTTCCTCTCTGGGCTGCTGGCGATGACGTACTTCTCCCGACGCGAGGGCAACCTTTGGCGGGCGATCGTGAACCTGTTCGGAGCCGGGGTTGTCGCCTTCACGATCGTCGTCAACCTTCGTCGCGGCTATCCGATCGCCTCACTCGGGGCGTCGATCGGCGTCGGCGGACTGTTCGCCTGGTTGTGGACCCGACAAGGCAGGCCCCGAGGGATCGCGCAAGTGGAACGAGAGATGGAAACAGAGCTCGGCGAGGAGCGCGAGGCAGAGGGCACACCTTGACCACTTGATCTCACCGTCTGCCCGTGCGCCGGCGGCCGGGCGACGGGCCCTCCAATGCACGCAGGTCGTCGATAGGACTTGCGAGGTTCCTATTCCCGGCCCCGCCGTCGTGGTCGGTGATCGACGCCGATGCCGAGCTCGCGGTGGACATCGCGAAAGAGCTTGAATGAGCTGATCTTGACGTCGAGCCATGTCACGAGCCGAACGGAGAGGTAGAGCGATAGGTCGAGCAACCCGACCACGACGATCCAGTCCACCACGCTCAACGGGGACGTGTCCGTTACCCTCGGTGGCATCCCGACGGCGACCCACCCGACGACGTCGAGACCCGTGAGAAGGAGCTTGGCCATCGGACCTCCAACCGCCTGTAGGTTGGAGACCGGTCACCGGCGCGGGTGTACCGGTCCCGCCGACCAGACTTCCCGGCACACCGCCTTAACCTTAACCGGTGCCTCATGGCAGACTCAAGGGAAGGCCGGCCGTGTGCCGCGGCCTCAGCGCTGCGTAGGAGCTACGCGCCCTGGCCTCAGCTGCGGATCCGCGGGCGCCCGGGGAGGACAACGAGTCCAAGCGCTCCCGCGACGAACGCCGCCAACAAGATCGCTACCGTGGCCGTCGGGATCAGAGCAACCGGCAGCGAGATCTCAGCGATGTAAAGCGAGACGGTGAATGGGATTCCTGCAACAACTCCGAGACCGAGCACATGCCGGCCGCGGACATCAGCAGGCAAACTGGCGCCCAACCACAGGGCAACGACGGTAGCGAGACCGATCCCAAGGGGCTTCCCCACAACCCTGGAGACCAGGATCCCGAACCCCATCCTGGTCGTCGCCGCATCCGTCAGCGCCTCGCCGGAGAGGTCGATCCCCGCGAACGCCAGAGCGAACAGGGGGACCACCAGATAGCTCGTCCAGGGCAGCAGGAAGGCCTCGGCACGGGCGAGCGGCGAGACAGCCTCTCGCGAAAGGTGCCCGAGATACAGCCAATGAGGCGCGTCCGCGTCGGGCGGTTCCGGTTCATCGACGGTCTGATCGGCGACGCGGTGCGCTTCCTGGCTCACCGTCCGGGGTCGCTGGAATGCGACCGCGGGGGTGAGGAAGCCGAGTGCGATGCCCGCGACGGTCGGCGAGACTCCCGCTTCGCCCAACGCGACCCAGGCGGCTATCCCGAGCGCGATATACACGATGAGGGCGCGGACGTTGATGTGCCACAGGAGTCCGTACACCGACAGAGACGCGAAAACGATCGCGAGCGGCTGCCACTCGACGCCTCCCCGATACGCGAACGCAACAACGACGACGCTTCCGAGGTCATCGACGATCGCGAGGGTGAGCAGGATCGCCTTCAGGCCGGGCGGCAGACGTCGGACAAGCGCCAGCACGCCGAGCGCGAAGACGACGTCGGTAGGCATGGCGATCCCGAACCCTTGCGCCGCATCGCTCCCCGCAGTGAGCGCCAAGTAGATGACCGCGGGGACGACCATCCCACCCACGGCGGCCGCCACGGGAACCAGTGCGGCTCGCCACGCGCGCAGTTCGCCGGTCAAGAGCTCGCGCTTGATCTCCAGGCCCACAACCAGGAAGAACAGGGTCATCAACCCATTCGAGATCCAGCCGCGGAGGTCATAGGAGATCGCCCAGTCACCCACCCCGATCGTCAGATCCGTACTCCAGAACCGCTCGTAGGAGTCGCCGAACGGCGAATTCGCCCACAGGAGCGCCACGATCGTTGCGCCCAGCAGGAGGATCGCTGATGAAGTTTCGGTCTC
>JBKPRY010000348.1:0-1279 GCA_046734755.1 Actinomycetota bacterium | reverse complement strand
GCGGGCCGCGCCGACGAAGCTGCTCCAGTAGATGGGTACCACCGAGACGACGCTGCCCGTCTGCGGCGAGTGGATCATGCTGCCGCCTCCCACGTACATCCCCACGTGGGAGATGGGGCTGTAGAAGAAGACCAGGTCGCCTGGCTGCAGATCCGATTGGGCGACGTGGGGGAGCGAGGCGTACTGCGCGGCCGATGAATGCGGGAGGTACACGCCCGCGTGCGACCACGCCCACATCGTGAAGCCCGAGCAGTCGAACCCGGTCTCGGGGCTGGACCCGCCGTACTGGTAGGGGGTTCCGATCATCGAGTAGGCAGCCTGCAGGACGGCCGCGACGTTGGCGTTGGGGGCGGGAGGAGGCGGGATCGGCGAGCCGCCGACGCTGCTGCTGCTGCTGGTGGCCGCCTCCTGGGCGGCGGCCTGTGCCGACAGCGCCTCGTGGTACTTGCGGTCGAGCTCCTCGTACAGGTCGCGCGCCTCGGCCACCCGCGACTCGATCTGATCCTGCTTCGCCGCGAGGGTTTCGACGATGCCTCGGCGCTCCTCGGCCGTGGCCTTGAGCTCGTCCGCGGTCCAGCGGGCCTCCTGCCGTGCGGCCTCGGCCTCCACCGCGAGATCGGAGTCCGCCTGCGCCATGCTCCCGATGAACTCGAGCCGGTCGGAGAAGTCGGCGAGGGAGGCCGAGTCGAACAGCTCGGCGATCTGCGAGCCGACGCCCCGGTAGGCCCTGGCGGCGTTCGCGTTCAGGCTGCTGATGGCCCGGTCGGCGGTCGCCTGGGCCCGCTGTGCCTGCGCCCGAACGTCGGCCAGCCGTGCCTGAACCTCCTGGAGCCTCAGCCGCGCCTGGTTGTACTGCTCGACCATCAGGTCGAGGTCCCGGTTGAGGGAGTCCAGGCGTTCGCGGGCCTGCTGGACCTCCTCCCGGCTCGGTGCCGCGGAGGAGAGGGTTGCGGCTCCGATGGTCGCCGAGCCGACGAAGAGCACGGCGATGGACAGCCGTGTGACGAGGAGCGCGCGCGTTCCGGTCATCATCCCCCAGGCAACAGAACGGGCTGTCGTACGACAGCCCGCGATCGAGGCTACTCGACCATCGGATCTCAGGCAACAGAACTGGAACGGCCGAGTTCCGGGCCGAGGGTCGGAGGTCTGGTCGGGACGGCGGGACTTGAACCCGCGACCTCAGCGTCCCGAACGCTGCGCGCTACCAAACTGCGCCACGTCCCGTCGTGCCCGAGTCTATCGGGTGGGCCGGGTCCGCGGCCCGCCGGTAGCATCGAGG
>JBKPRY010000347.1:0-26220 GCA_046734755.1 Actinomycetota bacterium | reverse complement strand
CGCCACACGAAGGAGCGATCCGAGGCCCTCGAGTCGGCCCTCGCATCGCTGGAGACCGACGTGCGCATCGCGCTGCTGCATTACGCGCCCATCCGCGAGACCCTCCTCGGCGAACCGCCCGAGATCTTCCCGTTCCTCGGCAGCTACCTGCTGGCCGAGGCCGTCGACCGCTCGGGGGCCGACCTGGTGATCCACGGGCACGCGCACCGCGGTACGGAGCACGGGGTCACGCCGGGCGGCGTGAACGTGCGCAATGTCGCGCAGACCGTGATACGTCAGGCCTATGCGATCTACGGGTTCGATGCCGGCGGCCGGAGGGAGCCGGCGACGGCAGCACGGGGCTCGCGTGAAGTCCAGCGTCCGTGGGAAGGCGGAGGTTCGCGCGACGCTGCCAGGTCCGCCCCTGTTTCCGAGCGCTGATCGGTTCAGCCGACGAGCGAGCCGATCAGGTACACCACCGCCGAGGCCGACATCACCAGCAGGGCGATCACCATCAAGCCGTCGGAAAGCCACCCGCTGCGGAGCTCCGCCCTGCGGGACCTGGACAGGATCAGCATGAGCAGGATCAGCGGAGGCGCCGCGAGCCCGTTGAGGATCGCCGAGACGTAGAGCGCCCGGATCGGGTCGATGCCGACGAAGTTGAGACCGAGGCCGATCGCGATCGCGGCGCCGAGCACACCGTAGAAGCCCGGCGCTTCCCTCGGCTTGCGTCCAAGCCCCTCGCGCCACCCGAACGTCTCCGCAAGCGCGTACGCCGCCGATCCCGCGAGCGTGGGGATCGCGAGCAGGCCCGTGCCGACGATGCCGGCGGCGAACAACGCGGAGGCGAACCGACCCGCGATCGGCTCGAGGGCTCGCGCCGCCTCGGCGGCGGTCTGAACGTCCTGGCCCCCGTGGGCGCCGAGCGTCGTCGCGGAGCTCACCATGATCGCGAACATCACGAGCACGCCCGCCGACATCCCGGAGACCACGTCGACGCGCATCGCCCGGATCTGCGCGGTATCGACCCGTACGATCCGGCCGGCGTTGCGTTCCTCGACCTCCTCGGCTGCCTGCCAGACGAACAGGTAGGGCGAGATCGTGGTGCCGAAGATCGCCACGAGCGCCTCGACCGACGCGAGCGTGGGCTGGAAGCCGGGGATCAGCCCGGCCGCGACCTGGGACCAGTCCACGTCGACGACGAACAGCTCGAGCACGTACGCGAAGATCGACAGCGCGAGCCAGCGCAGGATCAGCGAATAGCGGTCGTAGCTGACGAAGATCTCGAGCAGCAGGATCGTGCCCGCCATCCCGACGACCAGCAGGGCGAACGGCAACGGGATCAGTAGTCGGAACGCCTCGGCCATCGACCCCAGGTCGGCGCCGATGTTGAAGACGTTGGCACCCACGACCAAGGCGGCGGCGAACCACAGGACCGGCCGCGCGAAGCGCTCCTTGATCAGCGACATCAACCCGAGGCCGCTCGTCAGGCCGAGCCGCGCGGCCGTCTCCTGCACCGCCGAGGCGAGTGGGAGCGAGACCAGGGCGGTCCACAGGAGGTCGAAACGGAAGGTCGCCCCGACCTGTGAGTACGTCCCGATCCCGGCGGGGTCGTCGTCCGCCGCTCCCGTAACGAACCCGGGGCCGAGCCTGCGGAAGTACCCGAAACCTCGCAGGCGCCCGCGCGCCGGGTGGTGGCGGTCGCCGGATCGTCGCTTGCGGGACCCCTCGCTCCAGGATGTCACCCGCTCATGCTGCACGTTCCCCCGGAAACCGGCTCCGTCGGCGGGGAGTGCCGGAGCGTCGTCAATTGGACGTTTGCCGTGGAAGCCGGCCTCGCGAAGCATCGTCCGGATCTCCTCGACTTCGTGCGGACGATCTCCTCGACTTCGTGCGAACGATTCGATACGAGGAACGCACACACTCGAGCCCGGCTCGAGGTGCGAGCCGGGCCCTCGTGGTAGGACCGGGGTTTCAGGAGGCCTTGGGGACCAGGTCGCTCAGGACCTCGACCTCCGCCGGGCGACGCCCGCGGACGGCGGAGAGGTACTCGTGCCGGGGCTCGTGCTGCCAACAGAGCCCGGCGTGGTTATAGCGGGACAGGACGGTTCTGCACCGGGAGGCCTCACAGATGCGTCCGGCGGCGCCCATGCGTGGACCCTTCCCCGCGGTCCCGGGCCGGCTTCCGACGAGTCGGAGCTGATCGCGCTCGAGACCGATTGCCATCGTGCTCATCCGCCCTCCTTGGCTCAGGCTGGACCGCTGGGCGCGCTCTACCCCTCTCCGAACCCGTTCAAACCTGGGATCGGCCACGATTTTCAGGGGACCGTCGGGCTAGACTGACGACCCTCCCCACCACGTCATCGGAGGTCTACGAGCGGCTCGGATGGGCGGCGTGGGAGGGTCCGACCTTCGTCAGGACGGCGGCCGGGCTCGTCCGAACGGCCGAGGAGGACGGGAACGTCTTCGTCCGTCTGACCCCGACGTCGCCGGAGCTCGACCTCTCGGCACCGATCAGCTGCGATTGGCGTCCGGGAGATGCGTGGTAGGTCCTGATGGGTCGGGGCGTGGCTCGTCCGCATGCGCGAGGGACAATGGGATCCGATGAGGTCGACGGATGGATCGGATCCCGCGTGACCACGGCGATCGAACCCTGGCTGGCCGTTCCCGATGCCTCTGAGGCGTTGGACTTCTACCGCAATGCGTTCGGCGCAGTCGAGGCGTATCGACTCGACGATGACGAGGGACGACCGGTCGTCGCGCGGCTCTCGATCGACGGGGCGGCGTTCTGGGTCCAGGGCGACCCCGATGCGAGCCCGGTCGCTGCCGGGGTGGTGGGGTCGGTCAGGATGATCCTGTCGGTCGAGGACCCCGATGCGCTGTTCGAGCGGGCGGTGGGTGCCGGAGCCGCCGCCGTGGCGCCGGTCCACGACGAACATGGTTGGCGCACGGGACGGCTGACGGATCCGTTCGGGCACGACTGGGAGGTCAGCCGACGACTCTGACTCGGCCGTGGTCGACCCCCTGAGCCGGAAGCGATCACGCGTCGTCCACGCGCTCGCCGCGGGTGGCTCCGTCAACCCCGCCGCGGAGGCCGACGCGCTGCTCGACGCCTCGAAGGCAGAGGGCGAACCACTCGAGGAGCTTCTGACTCGCCGCCTCGCCGGAGAGCCGCTCGCGTGGATCACGGGTTGGGCTGGCTTCTGTCGGATTCGTGTTCGCGTCGACCCCGGTGTCTTCGTGCCCCGCCCGCAGACCGAGTCACTTGCCCGTCGCGCCGTGGCGCTGCTGCCGGCGGACGGGATCGCGATCGACCTGTGCACCGGCAGCGGCGCCGTCGCCCTCGTGCTGAGCAGGGCACGCCCGCGAGCGACCGTGATCGCCACCGACATCGATCCCGCCGCCGCCGCCTGTGCTCGCCGGAACGGCGTAGAGGCCTTCCTGGGCGATCTCGATGAGCCGCTGCCGCGCGTGCTACGTGGGCGCGTCGACGTCGTGACCGCCGTCGTCCCGTTCGTGCCGACCGAGGAACTCCATCTCCTCCCACGCGACGTCCTCGCGCACGAGCCCCGTGGCGCGCTCGACGGCGGGCCTCGTGGGACCGTGATGCTTGAGCGAGCCGCCGGCGCTGCGACGCGCTGGCTCCGGCCGGGCGGCAGCGTCCTGCTGGAGCTCGGCGGCGAACAGGCGGACGAGCTCTCCACGATCATGTCGTACGCCGGCATGACGGCGATCCGCGTGCACCGGGACGAGGAAGGACGCGACCGGGCGATCGAGGCGCGCCGGCCCGATCGGCCTTCGAAGCCACGAGCTCGCGTGCGGCGGGTTCCGCCGACTAGAGTTCGGAGGGTGAGCGATCGGGAGGAACGGGTCGCGCGCAACGAGGCCACCTCGAGGGAGATCAACGAGGGGCTCGAGCAGGCCCACGAGGGAGCTCCGCCCGACCGGTACCTCCGCATGGTGTGCGAGTGCGGCCTGGCCACGTGCGACCGCATGATCGCGATCACCATGCCCGAATACGAACGGGTCCGGAGCGATCCACGGTGGTTCGCGGTGCTCCACGAACACGTCGTGCCCGACGCGGAGGTCGTGGTCGAGGCGTACGACCGATTCGTCGTCGTCGAGAAGCGCGAGGGGACGCCCGCCGAGGTCGCGGAGCAGCAGGACCCGCGGAGCTAGCCCCGGCCGGTTGGGCTTGCGATCTCGAGCTCGAACCAGTACCTGCCCGTGCCGTGGCCCCACCTGGTGGCGAGCGTCTCGACCAGGAACAGACCCCAGCCCGACTCCGATCCCGGGCTCGGGCGGATACCCCCGGCCACCGGCGGCCCGCCGCCGCCGCCCCCGTCGATCACGTCGACCCGGAGCCTGCCGTCCTCGACCTCCGCCGTCACCCGGATCGTGTCGTCCGGGCCGATCCGCGCATGACGCACGCTGTTCGCGATGAGCTCGCTCACCAGGAGCCGTGCGTCATCGAGCACGGGGGGAGGGACCGACAGCTCGGCGAAGGCCGATCGCACATCCGTCAGCAGACCCGACTCCGCAGGCATCTCGAGATCCAGGCGTTGCCTGGCACCCGCCGCCGATCGCCGGCTCTGGACCTGCATCTCAGGTTTGTTCCCCCTCGGGCGCCATCCAACACGTGCGCGCCTCAAGCCCGAAGAGGGGGTGCCGATGCAGGTACTCGGAGGACTGGCTTCCCCATGCCCGAGCCAGAGCCGGAGGATCGAGTGACCATGGACACCAGACCTCGAACGCCCACCTCGATCCGAGTGCCCATCGCATGGAAGCTCTTCGCGGTGCTGGCGTTGGTGATCGCCTCACTCCTCGCCGTCTCCCTCGTAGGGGCCAGGGGGATGGTGGAGATGAAGGAGCAACTCGACGCCGTCTACGAGGACAACCTCACGAGCACGCGGGCGATCGGATCGCTTGCGGTTGCTCTCGAGGAGGCCGAGGAGCTGTCGCTGCGTCTCGTCGGCGAGCCCGATCGCGCCACGCTCGTCGGCCTCGAGGCGGAGCTGCGTGAGGAGGTGTTCCCTGAGGTCGCCGCCCGCCTCGACGACGTCCGTGTCCTGTCCGGCCCCGAGTCGTCGCAGGACGGCGTGGTGGCCCGAAGCCTCCAGGCCGGTTGGGGTGAGTTCACCGCGTTCGCGAACTCGCGCGCCTTCCTCGCCGCCACGAAGGGACCGAGTGACGACGATCGAACCGTCTCGTCGACCGTGGCGCGGCTGAGCACCTCGCTCGGGATCCTGACCGAGCAGCTGCAGACCCAGGAGCTGGAACAGGCGCAGCAGGCGAGACGGGAGGCCGACCGCACCTACGCGCACAGCCTCTCGGTGCTCCGGTCGATCCTGGCGATCGCCCTGCTCGCCGGGGTGGGCGCCACGTTGTGGCTGATCCGTTCGGTCGTCGTCCGGACGAAGGAGTACTCGATCTTCGCGACGCGGGTCGCGGCGGGCGAGCTCAACACGAGGACTCGCCCGCGGGGACACGACGAGCTCACGGATCTTGGGTGGGCTCTCAACGAGATGGTGGAGCGGGGCGAAGGCACCCGTGGCTACGAGTTGACCCAGGGGGAGTTCACCGATGCCCTCCAGGTCAGCGAGACGATGGAAGAGTCCTACGGCCTGCTCAAGCGTCACCTCGAACGGTCGATCCCGCGGAGCACGGTCGTGGTGCTCAACCGAAACAACAGCGCGGATCGGCTCGAGGCGACCACCGAGGTCCCCTCCGAGTCCGGACTGGTGGAACGGCTGGCGACCGCGCAGCCCCGAGACTGTCTGGCCGTTCGATCGGCTCATCGGCACGACGAGGAGCCCGGCGTGGAGCCACTGATCGGCTGCGACCTGTGTCATCACCTCGGCGGTCGGACGTCGTGCAACCCGCTCCTGGTGGGTGGCGAGGTCATCGGGTCGGTCCTGTTGGCGCACGGAGATCCCCTCAGCGACGAGCATCGCCTGCGCGTGAAGGACTCGGTGACGCAGGCCGCGCCCGTGCTCGCAAACATCCGCAACCTCGCCATCGCGCAGCTCCGCGCGGCTACCGATTCCCTGACGGGGCTGCCGAACGCACGCGCGGTCCAGGACACGCTCAAGCTGCTGGTGGCCCAGGCGTCCCGGATGATCTGGCCGCTGGGCACGGTGCTGCTGGACCTCGACCACTTCAAGAACGTCAACGACACGTTCGGCCACGGGGTCGGCGACGAGGTGCTGGCGGCCGTGGGTGTCGCCCTGCAGTCGACGGTGCGCGAGAGCGACTTCGTCGGTCGCTACGGCGGCGAGGAGTTCATCATGCTGCTGCCCGACGCCGACCGCGAAACGGTCGTCAAGGTGGCCGAGCGCGTCCGCACGGCGATCGCGGACATCAGCGTCCTCGGGGGCGACTCGGCCGTCACCGCGAGCTTCGGCGTCGCCGTCTTCCCGGAGGACGCCCCCGACGCCGCACGTCTGCTCAGGAACGCCGACCGAGCGCTGTACCGAGCCAAGGCGAACGGCCGGAACCGCGTCGAGGTGTTTGCGCTCGACCCCGCCACCGAGGGCGAGGCGAGCTCGAGGACGATCGCCTCGGCGACACCCGAGGCCTCGTAGACCGTCAACGATCGGACGGCGGCCGCCGCGACTTGGCGGTCGTTCCCTTCCTTCCGGGCTCCCGCTCGACCCAGATGAGCCGGCCGACGTTCGTGCCGATCGGTCTGGTCATGCCGCCGACGTCCACCGGGATCGCCTGCACGCTCGCGTCCGCCCCGCTCACCTCGATCCGGGCGCCGGTCACCAGCCCGTACGCGTCGAGCTCCCGGAGCAGGTCGGGAGCGTCGTGCTCGGCGACCTCCGAGATGCGGCACACGCGCGCCGGAACCCCCGGCTGCAGGTCCGACAGGGCGACGAGCTCCCCGTACGGGGGTTCACGGCCCGGGACGACGTTGCCGTGCGGGCAGGTGGCGGGGTACCCGAGCGTCTCGTCGAGCCGGTCCGCCACCAGCTCCGAGACCCCGGAGGCCAGACGTTGGGCCTCCTCGTCGGCGGATGCCCAGTCGAGCCCCAGGACGTCGGTCAGCCACCGTTCGAGCAGCCGGTGCACGCGGACGATCTTGGCGGCCAGGTCCTCGCCCCTCGGCGTCAGGGTGACGCTCCGGTCGGTACCGATCTCGACGAAGCCGTCGCGGGCCAGCCGTTGCAGCGTCACCGTGACCGTGGGCGCGCTCACCCCGAGCCACTCGGCGAGACGCCCCGGCCGGACCCGTCCCTCCTCCTGCCGGATGTAGAAGATCGTCTCGGCGTAATGCTTGACCGTCTCCGAGCGGACCGCGCGCTCGAGCGGGGCGGAGGGCTTGGGTGCGCGTGCGGCCGGGCGAGCCATCCGTCGAATCGTAGCCCGGCCGGCCTTCGCGGGCCCGTGCCTTGACGCTTCGACGCGTCTAAGCCTAGAGTTCCCGACCGCGAAGATCGGATTCGGACGAACCGCCAGGCGAACACGAGGAGGTCGGCCGGATGAGCACGTGGCAGACGATCGCCCTGGGGGCGGTGGCGGGGTTCACGATCTTCCTCGGGCTGCCGCTCGGCCGCCTGAGGCGCGGGAGCCTCGGGCTCAAGACCTTCCTCAGCGGCCTCTCGGCGGGCATCCTGGTCTTCCTCCTGTTCGACGTGCTCGCTCACGCGACCGACCCGCTGGAGGAAGCGGTGGTCGATCGGGCCTGGGGCGAGCTCGTCGCCGTCGGGCTCGTCTACGTCGTCGGCCTCGGCATCGGGCTCCTCAGCCTCCCGTACTTCTTCCGGTTCACACTCCATCGAGCGCGCGGGGCGAGCCTCGGGCCCGGCGCGATGGCGGTCGCCGAGGTCGCTCTGACACCGGATCGCCAGGCGCTGCGCCTCGGCATGACGATCGCCGTCGGGATCGGCCTTCACAACTTCTCGGAGGGTCTCGCGATCGGCCAGGCGGCCAACGCGAACGAGATCTCGCTCGCCGTTCTGCTCGTGGTCGGCTTCGCGCTCCACAACGCGACCGAGGGATTCGGGATCGTCGGGCCCCTCGCCGGCGCCGGGGTCCAGGCGACCTGGGGGTGGCTCCTGGTCGCCGGCCTCGTCGCGGGTGGTCCCACCTTCTTCGGAACGATCGTCGGGACCTCGTTCAGCTCCGAGTACGTGTTCGTCGGCTTCCTGGCCCTCGCCGCGGGAGCGATCCTGTACGTGATCGGCGAGCTGTTCGCGAGCGGCCGGCGCCTGTCGTGGATCCTCACGCTGTGGGGCGTGCTCGGCGGGTTCCTGCTCGGCCTGGCGACCGATCTGGTGATCGAGGCGGCCGGAGGCTAGACCGAGTTGGGCTCGGGTCGAGCCGAAGCAGTTCAAGATCGGTCACTGAGCGACCACCACGACGAAGGGGCCTCGATGGCCTCATGCGATGAGCTCCTCGGCGAAGTGGCACGCAACCAGATGGCCCGAGCGCACCGAACGCAGCAAGGGGAGGTCCGAGGCGCATGCCTCCGGGTTCCCGAGCTTGTCCCGCAACCAGCATCGCGTGTGGAACGGGCATCCGGGGGGCGGGGCCGCCGGGCTCGGGATGTCGCCTCGAAGCACGATGCGTTCGCGCCTGGCCTCGATCACCGGATCGGGGATCGGGACGGCGGAGAGCAAGGCGACGGTGTACGGGTGCAGGGGCTCGTGATACAGGTCCGCCGCCATCGACCACTCGACGATCCGGCCCAGGTACATCACCGCGATCGCGTCGCTCACCTGCCGAACCACCGCGAGATCGTGCGCGATCAGGATCGAGGTGAGTCCGAGCTCTCGTTGGAGCTCCTGCAACAGGTTGACGATCTGGGCCTGGATCGACACATCGAGCGCGCTCACGGGCTCGTCTGCCACGACGAAGTCCGGGTTCAGCGACAGCGCCCGGGCGACCCCAACGCGCTGGCGCTGACCACCTGACAGCTCGTGCGGGTACCGGTCGGTATGGCTCGGATGCAAGCCGACGATCTCGAGGAGCTCGGCGACCTTGCTCGCCCGCTCGGCCCGCGAGCCGAGATGATGGATCTCGAGCGGCTCGGCGATGCTGTTGCCGACGGTCATCCTCGGATCGAGGGACGCGAACGGATCCTGGAACACCATCTGGACGCGCCGTCGAAGTCGCTTCCTCTCGTCGCGACCGAGCGACCAGACATCCTCGCCGTCGAACACGATCGCTCCGGAGGTCGGCCTCGCGAGCCCGACGACGGCTCGTCCGAGCGTGGTCTTGCCCGATCCGGACTCACCGACCAAACCGACCGACTGGCCGCGGAGGACCTTCAGATCCACCCCGTCGACCGCCCGAACCACACCGATCACCCGCCGAAGGAGCATGCCCTTCGTGACCGGGAAGTGGACCTGAACGTCGCGCAGCTCGAGCAGGGGATCGTTCGAGGTCACGCCACCACCCGAGGTGGAGGCGCTGGCTGGAAGCCGGGGCGGTCGGGGTGTGCGAGTTCGACCTCCGTCGGGGTCACGGGGTTGTGGCACGCGACGAGGTGCTCCGAAGTGACGTCGGAAGCCCCCTCGCGGGGGAGGAGCTCGGGCATCTGGTCCCAGCACGTGTCGAGCCGCCAGGCGCATCGTGGTGCGAACGGGCACCCGTGGGGCTCCCGCCGAAGATCCGGCGGCGATCCTTCGATCGGACGGAGCATCCCTAAGGCTCCCTCAAGGCGAGGGATCGAGTGCAGCAATCCGACGGTGTAGGGGTGCCTCGGATCCGCGAACAACTCCCCGGTCGGCGCGGACTCCACGATCATGCCGGCGTACATCACCGCGACCCGTCGGGTCATCCGCGCGACGACGCCGAGGTCGTGCGTGATCAGGATGACGGCCGTCCCCGTCTCCATCGTCAGCTTCTTCAAGAGCTCGAGGACCTGTGCCTGGATCGTGACGTCGAGGGCCGTCGTCGGCTCGTCGGCGATGAGCAGCTTCGGTTCCAGGGCAAGGGCCATCGCGATCATGACCCGCTGGCGCATCCCCCCGCTGAACTCGTGCGGATACCGCTCGATCTGACGTTGCGGGTCGGCGATCCCCACGATCCGGAGGAGCTCGGTGGCCCGGGCTCGTGCGCCCGCCGAGTCGATCTCGCGGTGCGCCAGGATCGTCTCCTCCACCTGTTCACCGATCCGGAGCACGGGGTTCAGGCTCGTCATCGGGTCCTGGAACACCATCGCGATGTCGCGCCCACGCAACGGTCGCATCTGCTTCTCAGGTAGAAGCGCGATGTCACGGCCGTCGAACACGATCTCGCCGTCCACCTCGGCTGCGGGTTGCGGCGGCAGCAGGCGCATCACGGCGAGGCTCGTCACGCTCTTGCCCGAGCCGGACTCGCCGACCAGACCGAGGGTCTCGCCCCTCTCGAGGTGAAGGCTGATCCCGTTCACGGCGTAGACGGTCCCATCCAGCATCCGGAAGCGGACCCGTAGGTCCCTGACGTCGAGCAAGGGAGGCGCCGAAACGGGTCCCGTGTTGCTCGAGCTCCTCGCGGCCGAGCTCACCCCGGAGGCTTCGGACGAGGCTGGAAGGTCCCGCCGTACATCGGCAGGTCGATCTCGGGACCCTCTCGTTCGAGCTGGTCCCACATCCGGCTGAGTCCGACCGAACCGAACTCGCGGACCCTCGTCACCGCGTCCAGGTCGAGGACCTCGGTGAGGTACTCCTCGCCGTCGCCGCCCACCTGCAGGGCATGCCCCTCGGGGTCGACGATGATGCTGCGTCCGGGACCGGGACGACCGCCCATGTTCGGGTTCACGACGTACACCTGGTTGACGATCGCGTTGGCGCGGGCGAGCACGAGCTCCTGCGCCCGGTCGGTCGTCGCGGTCGCCGTGGGTTGCAGGATCACCTCGGCGCCCTTCCAAGCCAGGTGGCGCGAGACCTCCGGGAACCAGCCGTCGTAGCAGATCATCAGCCCGGCCCGGCCGATCCCGTCGAGGTCGAACACGACGAACTCGTTCCCGTGGCTCGTCCGCTCCCAAGGTTGCCATGGGAAGACCTTGCGGTACCGTGCGACGATATCGCCCGACGGCGAGATCGCGACCGCCGTGTTGTAGATCTTGCCGTCCTCGCCCTTCTCATAGATCGATCCAGGGACCAGCCAGATCTCGAGCTTCTCGGCGAGCTTGCACAGCCGGTCGATGAGCGGACCGGGGATGGGTTCCGCGACCGAGGCGTCGTAGCCCCTCGGGAACGCGGTCGCCATGCCGGCGATCGCCGATAGGTAGAGCTCGGGGTAGACGAACAGGCGTGTCTGCGGGAACGAGGTCTTGAGTGCCGCGAGCTCCGTCTCGAACTTCTGATAGGTCGCCGTTGCGTCGTACGCCACCGGCGCGGCCTGGACCGCGGTGACCGGGAGTGGCCTGCTCATGATCCGTCCTCCTCGCCCCTCGTCTTGTGCCAACCGTGTCCACCGGGTCCTCTCGCCCTTCGTCCGGGTCCTACCATCGGCCGGCTCGCAGGGAGCCCCGCAGCCGCGGGTCCAGCCAGTCACGCAGGCCGTCGCCCAGCAGGTTGAAGCCCACCACGGTCACGGCCAGAGCGAGCCCGGGGAACGTCGGGTACCACCAGAAGTCCTCGAGGAAGCTTCTCGCGTCGGTCATCATCGCACCCCATTCGGGCGTGGGGGGCTGTGCGCCCAGTCCCAGGAACGAGAGCGACGACGTGAACAGGATGGCGTAGCCGACGTCCAGCGAGGCCTGCACGATCACGAGCGGGAAGACGTTGCGCAACAAGTGTTTGAAGACGATGCGGCCGGTGCTCGCCCCCGCGACCCGCGCGGCGAGGATGAACTCGCGTTCCCGCAAGGTGAGCACCTGGCCACGAACGAGCCTCGCATACCACGGCCAGAACACCGTCGAGAGCGCGAGCATCGTGTGGGTGAGGCTCGGTCCCAGGGTGGCCGCGATGGCGGCTGCGAGGATCAGGGCCGGGAAGGCGAGGAACAGGTCGGTCGCGCGCATGATGATCTCGTCGGTCAGGCCGCCCACCAGACCGGAGACGATTCCGAGGATCGTGCCGATCGCGACGGACGTCAGCAGGATGACCGTGGCCACGTACAGGGAGATCCACGCCCCCGCGAGCACCCGGCTGAACAGATCGCGCCCGTAGTCATCGGTACCGAACAGGTGGTGCACCGACGGCGGACGCAACCGCTGCAGCAGGTCGATGTGGTTCGGCGGGTAGGGAGCCACGAACGTTCCGAAGATCGCGACAGCCACGACGAGGCCGACGATGATGACGGCGATGACGTTCAGGCGGGACGCGTGGAGGAAGCCCGTGACCGAGTCCAGGCGCCGATGGGCGCGGACCGGCTCGACGGCGGTGACCTCGATCACGTGTAACGGATCCTGGGATCGAGGAAGAGGTAGACCACATCGACCACCAGGTTGACCAGGACGTACACGAGCGCGATCACCAGGGTCACGCCCATCGTGGCGTTGTAGTCGGAGGCTCGGATCGCGTCGTAGGCGTACCGCCCGACGCCCGGCCAGGCGAAGATCGTCTCGACGAGGAAGACCCCTCCGGCGAGCAGCCCGAATTCCAGACCCAGGATCGTGACGGCCGGTAGGAGCGCGTTCCGGAGCGTGTGCCGCATCAGCACCCGCCGCCGGCTGAGGCCCTTCGCCTGAGCGGTCCGGATGTAGTCCTCGCCGAGCACCTCGAGCATGCTGGTGCGAACCATGCGCGCCATCAGCCCCACCTCGGCCAGCGCAAGGACCGCGACCGGCAACACCAGGTGCGTGACCGCGTCGGCGAACGTATGCCACTGGCCGGCCAGGAGGCTGTCGACGGTGTACAGGCCGGTCACGGCGGGAGGAGCGGGGACGCCGGTAGCGAGCCTCCCTCCGAAAGGCAGCCATGCGAGTCGCGAGTAGAACGTCAGCTGGAACAGCATCGCCAGCCAGAACGCGGGCAGCGAAAGGCCGGCGATCGCAACGAACCGCACGCCGACGTCGCCGGGGGCGCCTCGATGAAGGGCCGCGACGACCCCGAACAGCACCCCGACGGTGGAGCCGATCAGCATCGCGAACAGAGCGAGCTCGACGGTGGCCGGGAAGAAGGTCGCCAGGTCCGAGCGCACCGGCTGCCGGGTCACGAAGGACGTGCCGAGGTCGCCGTGCAGGAGGTCGCTCATGTAGGTGATGTACTGCTGGACGAGCGGCTGGTCGAGGCCGTAGATCTGACGGATGTGCTCGAGGGCCGCCGCGTTGGCCCGCGGTCCTGCGATCAGCCGAGCGGGGTCACCGGGCGCCACTCGGGAAAGGAAGAACGTGATGAGGGTGACGCCCCACAACACGAAAACCATGAACACGAGGCGTCGCGCGATCAGACGGCCCATCGCGCTCCCCACGGTCGAGCTCGGAGCGAGCGGTAGCTAGCCGCGAGAGAGCGCGTAGAAGTCGAACGTCTGGATGTACAAGGGATTGAACTCATGCCCCTGGATATCGTCGCGGAAGTACGTCGACTCCAGATGCTGCCCAACCGCGATCACCGGGGGATCGACCCGCGTCATGAGGTCTTGGGCTCTGGCGAACTCGGTCGTCAGCGTGGCCGGATCCGTCTGTTCGAACCCGTCGTCGATGATCTGGTCGACCTCCGCGTTGTGGTAATAGCCGCTGTTGTAGCACGAACACGCGTCCGGGGCCGCGTCGCTGCTGAAGATGATCCACGAGTAGTCCGACGGATCGTCGTAGTCGGGCCACCAGGACCAGTAGTACATGTTGGCGCGCTCCGAAACGGGCCTGTCCGTCGTCAGGTCGGCGTTGAACGCCGAGAACTCCTTCTCGATCAGCCTCAGCTTCAGCCCGACCTTCTCGAGCTGCTGCTGCAGGACGAGTCCGGCCTCCTTGCCGAACCCCGTGTAGTACTCGTAGGTCAGCTGGGTTCCGGGTTCCACCCCCGCTTGCGACAGCAGCTCCCTGGCCTTCTCGACGTCGGTGTCGAAGGTGAACACGTCCGGATCGTGGGTGAACAGCAGGTCGGGGAACGGGCCGTTGGCTCGAACGAACGTGTCCTTCATGACCGTGCTCACGAAGTCGTCGTAGGGGAACAGATAGTTCATCGCCTGGCGGGCTTCGGGCGACGCGAGCGGTCCGTATTCCCCGAGGATGATGTAGACGAGTTCCAGGTTCTTGAAGGCCCCGGCGACCAGGTTTGGGTTGTCCCTGATCGCCGCGGTGTCCTCGGCGGTCCCCGCATACGCGATGTCGACCTCCCCCGATTCGATGAGTTGGCGCCGTGTGGCGGCCTCCGGGATCGACCGAAGGATGACCCTGTCGAAGTGCGATCCCTCCCAACCGCGCCAGTACGTCGGGTTGCGGACCAGGACGGCCTGGTTGCCGGCCTCGAAGCTCTCGAGCATGTAGGGCCCGGTGCCGACGGCGTGGCCCTGGAGGAACTCGTGCCCCTGATCGTCGGGTCCGGTCGAGTGCTCGGTGAACACGGCCGGACTGACGAGTCCCGTCCCGTACTCGGCTGCCAGTACCACGTCGAAACGTGGATAGGGATAGGCGAGGTCGAACCGGATCGTCTGGGGATCCTCGACGACGATCTGCTTGTCGGGCTTCGGGAGGAAGGAGCCCAGGATGTAGCCGGTCCCGAGATCGATCGTGATGGTCCGGACGTAGTTGGCCTTGACGGCTTCGGCATCCAGCGGCGTGCCGTCGCTGAAGGTGACACCAGGATGCAGATGGAACGTCCAGCTCGAGGCGTCCGCGTTCGGCTCCCACGAATCGGCGAGCAACGGTTCGACCTCGCTCGCGCTCTCACCCTTCAAGCGGATCAGGCCCTCGTAGATCCCCAGCCAGATCACGGCCTGGTTGACCAGATAGGAGCTCGCCGGATCGAGGTCGCCATCGATCGCGTCGACGGCCACGACCAGCGTCTTCGGGTCCCGTCCCAGCGTCGTTGCGCCGCTCGCGCCGTCCGACGAGCCGGCGCCCGTACATCCGGCCATCGTGACGACGATGACGGCCGACAGAGCCAGCCGGCGTCCCCGCTTGACCGATCCTTGCCCGTTCATCGCGCCCTCCCCACGAGGCCCGGACCGTCAGACGGGCAGGCGCAGGATCCTCGCCGCGTTCTCGCCGAGGATCGCCGCCAACTCGCCGTCGGACAGACCGGGCAAGGTCCGGACCGCCTTGACCATCTCTCCCGGGTCGTACCAGGGGAAATCACTGCCGAACATCACGCGTTCCACCCCTACGTCGCGGATCAGGCGCACCAGCTCGTCGTCGTCGGGCGCGTTGGGAGCGCCGACCCACGCGACGATCTCGGAGAGGTCGAACGTGATCCCCGGATGGCGCTCGGCGAGATCTCGGACCTGCTGCCAACTCCCGCCGCCGAGATGCGCCACCACCAGAAGAAGACCGCCCACCGCCGACGCGATCGCGTCGAATGCCTGCGGCTCGGCGAACTGCACGTTGCCGCGCGAGGTGCCGCTGTGGGAGAGCAGCGCAAGGTCGAGCTCCGCGCAGAGCTCGTACACAGCCAGCATGCGCGGATCCGAGACGATGAACCGCTGGTCGACGGGATGGATCTTCACCCCGCGAGCGCCTCTTCCCCGCATGTCGTCGAGGTGCTCCGCGAGCGCCTCGAACGACAGCACCGACGGGTCCACCGCGACGAACGGCGTGACGTCGGGGAGAGAGGCGACGGCGTCGACGAGCCACGCGTTGAAGGCGATCAGGTCGTCGCCCGACGACCCGCGCTCGGTGGAGCTCTCGAAGCCGGCAAGCCTTCGACCTTGCCATTCGTCGACGGAGAACGCGTTGACCACGACGGCGTGCCGCACCTCTCCGGCGCGCATGGCCTCGCGGAGGTCGTCGATGTCTCCGGAGGCGGGGCCGAATCGCACGTCGTCCTTGGCCCCGTACTCCCAGATCTCGTAGGCGGCCTTCGACCATGCGCCGATCGCCTTGGACTCGGAGACGTGGACGTGGACATCGATCAGCATCGGATCGTCCGCCTCCCCGATACAGGGCCGTGCCTCATGGCTGCCTCGTCAACTGGGCGGGAAGCACATGGTCCTCGCGCCCGCACGCTCGCACCGATAGGCCCATCGCCATGACGAGCAGCCGAAGCACGGTCAGGGCCGTCAGGCCTCGGAGGTCGATCGCCGGATGGATCTCGGTGACGTCCATGCCGGCGAGGAGGCCGCGGTCCGCGAGCCCTCGTACGAGCGCCGCCGCCTCGCGATACGTGACGCCGTCGGGAACCGGGAACCCCGTGGCCGGCGCGATCGAGGGGTCGAGCCCGTCCACGTCGATCGTGAGGTACCACGGGGCGTCGGACGAGATGTGTGTGAGGACGGCGTCGACGCCCCGATCGTGGAGGTCGTCGGCCGTGATCAGGATGTTGCCG
The DNA here is from genome assembly GCA_046734755.1 of Actinomycetota bacterium. Taxonomy (GTDB): domain Bacteria; phylum Actinomycetota; class UBA4738; order UBA4738; family HRBIN12; genus DASSJM01. The sequence continues at coordinate 9,883 of JBKPRY010000347.1, read as the reverse complement.
GCCTCACGCGCGTCATCGACCTCCTGAGCACGAGCACTGCCCACGCCGCGGAGCCCCACTTGCACGATCGAACCGACCCACGGCATCTCGCGGACCCGCCGGATCGGACTCGAATAGCCATCGCGGATGCCCCTCACCTCATCCCGGAAGTCGAGGTGCGCGTCGACGTGCAGCACGTTGAGCGGCCCGAAGGCCTCATAGGCCGCAACCACGATCGACGTGATCGAGTGGTCCCCGCCGATCACGAGGGGCAACGCGCCGCGATCCAGAGCCGATCGCACCACCTGGGTCGCGAAGCGTTTGCTCTCCCGGAGGTCAGCCAGGTCCGCGACGACGTCGCCATAGTCGACGAGGTCGGGATGTGAACCCGACGGCATCAGGGGGCCGCCGAGATCGAAATCGTAGTGGTGTGCATCCGACGGGCATTCCTGTTCCCACGACATGTTGCGAACGTGCTCGGGACCGTCGGCGGCCGGCGAAGGAGGTTCGAGATCGTAGGGAGAGCCGGTGGGAAGGCCGACGTAGGCGAAGGCGGAGCGGTCCTCGGGCCCACCCGACAGCTGCCGACCACCGAAGAAGGTGCGGAGTGACGGCCTCAGCGTCGCACCCATCTTGTCGCTCCAATCTAGAGCGTGACTCTAGTGTGGCACTCTAAACACGCCAAGGTCCGAAATGCAAGGGGCAGGCGGGTCGAGAACGACTCAACCGCTGGACGATCGCTGGGCAGTCGTGCGCCGCGTGCGCGGGAGGGGGTCGAGCTCGAGATGACACTGTTCGAGCACGGTCTCGACGACCTCATCGCGCTGAGAGGCCCGCTCGAGGATCTCGATCGCGAACCCATTCATGAGCGCGATGAGCCGGTTTGCGAAGGACAGCGGGCTCTTCCCGAACGCCCCCTGCTGCCGGCCGCGGTCCAGGATGAGCAGGAGGTCGTGCCTCCAGGTTTCGGCGGTCTGGCGTAGGGGGGCGGTTTGATCTTCGATGTGTCGCCGAGCCCATGCCTCGACCCAAAGCGCCCACACCGGATCCTGGTAGTCGCGCGGGAGATAGAAGTCGACGAAGACCTCGAGCTGATCCCACCCGGGGGCCGCCGCTTCCAGCGCGGCGCGGCGGCGTTCGGTGACGCCCGCTTCGCTCCAGACCAGCGTCTCGGCGAGGATCCTGTTCTTCGTTCCGAAGTAGTACAGGACGTGGCCTTCGCTCATGTTCGCGCGGCGTGCGATCTCGGCGAGGCGAACGCGGTCCAGGCCTCGGTCGACGATGATGTCCATCGCGGCGCGCAGGACCCGGTCCCTCGCCCTTGCGGCGCGGGGGGCTTCTGCTTCCATCTAGAGCGTCACTCTAAGCGCACTGCCGGCCCCGAGCAAGCCTGGTGGGCACGCGGGAAGACCCCTACCCGCGGGACAGGGCGTAATAGTCCCAGGTGAGGATGTAGAGCGGGTTGAACACTTGGCCCTGGATGTCCTTCCGGAAATAGGTTTCGTCGAGCTGCTGTCCGACCGGGATGATCGGTGGGTCGACGCGTGTCATCAGGTCTTGAGCCTCGTACATCTCATCCGTCAGCTTGGCGTCGTCGGTCTGGCTGAACCCGTCGTAGATGATCTCGTCCACGCGGCCGTTGTGGTAGTAGCCGCTGTTGTAACAGGGACACTTGTCTGGCGCCGCGTCGCTGTTGAAGATCACCCAGGAATAGTCGGAGGGGTCGTTGTAGTCCGGCCACCAACCCCAGTAGTACATGTTGGCCCGCTCGCTCACCGGACGATCGGTCGTGAGGTCGGCGTTCATCGCCGAGAACTCCTTCTCGATGAGCCGGAGCTTCAGGCCTACCTTCTCGAGCTGCTGCTGCATGACGAGTCCGGCCTCCTTGCCGAATCCCGTGTAGTACTCGTACGTGAGCTCGGTGCCCGGCTGTACCCCGGCCTGGTTGAGTAGCTGCTGGGCCTTCTCGACGTCGGTGTCGTAGAGGAAGACGTCCGGGTCGTGGGTGAACAGCAGATCGGGGAAGGGGCCGTGGCCGCGTTCGAGCGTGTCCTTCATGATCGTGCCGAGGAAATCGTCGTACGGGAACAGGTAGTTCATGGCCTGTCGCGCCTCAGGCGTCTCGAGCGGCCCGTAGGCCCCGAGGATGATGTAGGTCATGTCCAGGTTCTTGAAGTCCCCGACGACGAAGCGGCCGTCGCTGCGCACGGCCGCCGTGTCCTCGGCCGTCCCGGCGTACGCGATGTCGACGTCGCCCGATTCGAGGAGCTGGCGCCGGGTCGAAGCTTCGGGGATCGAGCGGATGATGATCGTGTCGAAGTGCGGGCCGTCCCATCCGCGCCAGTAATCCTCGTTCCGCGTCAGTACGACTTGGTTGCCCGGTTCGAGCGTCTCGAGCACGTATGGGCCCGTGCCGACCGCGTGCGAGAGCAGGTACTCGTGCCCCTGATCGGTTTCGCCGGTCGAGTGCTCCTCGAAGACCTTGGGGCTCACTAGGCCGGTCCCGTACTGCGCGGCCATGACGACGTCGAAGTGCGGGTACGGGTACGCGAGATCAAACCGGATCGTCTGCGGATCCTCCACGACGATCTGCTTCTCCGGCTTGGGCAGGAACGAGCCGAGGATGAACTGCGTCCCAAGCTCGATCGTGATCGTGCGGACATAGTTGGTCTTCACGGCGTCGGCATCCAACGGCGTGCCATCGCTGAACGTGATGCCCGGATGCAGGTGGAACGTCCAACTCGATGCGTCGGCGTTCGGTTCCCACGAGTCGGCGAGCAGGGGCTCGACCTCGCTGGCGCTGTCGCCCTTGAGCCGGATCAGGCTCTCGTAGATGCCACGCCAGATCAACGCTTCGCTCAACAGGTACGCGCTCGCGGGATCGAAGTCAGCGTTGAACGCATCCACGGCGACAACGAGCGTGTTCGGATCCCGATCGAGCCCGGGACTCGTCGAGCCGCTCGCGCCCGACGATTCCCCGGTCCCCGTGCAGGAGGCCGCCGACAGGGCGACCGTTGCGAGGAGCGCGAGCCAGTACGAGCGACGATGCGTCATGACGGTCCCCCTCGAGCGCCGACTGGGCCGGTTTCTAGCATTCGACCGAGCGCTTGGTCAACATATACTCGCTTCCGTGGCCGAAGACGTCGAGGCACGGGAACGCCCGGGGACCGAGACACGGCAGCGCATCGTCGAGGCGGCGTGGGGCGTCATCGCGGAGCGAGGCCTCGCCGGACTCACGACCCGGCACGTCGCGCGCGCCGCCGGTATCTCGCACGGCATGTGCCATTACTACTTCGAGAGCAAGGACGACCTGGTCCTCGCCGTGGTCGATCACGCGAGGCACTACTGGATCGATCCGCTCGAGCGGCTCGTGAACGGTCCGGGCACCCCGATCGGGAAGCTCGATGCTGTGATCCGGTGGATGGCAGAGCCCGCGACACGCGAGGTGATGCGTGTCCACCTCCAGCTCATGGCGCAAAGCGCCTACGACGACCGGCTGCATTCACGGATGTCGACCGAGTACGCCCGGTGGCATCGTGGCTACGTGATGCTGTTCGGCGAGCTGAAGGATGCGGGGTCGATGGTGCCCCAGGCCGACGAGGTGACGCTCGGCGTCGGCTTCGCGACCCTGGCCGACGGCCTTGTCGACCAACAGTCGCTGGATGATTCGATCGAGCCGGCGGGCGTCTTGCGCGCGTTCCTCGCCCCGTTCGTCCCCGAAGTCGCCTGAGCCGGCGAGGTCACTACGGTAGGCTGCGGCGATGCGGTGGGTCGCGCTCCCTGCGGGCATCGTGATCCTTCTGTGGACGTTGCTCGACGTGTTCCGAACGCTGGTGATGCCGCGGGCGGCACGCGGCCGTTCCCGCCTGAGTCGGATCCTGTTCCGGCCGATGTGGCGTCCGTGGAGATGGGTCGGCGTGCGCCGCAAGACGATCCAGGCGCGCGAGCGGGTCCTGGCCGGGGCTGCGCCCTTCTTCTTCTTCGTGTTACTGGTCGGTTGGGTGTCCCTCGCCCTGCTGGGCTACGCCCTGATCCTGTGGAGCCCCGCGTTCGTGGACGGGATCGGACGGGGCGGTACATCGTTCGCGGACGCCCTGTACGTCGCGGGATCGTCGTTGTTCACGCTCGGGTTCGGGGGCGACGTCACGGGGTCGACGCGGGCCGTCGTGGTGGCGGCGGGGGCGACCGGCCTCGGGCTGTTCGCCGTGGTGATCGCGTACCTGCCGGTGCTCTATCAGGCGTTCAACCGCCGAGAGGTCGGGGTACTGCTGCTCGACGCGCGTGCCGGGTCCCCTCCCTCCGGTCCCGAGCTCCTCCACCGGATGGGCAGCGCGGGCGTCGCGTCCTCGTTGCCCGAGCTCTTCGCGGAGTGGGAACGATGGGTGGCCGATGTGCTCGAGACCCACATGTCTTACCCCCTCCTCGCCCTGTTCCGGTCGCCCCACGACAACACCTCGTGGATCACGTCGCTCGGCTCGGTGCTCGATGCGGCGACGCTCATCATCACCTCCGTGGACGACGAGCCCGACGAGCGTGCGAAGCTCCTGTACGGGACCGGCGTCCACGCCGTGGAGGACCTCTTCTACTACCTACGGCTCACGGAGCGGGAAGCGGTGATCCAACGCGCCGAGTTCGAGGACGTCCTGGACGACATGAAGCAGGACGGCTTCGCGGTACGTCCCCTCGACGAGGCCTATGCACGTTTCACGGAGAAGCGAGCGAAGTACGCGCCGCGGCTTGACGCGATCGCCGTGATGCTGGCGGCGCCTCCGGGTCTGTGGATCGGCGATCGCTCCTTCCTCGGGGCGCGAACGTCACACTGAGGCGCCTGCGGCCGACGACCCTTACGGGCCGAGCTGTTGCACCCACTCCCGCAACCGAGGGAGGTGCTCCGCGTAGTGCTCGGGGCCGGCCTTGTCGATCCATCGGTCGGCCTCGGGTGAGTGCTCGGGGAGCGAGCCCCACGCACGCAGCATGCGGTTTCGGGCCGTGATCGCCTGCGCCCGCACGTCCGGATACGCGGTGTCGTGCAAGGAATCGAAGAACTTCTTGTTCATCGCGTCGATGTCGATCTCCTCGGGCCGGTAGGTCCCGAACCTGATCTGCTCCAGGACGGCGCCCGCCTCGGCGAGCCAACTCCCGAGGTGGGCGATGAGATCCTTCGCGGTCCACCCCTCGGCGAAGTACCCGGGCTCCTCGACCTTGTCTCGGGGCAGTGTGTCGATGAGCCCGTGGAGCTCGTTCCACAGCTGCTCCTCCTCGGCCATCAGGTCGCGGTCCGAACCCGTCTGCGCCATGCGACGAGTATGACGTTCGGACCCTCGTGGGGCAGCTCGAATCAGAGATCGAGACCGGTGAGGCCGTGGCTGCCGAGGATCAGCGAGACCTCACCGCCGTGGTGGAGGTCGTGTTCGATGAGGTGCCAGACGACCCACTGCCGCGTGAACATCTGCGAGCCCGAACGTCGCCGGCGGGAGAACTCGACGGCCAGGTCGTCCGGCGTCCAGCGCCGCAGGCAGTCCTCGATCATCGCCCACGACCGTTCGAGACCCTCGACGATCTCGGCCGGACCTCGCGGGTGGTCCTCGTCGTCCTCCCAGGTCGCGTCCTCGACCGCCACGCCGGGGACGGTCGTGCTCGTGACGCGGAACAGATCGCGGAGCGCGGGCTCACCCTCGCCCAGGACGTCGTGGAACCAATAGGTCCGGGTCGCGGCCATGTGGCCCGCGAGCTGCCAGACGGCCCAGAGCCCGGGAGCCGGCCGCAGGCGGAGCTGGTCGGCGCTGAGATCGCGGATCGCATCGAGAAGCAGGTGGTGATAATTCGCCCACCCGTCGTAGAAGGTCTGCTGCTCCGGCGCCGCGGATGCCATGCGTGCATCCTACGCAGCGCCGCCCGCGCGCAGCCCGGCCGCGCGGCTGCGACCATCTGCGTCATCATGACCTGTGGAGCGTCTCGATCATGAAAGGGGTCTCGGCCATGGGGAACGTCGACGATCGTGAACGGCCTTCCGATGAGGACTCGGATGAGTGGGACGACGGTTCCGGGGAGGCCATCGAGGAGCTGATCGAGCACGCCGATCGCGCGTCCGGCGCCGAATCGTTCGGGACCACGGCCGACGAGCAGGAGCGGGGCGAACCGCTCGGCGAGCGGCTCGCCCAGGAGCGTCCGGATCGACCGATCCGCGACACCGACTTGGGGCTGATCGACGAGGCCGGGCCGGACGAGGAGGACGAGCTGGTCGGGGAGGCGGTCGGCGAGCGGGACCCGTTCGTCGCGCCCGAGGAGTCGGCGATGTCGGTGCGCGACGAGGCACCGGGGGCGGTCGACCATCCCGACGACCACACGGAGGGAGACGACGCCGACCAGGGCACCGAGTAAGGCCACGCACGCGGCCGGGGGGTTCGTGCGATCGCGCGCCGCGGCGGATGGACCGGTTACGCCTCGACGGTCGGACCGCCGACGCTCAGCGGGACCGATGCGGCCTTCTCGGACGGGCGCTCGACGGCGACCTCGTCGTCGTCCGGCTCCGTCGGCTCCGGATCGGGGGCGACGCCCGGAACCCAGAACTCGACGGTCGTCCCGTCGCCGGGCAGACTTCGCAGTTGGCACCAGCCCCCCGCCATCTCGACGCGCTCGCGCATCGCCGAAACCCCGAGATGACCTTTGGCCGACTGCATCGTGTCCGGCGCGGTGAACCCCACGCCGTCGTCCTCGATTCGTACCAGGAACCCGCCATCCTGCTCCGTCAGCAGGACGTGGACGCGCTCGGCCCGGGCGTGCTTTCGGATGTTCGTGATCGCCTCCTGTGCCACGCGGTACAGGAGCACCCTGAGCTCGGCGGGGGGTTCCTTCTCGATCCGCTGCTCGAGCTTGAACTCGAAATCTGACTCGATGCTTTCGAGGTAGTCCTTCAGGGCGGGGCCGAGCCCATCCTCGTCGAGGGCGTGAGGACGCAGCTCGAAGATCAGATGACGCAGGCTCTCGATGGAGCCGCGAACGGTGGACAGGAGCTTGTCCAGGACCTCGAGCTGCTCGGGATCGGACAGCTGTTTGCGCAGCAGCTGGAGCCGCATGCTCGTGGCCACGATCTTTTGGATGGGATCGTCGTGGATGTCGCCGGCGATCCGCTTGCGTTCATCCTCCTCGGCGTGGACGAGACGGGCCAGCAGCCTGCGTCGTTGTTCGTCCACGCTCTGGACCTTCTGAAGGGTCTTGGTGAGGTCCTTCGTCCGCTCGGCGACCTTGACCTCGAGATCGAGGTTCTTCGACAGGAGCTGGATCTGGAGAGCATGGTTCTCCTCCAGCTTGCGCTGCAGCTCGTCGAGCAACCAGGCGTTCTGCAGGGTCAGGGCCGCATGGGTGACGAACTGCTCCACGAGGGCCACGACCCACCGCTTGATCTGGGCACGCCCGGTCGGTTGCTCGACCGCGACGACCCCCAGCCGGAACCCTCGGTCAACGAGCAGGGGCGCCACCAGGATGTTCCTTGCTGCCGGGAGCAGCGCCGCGAGACGTGGAGCCGACGCGGGATCGAGCCTTGACGCGAGCTGCGCCCGCCGTTCGCTCCAGGCTCGCTCCATGACCGGGTCGTGCCCCGGCTGTGGATCCGTCGGGTCGCCGGGCCCCCGGTAGGCCAACAGCGAAAGTTCGCCTTCGGGGGATGCGAGCACGACCCCGCGAACGAAACCGAACACGCGACAGAGCGCATCGAGAAGGATTTCGGGGATCTCCGCGGCCGACGCACGCGCGTCGAGGTCTCGCAGGACGGCCGAGAGCTCCTCGAGGTCGACCTTCTGGGCTCGAAGCTCGCGATCGCTCGCCGCCGCGCAGGTCGCCGTGACGAGCGCCGCGGCCCACAGCGGGATCAGCTGCAGCGCCGCGCTCCTCAGGTCCACGCTACCGGCGGGGGACGTCAACGCGAGGGCCTCGTGGACCGGTAGGAGGTCCGCGGCCTGGGCGTACAGGACCACGAGATACAGGAGCGAATCCCACAGCGCGATCTTGAGGCCCGTGCGATAGGACGCGAGCAGGGTCACGGCGACGACGTGGACGGTGAGCAGGAACCCGAGCGGGCTGGAGGTTGTGCCGGTCGCGTAGGTCGCCCAGCAGAGGAAGACCCCATCGATCAGCAGGCTGAGCGCGATGACCCATTGCGCGCGGTTGCGGGGTTGCCTCCTGACGATCCACGGCGTCAGCAAGGCGAGCAGGAGGTAGCTCGCGGATACAACGGTCAGTTCGGCAGACGACACCTCCACGGTCTCCCTCGAAAGGAGGCCGAAGATAAGGACCAGCGCGGCGAGCCCGCAACGCACGGCTCCCAGGGAGTCCATCCGCTCGGCGAGAGAAACGAGCTCGCTCGCTCGAGGGCGCGCGTTCATCCGCGCGGTTCCCACGGCGTCACGCGAAGTCGAGGACGTCGGGGCCGACCGGGGCGAGCGCGAGCCTGGGATCGCGGCGGTCGAGGCGGTTCTGCACGAGCAGGAACGCCCCCACGATGAGCACCAGCGCGAAGGGGAAGACGAATCCCGCCGTCAGGACGTCCTGGAAACTGACGCCTGTCCGCTCAGCGGGAGGCGAGGGGCCGATGCGAACGTCGGGGACTGCACCCAGATCGAGCCCCGCGACGAACCTCTCGGCGACCAGAGCCTGGACGGGAACGGTGGGTTCGATGACGCCGCGGGAGACCGGATCCGTGCGCCCGTGTCCGGAATCACCCGAGGCAGCGGCATGACCCGTTCGAGCATCGGGAGCAACGTTGGGGTCACCTGCGGTCGGCGGGTCGGTCACGTTGACTGGCGGATCGGGCAGCTGCGGCACCTCGTCGACGACCGGGCGGACGTTGTCGTTCACGTCGTCGACCACGCCTCCGATCGTCTCGGTGACCGGATCGGTGACCGGATCGGTGACTGGATCGGTGACCTCCGTGACGCTCCCGCTCGTGCATGCGAGGTCCGTCAGCGCGCAAGCGGCGCGGGCGGGGACTGCCGAGATCACGAGGGAGCCCGCGATCGCCAATAGGAGGAGGGCCCGCAAGGACGTGTCGAACAGATACGTCCGGGCCTTCGAACTCCCAGATGCAGATCTCATCGCTCACCGCCCGTTCGTCCGTCAGTCAGGCACGCTGACCCGCGTGCCTGCATCGGCCTGTTGGTCTATCGGCACAACTCCTCCGAGGGTTGACCGGTCCGGATGTTGATCGGGCTCGGGGGTGGGCACCGGCCCGGGTGATCCGAGCAGGAACCCTTGGGCGAACCGGATCCCGGTCAGGCGGAGCACCTCGAGCTGAAGCTCGGTTTCCACGCCCTCGGCGACGACGGTCGCTCCGACCTGGTTCGCGAAGGACACGAGTGCGACCGCCAGCGCCTGGCGGACGGGATCCTTCTCGATCCGGCGCGTCAGGGTGATGTCCAGCTTGATGATGTCCGGATCCAGCCGCACGATGTGGCGCAGGCTCGCGAAGCCGGCGCCCGCGTCGTCGATCGCCAGGCGCACACCACGTTCACGCAGACCCGAGAGCGACTCGCGAAGCTCGTCGTAGTCGGCGACGGGAGCGTGCTCGGTCAACTCCACGACGATGCGGCTCGGGTCGGCGGCCTCGAGCATGCGTCCCACGCGATCGGACACCGCGGTCTCCGGAGATAGGTTCAGGGACAGGTACACGTCGGAGGGCAGGGTCTCGAGCTGATCGAGTGCGGCCTTCGCAAGTGCCAGCTCCAGATCCAGGAGCAGGCCCACCGCCTCTGCCTCCGCGATCCACACGTTGGGTGGCCGCTCGGGAAGGTCCGAGAACCTCGCGAGTGCCTCATACCCGGCCTCCTTGCCGCTCTCGAGATCGAAGATCGGCTGGAAGACGATCCTGAATGCGCGATCCTCGATCGCGCGCTGCACGCGCTCGCGCTGG
>JBKPRY010000346.1:0-5007 GCA_046734755.1 Actinomycetota bacterium | reverse complement strand
GGCTCCGGCGGCGGCTCGCTCGCGTTCGGCGTCTTCATCGAGGAGCTGTCGCGTGTCTCGGCGGGGGTTTCGCTCACGCCGCTCGTCTCCAAGCTCGGCGTGATCCCGCTCGTGGTCGCCGGCGACGACGAGAAGGCCAAGCGAATGACTCAGGGGATCGCCCGCGGCGACCTCCTGATGTCCTACGCGCTCACCGAGCCCGGCGCGGGCTCGGACCCCGGGGCGATGACGACGCGGTACGAGCGGGACGGCGACGGGTGGGTATTGAACGGCACGAAGCGATTCATCACCGGCGCCGGCGTCTCGCATGCGTACGTGGTCTTCGCGACCAAGGATCCGTCGCTACGGTCGAAGGGCGTCTCGGCGTTCCTGGTGATGAGGGACGACCCCGGCGTGGAGTTCGGGCGCAAAGAGGACAAGATGGGGATCCGCGGGTCGCCGACCCGCGAGGTGATCCTGACCGACGCCCGGATCCCGGCCGACCGGCTGATCGGCGAGGAGGGGAGCGGGTTCGGCTACGCGATGACGACCCTGGACTACTCGAGGCCTGCCATCGCGGCCCAGGCGCTCGGTATCGCGCAGGGGGCGCTCGATGTCGCAAGCCGGTACGCCACCGAGCGGCAGCAGTTCGGCAGGCCCGTCGCCGAGTTCCAGGGCGTCTCGTTCATGCTCGCCGACATGGCGATGCAGCTCGAGGCAGCACGGATGCTGGTCTACAAGGCGCTCACCCTGTGTGACGCGAGCGATCCCAGGATGACCTACTTCTCCAGCGTCGCGAAGTGCTTCGCATCGGACGCCGCGATGTCGATCACGACGGACGCGGTGCAGGTCCTCGGCGGCTACGGCTACATGCGCGAGTACCCCGTCGAGCGGTTCATGCGCGACGCGAAGATCACGCAGATCTACGAGGGCACCAACCAGATCCAGCGCGTCGTGATCGCCCGGGAGCTGCTGAAGGCGCTCGGCTGACCGAACGAACGGGCTCCCTCGGGGCGTCCGAGGACCGCGGTACCCTGCGGGGCGTGGCGGAAGTGCAGGCACGAGAGGGAACGGCTCGCGTGCTCAGCCTCGACCTCGTCGAGCGTGACCATCTGGACGCGGCCGCCTCGTTCGTGGTGGACCTCCTCGAGCGGCCGGCTTCGGAGATCCGGGTGGTCGAGGGTCAGCTCGGCCTCGACGAGGCGCTCGTCGTACCCGGCCACCCCGACGCGTTCGAGCTCTCACCCGTCACCCCGGTCGACCCGGGCACGGTCTGGGCGGTGGACGGCGGGTCGTGCACGGTGGCCGACGGGCGATCGTTCCAGGTCGTCGCCTTCCGCGCCGCCCGGGTCCGGTTCGACGAAGGGCAGACCGTCGACGTGCAACGTCCGCAGCTCGACGTGCGGGCTGTGGCGTCCGAGGAGATGGCCAGGCTCGCCTGGGCCACGCTCACCGAGCTCTGCGGCGATGAACCCGAACGCCTGCCGGAGATCCCGCGACCGGTCGACGCGTTGCGCGAGTGGGCGGAATGGGGAGCGGTGGGACGAACGGTCCGAGAGGCGGCGCCCGGGGACCTGGTCCTGGTCGATGGCTCGCTGCACGGCGGACCGCTCGTGCCGGAGCCGATCGTGCGCCGCGCTCACGAGGAGGCGGTGGCTCGCGGCGTCTCGCTCGCGGGCGTGGTGAAGGCGTCGACGTTGTACTGGGGCCGGAATGCGCCGCTCGTCACGCTGCTGAAGCGCCGGGGTGACCGCGAGGTCGGGCCGTCGCGGTGGGCGGCGCGGATCTCGACCGATCCGGTGTTCGGCCGCCTCTACGTGGGCGACATCTTCGTCGCCCACCTCGCCCCGACCGCGGCGCACGCGTTCCGGGTGGACGTCGCTCGCGGGCCGGCCCCGGCGCTCGAGGTGCTCGGCCGGCTCGCCGGGCTCGCGGACGACCCCGCGTTCGTGGGGTACCCCTACCCGCTCGCGCGGGCCCATCAGGCGGCCCGCGTCACCGGCTACGACGTCGTGGATGTCCGGCGGGCGTTCCGCGAGGCGCTCTCGCGCCGCGGGATGGCCGAGGACGACGTGGAACTGCTGTTCCAGGACTTCCACGAGGTGCTGAACCGGTGACGGGGGGCGAGGGGGGCTCAAGGAGCGAGCGCGAACGCGCGAGCGGGATCCCCCCGGTGAGCGGCGGCTACAAGGGCCGGATCTTCGGGAGGAACGTCCTCGAGTCGACGTTCCGCTCCTTCTACGGTACGGACCTGTTCCTCGGCGAGCTGCTCGCGGCCGAGGATCCCGAGCGCGGCCGCCGGTTCCTGTTCCGCGTGATCCAGGTGACGTACGGCTCGGACTCCTCGGATCCCTCGTGGTCCGAGCGCACCGCAGGCTCGTACATGTCGGGCGACGTCGCCGGAACCGAGTACACCCTTCGAGACCCCGAACAGCGGCTGTACAAGGTCGCGACGTGCCAGCCGCTCGGCTACATCGACGCGGCGGGCGCGTTCCGCAAGCCGAAGTCGCTCCCGGCGCAGTTCGCGAGGGTGACGGCGCCCACCGCCCCGGACTTCGATTTCCTGCGCGAGCGCATGGGCGACGTGCGGGTCGGACTGCTCCGCTCCGGCGAGGACACGATCGATCTCGAGATCGGCGTCCAGGGCGAGACGCTCACGTCGCACGTGGGTGTCTTCGCGACGACGGGCATGGGCAAGTCGAACCTGATGAAGGTGCTCGCCGGGCAGATCCTGGCGTCGCAGGGGCGGTACGCCTGCCTGCTGTTCGATCCGCACGGTGAATACCTCGAGGGCGGGAGCGGGACGCGGAAGGGGCTGCGCGCACACCCGTGGGCGCCCGATCGGCTGAAGGTCTACGCGACGCGCGCCGCCGGGGCGGGCGCGACCTCGCTGCGGCTCTCGCTCGCCGAGCTCACCCAGGGGGACCTGCAGACCGCGTACGAGTGGAGCCACGCCCAGGAGGACGCCATCTACCGGCTGATCCGGTACTTCCACGAGGAGTGGATCGTCCGTGTGGGCGAGGAACAGGACGTCGCGTCGCTCGCCGAGGACCTCGGCGTCGCGACCAGCACGATGCAGGTGATCCAGCGTCGCGCGCAACGGATCCTCGACATGCCGTGCATCTCGCGAGACCCGTCGCAGCCCTCACTGTCGGCGCGCATCGTCGACGAGCTGATGGACGGGTTCGGTGTGCTCGTGGACACCAGCGGGCTCTCCTCGATGGAGGAGATCCTCGTCGCGTCGGTCATCACACGCACCGTGCTCGATGCCTACGCGAACCTGTACCTGGAGGACCGGGACCGGTTCGCGGCGTTGCCACCCACGCTGGTCGCGCTCGAGGAGGCCCAGCGCGTGCTGTCGCGGGTCGCTCGCTCCGATGAGAACGTGTTCCCGCGGCTCGCCAGGGAGGGGCGGAAGTTCAAGGTCGGGCTGTGCGCGGTGTCCCAGCAGCCGAAGCTGATCGACGACGAGTTGCTCTCGCAGTTCAACACGTTCTTCATCCTGGGCCTCGCCGACGAGAAGGATCGGAACATCCTTCGGGGCAGCTCCAAGCAGGACATCTCCGACCTCGGGCCCGAGATCCAGACCCTGATGCCGGGGGAGGCGATCGTCACCAACCTCGAGGCGCCCTTCGCTCTGCCCGCGCAGATCTACCTGTACGAGGACTACCTGAAGTCGGTCGCCGGGCCGTCGCCGCTGCCGCCCCGGCCCTCGGGCGCGTCGAAGGGGTTCGCCGAGTAGATGGCGCGGCTCGTCGCGCTCGGGGACGCGCACCTCGGGCGTTCGCATCTCGCGCACCTGCGGGACGAGCGGGGCCGCAACGTCCGGGAGGAGGACTTCCTGCGCTCGTTCGCCTGGGGGGTCGACGAGACGATCCGCCAGGAGCCCGACGGGTTCTTGTGGCTGGGCGACATCTTCGACCACGCTCGCCCGTCCTATCGCACGTTCGCGCAGGTCCTGGCGGGGCTGCAGCGGCTCGAGGACGCCGGCCTGCCCGGGGTGGCGATCAGCGGCAACCACGACACCCCGCGGATCCGCGGGACGGGCTCGCCCTACGACGCGCTCGAGCGCGTCTTCCCTGGCGTCGCCTTCGCGTGGCGGATGGAGGCGGTCCGCGCCGACGTCGCGGGGGTCGCCGTCCACGCGGTCCCGCAGACGCTCGCCCTCGACGACCTGCGCGAACAGCTGAAGGTCGCCTCCGGCTCGGTCCTACCCGATGCGACGAACCTACTGATCGCCCACGTGGCCCTCACGTCGCTTCCCTCGCGGGCGTACCGCGACATCAACGAGCTCGAGGTCGAGGAGTCGGCGTTCGACCGCGCGTTCGACCTCGTGGCCCTCGGCCACTACCACGCGGTGCAGAAGATCTCCAAGCGCACCTGGTACGCGGGCTCGACCGACACGTTCTCGTTCGCCGACTCGCCCGAGACCGCGAAGGGACTCGTCGTGATCGACACCGACTCGGGAGGGGTCGATCACATCGAGAACCCGCACGAGCGACCGCTCGCGACGGTCTCGGTCGCGGCCGCGAGCCTCTCGTCGGGCGAGCTGGTCGACGCCGTGGAACGCGCCGCGAAGGGGACACCTGACGGCGCCGTCGTCCGCGTCTACCTGAACGAGGTCGACCCCGCGTCGTTCCGGCAGGTAGGGCTCGAGCAGTTCCAGGAGGCGGTGCCCGGCGCGCTTTGGGTGCAGGTCGAACCCGAGCTCGGGGCGGACGCGATGGCCGTGCAGGCCGGCCCGACGATCGGTTCGATCGAGCAGGAGTGGTTGTCCTACGTCGAGCTCCAAGATCTCGCCGGACTCGAACGCGAGCGTGTGGTCTCCCTCGGCGCGCGGTTCCTCGAGGACGCGCGGGGCGAGAGCGCATGAGGGTGCTCGAGCTCTCTCTGCGGAACTACCGGATCTTCGAGGAGGTCGACCTCGAGCTGCCCGCGCGGGTGATCGGGATCTTCGGCGTCAACGGCGCCGGCAAGTCCACGCTGATGGAGAGCATCGCGTTCGCCTGCTACGGCGTCGATGCCGCC
>JBKPRY010000345.1:0-4506 GCA_046734755.1 Actinomycetota bacterium | reverse complement strand
GATCGGTGGTATCGCCGGGCAGGAAGACGCGGAACGACGCCCCGCCTCCGTCGCGATCCTCGACCCAGGCGCGCCCGCCGTGCAGCTCGGCGAACATCGCCACCAGCGAGAGGCCGACGCCGGTCCCCGGCGCGTGCGGGGACGCGGTCGGCCCCTGTCGGAACGGCTCGAAGATCTCGTGCCAGAGCTCGACGGGCACCCCCGGTCCATCGTCCTCGACCGCGACGACCGCCCCGCCGTCCTGCGACCAGACCCGTACCCAGATCCCCACGTCGGGCTGCGTGTGCCGGACGCCGTTCATCACGAGGTTCTCCACGATCCGCTCGATCTTGGGCGCATCGACCGGCACGACGACGGACTCGGTCTGGACGAGGATCGACCGCCGGTCGAGCACATCCAGGCTCTCGACCGTCCGAGTCACGATGGACGCGAGATCCAAGGCCCGCACCTTCGGCGTCACGATCCCCCGCGAGAGCCGGTCGATGTCGAGGAGATCCTTGAGCAGCCGGTCGAGCTTGCGTGCGTTCACCGCCAACCGGTCGATCAACTCCTCCTGGTCGGGGACGGGCAGGGGCTGCTGTTGGAGCGTGAGCGAGAGCCCGAGGATCGACGTCAGCGGGCTCCGGAGCTCGTGAGAGACGGCGGCGAGGAACGTGTTCTTCATCTCGTCGACCGCCCGCAGGCGTTCCGCGGCCTCTCGTTCGCGCCGCTCGCTCTCCAGGAGGGCGCGCTCGGCCAGCTTGCGTTCCGTCACGTCGTACATCACACCCTGCAGGAACAGCGGGGTCCCGTTCTCGTCGGTCACGAACGTGGTTTCGTCGTGCACCCACACCTCGCGCCCGTCCCGACGGCGGATCAGGTACTCGCCGGTCCAGGAGGGCCGCCGCTCGCGGATCGCGTCCACGTAGGTTGCGCGCATCTCCTCTCGCTGCTGCTCGTCCACGATGAGGTCGAGCCAGAGCTCGGGCTCCGCGATGAACGCCTCGGGCGTGCAGCCCATGATCTGCTCGATCTGGGGGCTCACGTACTGGCTCTGCATGCTGCCGTCCGGTACGTCCACGTAGATCGCGGCGGGGACGTGCTCGACGATCGCCCGGTAACGCTTCTCCGCCTCGCGGAGCTGGTCCTCCGCCTGACGACGTTCGGTGACGTCGCGGATGAAGCCGGTGAACAGCGTCGCGCCGGGCATCGGCACGTGCGTGATGGTCAGCTCGATCGGGAGGCGTTCGCCGTCGGCGCGCAGCCCCTGCATCTCGAGATGCTTGCCCAGGATGGTCGACCGTCCGGTCTCGAGGAACCGCGCGAGGCCTTCGAGGTGGCGCGTTCGCAGCTCGGGCGGGACCAGGACGTCGGCGAGTGGCTGGCCGGCCACGTCTTCGCGTTCGTAGCCGAACATCCGCTCCGCGGCGGGGTTGAAGTCCACGATCCTGCCCTGCTCGTCCATCGTGACGATCGCCTCGAGCGCGGACGCCAGGACGGCGCTGGTGCGGAGTTCCAGCCCCTCCCGGGCGGCTTGTTCCTCGCGGCGTCGAAGCTCCGCGCGGGTGCGCCCGATCGCGGCGCCCAGGGTGTCGGCTGCCGCCTTGATCGCCTCGACCTCGGCTGCCGGCCACACCCGTTCGGTCGCGTAGTCGTCGAACCCGATGAACCCCCACCACTCCTCGCCCACCGAGACCGGGACCACGATCCGCGACCGGACCCCGTCGCCCTCGAGGTGCCCCCGCTCGTGCTCGGGGAAGTCCCGGGTCAGCCCGTGGAGCTCCCGGCCCTCCGACAGCACGGACCACCACCGATCGAAGCCATC
The DNA here is from genome assembly GCA_046734755.1 of Actinomycetota bacterium. Lineage (GTDB taxonomy): Bacteria > Actinomycetota > UBA4738 > UBA4738 > HRBIN12 > DASSJM01. The sequence continues at coordinate 2,702 of JBKPRY010000345.1, read as the reverse complement.
GTCGTAGGCCAGCGTCGTCGTGCCCTCGTCGAGCCCGACGATCCCGGATCCGAACCACTGCTGGTACGGTCGCATGCCCGGGCGCCCGTCCTCGAGCGTGACGTTCTCGAACACGTAGACGCGGCCGGCGCTCGACGCCGTCCCCAGCCGCTCCAAGACGTCGGGCAGGGCGGCGGCCCAGTCGGCGCTCTTGAGGAACCGTTCGGCCGCGAACCCGATCGCCTGCAGAACCACATCGCGACGGGTCAGCGCGTCCTCGGCATGCTTGCGGGCCGTGACGTCGAGCAGGACCCCCTGCCACATCATCGGTTGTCCGTCCGCGTCGCGCAGCAGCTCCGCCTCGTCGCGCACCCACACGACGCGTCCATCGCGACCGAGGAATCGGTATTCGGCCGAGAAGGGCTCGCCGGTCTCATTCGTCCACTTCGAGAGCTCGATGACGCGGTCCCGGTCATCGGGGTGAAGGTGGTCGACCCAGAATTTCGGGTCCCGCAGCCGGGCGCCCGGTGGGAAGCCGAACAGCCGTTCGTACTGGGGGCTGATGTAGAGTGCGGTGCTCACGTCGTCGATCGCGTCCTGATAGACGACGACCGGGAGCTGTTCGACCAGCGTCCGGTAGTTGGCCTCGGCCTTCTGGAGACGCTGTTCCGCGACCTTGCGCTCGGTGATGTCGAACATCACGCCCTGGTAGAACGCATGGCCGTCGTCGGCACGTCGGACGGGGACCGCCTCGTCCCGGACCCAGAGCTCATGGCCGTCGCGCGACCGCATCCGATACTCCGAACGGAAGGCTCCCTTGTCTCGTTGGCAGGTCGCCCATTCGGCCCGAACACGCTGCAGGTCGTCCGGGTGCACGAGCTTGGACCACAGCAGAGGATCTTCGAACTCGTCCGCCGGATACCCGAGCATCTCCTCGACCTGGGGGCTGATGAACGACGCGCCCGACTCCCCACCGCGGAGGGCGCCCTCCCAGGTGTACGTCACCGCCGGCACGCGCTCCACGAGCGTTCGATAGCGCGCCTCCGTCTCGGCGAGATCCTGCTCGGCGCGCTTGCGCTCGGTGATGTCGTAGATCACCCCTTGCGACAGCGAGGGACGGCCCGAGCGATCGCGTTCGATCGTGACGGCCTCCTCGTGGATCCAGATGACGGTGTCGTCGATGCCGATATGGCGGTACTCGATCGTGAGCGGTTCGCCGGTTCGGTCGGCCAGGTCCGACGCCGCCAGGACGCGGTCGCGATCCTCTTCGTGGATCCTGCGGATCCGCAGGGCGGGGTCGCCGGTCCATTCCTTCCGGGTGAGCCCCAGGATCTGCTCCGCCTGCGGGCTCACGTACGCAATGGCCATCGCGCCGGCGGGCCGTCGGGGGTCCCGCGTGTAGATGACGGCCGGCATCTGCTCGACGAGCGCCCGGTACCGGCTTTCCGCCCGATGACGAGCCGAGCTCTCGCGTCGGTTCGACCGTCCTTGCACGAGTGCGAACAGCGAGAGTCCCGCCGCGAGGAACACGAGCGCCCCGACGGCCTCGCCCACCTGACCCCGGAGCCGCGCGTCGAGCCAGCCGTAGAAGGGTTCGAACAACCCGGTCGCTGAGCCGAGCACCAACAGGATGAGCACGACGAGCAGGATCCACAGCAGATCCCGCGCGGCGGACCTGCCGCCGGAGCCACCGGGTCGATCGTCCATGGTCGTGCCTGAGGTATCGGAACTCTCGGGGATTTCCCTGAGCCCGCAAGGGGGAGACCGAAGGTCGATGCGGCTCGCAGACTCCGTGTGCGCGGCTCGGCTAGAACCGGGCGAGCTCGAGCATCCGCTCACCGATCTCGTCGGCGTTGAGCATGAACGCGTGCTCGAGGTTGCTCGCGAAGCCCATCGCCGGGACGTCCGGGCCCCCGATCCGGACGATCGGTCCGTCCAGGTCGAACATCGCCTCCTCGGCGATCGTCGCCGCGATCTCGGCCCCGGCCCCGTACGTGCGGTTGTCCTCGTAGACGACCATCGCCTTGCCGGTCTTCCTGACGGAGGCGAGGATCGTCTCCTTGTCGAGCGGGCTGATGGTTCGGACGTCCACCACTTCGACCGAGACGGCCTGCTCATCCTGGAGCCGTGAGGCGGCCTCCAGGCAAAGGTGCAGGGAAAGGCCGTAGGCGACCGCCGTCAGGTCATCACCCTCGCGCTTCACGTCCGCCGTGCCCAGCGGCACCTCGAACGGCTCGTCGGGGACCTCTCCCTTGATCAGCCGGTAGGTTCGCTTGTGCTCGAGGAACAGGACCGGGTCCGGGTCCTTGATGGCCGCCCGCAGCATCCCGGACGCGTCGTACGGAGTCCCGGGGACGACCACCTTGAGGCCTGGGATGTGCCCGTACGTGGCCTCGATCGATTGCGAGTGGTACAGCGCGCCGTGCACGCCGCCTCCCCAGGGGGCACGGACGACCATCGGCAGCCCGAAGTCCCCGTTGGTGCGGTACCGCATCCGCGCCACCTCCGAGACCATCTGGTCGTACGCGGGGTGGATGAAGTCTGCGAACTCGATCTCGGCGACCGGCAGGAGTCCATGCAGTGCCATGCCGACCGCGATCCCGATGATGCCGGCCTCGGCCAGCGGCGTATCGATCACGCGCTGCTCGCCGAACTCGTCGAGGAAGCCCTGCGTCACGCGGAAGACCCCGCCGCGCGTCGCGATGTCCTCGCCGAGCACCACG
>JBKPRY010000344.1:0-1653 GCA_046734755.1 Actinomycetota bacterium | reverse complement strand
CCCGCAACCAGACCGAGACCCGAGACGCCCGAGACCTGTCCGCTCGCGGCGGCCTCGGTCACCGTGACGACGTCGGTCAGATCGGTTCGCTCGACCACCAGGAGCGCGGTCATGATCTTCGTGACGCTCGCGATCGGTCGTCGTTCGTTGGGGTTGAGATCGAACAGGATCTGGCCGGTGTCGAGATCGGCGAGCACGGCCGACGCCGCATGGATCTCGGGGACCTCGGTCGAGGTCGACGGGGTCCTGAGCGTCGAGGGGAACGGCGAGAGGCTGGCCTGCCCGCCCGGCTGGATGACCGGCGTAGGTGGAGGCGGTTGCAGGGCGGGGGTCTGCGCGCGGCCGGCGCCGGACGCGAGGAGCAGCAGCAGGACGAAGATCAGCGCCCCAGGGAACAGCCGGCGCGAGAGCGCGCGCATGTGCCGGCGGGTCACGTCAGGTGCTGGCGGAGGTTGGTGCGCAGCAACGCCTGCTTCAGCTTGCGCGACGCCCTGGCGAGCTCGACGAGGGACGCCGTCGCACCCCGACGGGCATCGGGGTTCCGCTGACGGAGCTGGGGCATCACGATCGACTCGAAGAAATCGGCCTCCCGTTCCTCGAAGTGCTTGTACATCGTCAGGTGCCGGGGCTCGACGCCGAAGCGGAAGAAGTCCTTGACGATCGAGAGCACGATGTAGTCGTCGCCGTCGAAGTACCTCGCGCCGTCGGGACCATGCTCCTTCACCAAGCCGAACGACTCCAGCTCGCGGATCCGCTCGCGATCGATCCCGGTGGCGGCGCTCATCTCCTCGATCGACATCTGCAGACCTGTCGGTGCCTCCGCGAGCTCCACGTCGGGCTCGGGAGCGACGGGTTCGATCGAACCGCCGTCTCCGCCCTGGCCGTCCAACGCGTCGGTCTCGAACAGCCGGTCCTTGATCACCTTGAGCGGGAGGTACTCGTCGCGCTGCATCCGCAGGATCGAACGCAGGCGGTCGACATCCTTCTCGTAGAACTTGCGGTAGCCCGACGGCGTGCGCTCGGGCTCGATGAGGCCCTCGGACTCGAGGAAGCGGATCTTGCTGATCGTGATGTCGGGGAACTCAGTCTTGACCGACACGAGCACCTCGCCGATCGACTGGTAGTTGCGGGTCGCCACGTCCCTCACTCCCCCACGAAGAACACGAGTCGGAACCGGCCGATCTGAACCTCGTCGTGACCGGCGAGCTTGGTGACCTCCACGCGCTCGCGGTTCACGTAGGTGCCGTTCATGCTCCCGAGATCGTGGATGTAGAACCCGTCGGGGTGGCGACGGATCTCGGCATGCTTGCGACTCACGCTGATGTCGTCCAGGAAGACGTCGCTCGCCGGGTTGCGTCCGGTGCTCGTGACGTCACCCTCGATCATGAAGGTCGACCCCGCGTTGGGCCCGTGCTTCACGAGCAGGAGGGCCTGCCCCGCCTTGAGCTCGTCCTCCGGGAAGGGGAAGTCCTCGGAACCTTCCGCTTCGATCTCAACCGGGCTCAGGCCGAGGGTGGTCTCCTCCTGCAGGACAGCACCACAGTTCGCGCAGAAGCGCGCCTCGTCCTTGTTCGGATGTCCACACCGGGTGCAGTACACGCTCGACCCCCCGTTGCGCTCGTCTCACCTCGACGGTACGGTCTCAGATGCTCC
>JBKPRY010000343.1:0-1315 GCA_046734755.1 Actinomycetota bacterium | reverse complement strand
CGAGGTGCGCACGGTCGAGGGCCTGGCGGCCGGTGAGGCGTTGCATCCGGTGCAGGAGGCGTTCGTCGAGACCGGGGCGGTCCAGTGTGGGTTCTGCACGCCGGGGTTCATCGTCGCGGTGGCGGACCTCCTTGAACAGGTCCCGGAGCCTCCGGAGGCCACGGTCCGCGAGGCGTTGTCGGGGAACCTGTGCCGCTGCACGGGGTACGAGAAGATCCTCGAGGCGGTCCGGCTCTCGTCGGACCGGATGCGGTTGCGGGAGGACGAGCTGTGAGCGAGCGGGTAAGCGAGCGGGTCGGCGAACGGACGCGCGAGGGCGTGGGGGTCTCGGTCTCGCGGATCGACGGCGTCCCGAAGGTCAAGGGCCAGTTCGCCTACGGCAGCGATCTGTGGGCCGACGAGATGCTGTGGGGACACACGCTCCGGAGCCCGCGCCCCCACGCGCGGATCCGCTCCATCCAGATCGGGGAGGCGGTCGCGAGCCCCGGTGTGTACGCGGTGCTGCTGGCGGACGATGTACCGGGCTCGCGCTTCTACGGGCTCGAGTTCGCGGACCAGCCCGTGCTCGCGTGGGAGGTCGTTCGCTACGTCGGCGAGCCGGTGGCGCTCGTCGCCGCCGAGCATCCCGAGCTCGCCCGCCGGGCTGCCGAGAGGATCGTCGTGGACTACGAGCCGCTGCCGGCCGTCGTCGACATGCAGCTGGCGCTGGTTCCCGACGCGCCGCGGGTGCACCCGTTCGGCAACGTGCTGCACGAGGTGCGCGTCGAGCACGGCGACCCGGATTCCGAGGCGGAGGTCTGGGTCGAGGGCTACTACGAGACGGGGATGCAGGACCAGGCGCCGCTCGGGCCGGAGTCGGGGATGGCGGTGCCCGCCGAGGACGGCGGGGTCGACCTGTTCGTGGCGACGCAGTGGCTCCACATCGATCGCAAGCAGCTTGCGCCGTGTCTGAACCTACCCGAGGACAAGATCCGGTTGTTCCTCGCGGGGACCGGAGGCGCATTCGGCGCGCGCGAGGACGTGAGCATGCAGATCCACGCCTGCATGCTCGCGATGCACACGGGACGCCCGGTCAAGATGGCGTACGGGCGCGCGGAGTCGTTCGTCGGCCACGTGCACCGGCACCCGTCCCGCATCTGGATGCGCACGGGCGCGACGCGCGGCGGCGACCTCGTGTGCGTTCGCGCGAGGGTCCTGATCGACGGGGGGGCGTACACGTCGTCCTCGATCGCGGTGATCTCGAACGCGACCACGTTCGCGCCCGGCCCCTACGAGGTCCCCAACGCGCTCGTCGAGGGCACCTGCGTCTTCACGA
>JBKPRY010000342.1:0-4136 GCA_046734755.1 Actinomycetota bacterium | reverse complement strand
CTCCTTGAGCGGGGTGGCGCGGAGCCGCGCGGGCCGCCACTGCCGCTCCCGCCCTCTCGAGACCAGTCCGGCGTGCTCCAGCACCTTCAGGTGCTTCGAGACCGCCGGCAGGCTCATCTCGAAGGGCTCCGCGAGCTCGGTGACGGAGGCCTCCCCCCTTGCCAGGCGCGCGAGGATGGCGCGTCGGGTCGGATCGGCCAGTGCCCCGAATGTGCGATCTAGCCGATCGGCGACGTTCACTATTCAATCCTCCGGTTAATTAACTATGCGGTAAACTACCTCGCGCACGCATCGGCTGTCAAGGGCGATGCGAATCGTCGGCACGCCTAGCATGGCGCCGTGCGCGAGCTCGAGGCTGGACTCTGGCACTGGCAGGCGCCGCACCCGGACTGGACGCCGGACGAGCCGTGGCCACAGGGGGTGTCGTCGTACGCGATCGAGGACGGGGCCAGTGTGCTCCTGTTCGACCCGCTGGCCGTTCCGAGCGAGATCCTCGACCTCGCGGCCGACCGCGAGCCGATCGTCGTGCTCACCGCGCCGTGGCACGAACGCGACACGCAGAGCCTGGTCGAGCGCCTCGGCGTGCCGGTGTTCGTACCGGCGCCCGACACCGCCGACGACCTCGTTCGGAAGTTCGGCATCACCCCCGAGGACGCCGACGGCGGCAGCCCCGACATCGCCTGGCTGGTCGGCCGGGGCGAGGCCCACCTGTACTCGGCGGGCGACCGGCTTCCGATCGGGATCGAAGCCTTCCTCGGGAGGGAGCACAACGACCTCGTGCTCTGGATCGAGCGTCGGCAGGCGGTGATCCCCGGCGACACGTTGGTCGACTTCGGCCGCGGGTTGGAGATCAACGAGAGGCTGCGAGGAGGCGTTACCCGCGAGCAGGTCGTCGAACGACTGCGGCCGTTGCTCGCCCTACCGGTCGAGGTCGTGCTCCCCACACACGGAGCGCCGACCGACCATGCCGCGCTCGAGCGTGCGCTGGTCCCCTAGCGGCGCACTCAGCGAAGGTCGAGGGCCCGCCGCCTGGGCTGCGCGGTCAGCGGGCCGCTCCTCTCAGACGTTTCACCCATTGAGTCTGCGCTCTACGCCTCTTCCTCCTCCTGTGGTCCGGGGTGCTTCTCCTCGGGTGACAGGTCCATGCCTTCGGTCGAGGATCGCTCGGGTTCGAACCCGGCCGGTGCTGGCTCACCCTCGAGATGCATCGTGATCCGCCTCGCGAAACGGAATCCCTGGCGGTTCGGCCCGGGCTCGGCGGGCTCGTTCGCGGGGCCATCGAGGTACCGGCGCATCCCGTTCGCGAACTCGATCCCCTCGATCTGATTGTCCGAAAGCATCTCGCCGTCGACCTCCTTCGCAGCCAGAACGTCGCGCACCATCGAAAACAACGCCGGATGGTCGAGCGAACCCGGGTCCCAATGCTCGTCGCCGGGGATCTCGACGTGACCGTACACGAACGGCTCGTCCCAGACCTCGCGGCGTCTGTAGTAGGTGTCCACGGCCGCCGGAAGTCGATCGAGCCGGACCGGCCACCGATCTGGGCGTTTCAGCGCTGTAGCCACGAAGCTGCGGCGATGCAGGAGCGCCATCAGCGCGACGAGTGGGAAGAGGCTCTCCGGATTCGGTAGCCATGGATCCAGCCTGGAGAACCCAACGATCTCGATCTGGAGGAGATCATCGTCATGTTCGTCCACCGCCGAGCCTCTGGCCCACAGCGGCCGGTGTTGACCGATGACGTCCTCGCCGACCTGGAATTCGCTGGGGAAGCGGAGATCCTCAACGTAGCCCTGCGTCTCGGTCGTGTGCAGGCAGAGCAAGGGGTTGTTGCGTTGCCGTCGAACGTAGGGTCCCTGAGGGAAATGCTTGACGGGGATCAGCCCACCGTCCGGTCCCCGAAGCTTTCCCACGATCCAACCGTTGATGATCTCGTAGGTCATCGATCGAAGATCAACCGTGCCGCTTCCACGACTTCACCGGATCATGCTAGCTCCGACGTGCGGCGCGGCCGGAGACGGACCGCCACGATGGAAGGCTGGGGATGGACGCCTGGCGCAATGGCGAGTCACTGGTCGCTTGCGAAACCTAGGGATCCAATCCTGTCGCCGCGGCTGACAGGGTCAAGGCATCCAGGGTCGTGGACCCATGGGATTCGAACCGCTGACCTTTCTGGCTGTGAGCCAGACCAGGCCAAACGTTGTCCTGATCAGAGAAACGCAGGTCAGCATGAAGCGGAATGGTCGTTGTTATCCGCTGACACGCCATCTCCTGCGCTGTCCACCTGCATAGGTCCTCGAGCACACCGTCCACACCCTCACCGCTCAAGCGGCCACGCGAATGAGCTGATCCCTCGCGCCGGCCGACCACACGCACAGGACCTCGTGCCTAGGCGCGAGACAGCTCGTCGATCATGCCCTGCCGGGCCCACTCCCACTCCTCCAGGAAGATCAGCAGATCGGCCATCTCCTGTCCGTCAGGCCTCTCGTGGAGCTCCTTGATGACGTCGGCGCGGACCTCGCTGGGGGAGGTCAGGACCCGAAGGAGATCCCGACGCGCCGCTGGTCCGAGACCGTTGGCGAGGCGAGCCGCATCCTCCCAAAACACAGCGGTGAGCCTATCTCCGAGGGATACGAAGTCGTCCACCGATCTCCTCGCACCGGGCGCACCGGATGTCGTCGAAGGTGACGTCCACCCGATGCCGTCCCGAGACCCGATCGATGTACCGGCCGAACGTCTCGGGGTCAGCTCGGCCCTGGCGACGACGGTGTGCTCGCCGCCAGTGGAGCCACGCCCTTGGCTGTTCCGACCAACGCACGAAGATCGAGGCTAGTGCTCCGTGGACGACGGTTCAACGGCTAGGTCGTCGGAGCCGAAGATGTGGCAATCGGACTCGTACCGGACATGGTTTCCGATGTCGGGCTGTTCGGGTCCTCGCACGGGACAGGCGTCTGCCGGAAGCTCATTCCTTGCAGCAACGGGGGCATCACAGGGGGCGGGCTCTGAACACGGGTACCGCGGCCCAGGTAGTGGACCCAAGGGGATTCGAACCCCTGACCTTCTGGCTGCCAGCCAGACGCTCTACCAGCTGAGCTATGGGCCCGCGGAAGGCTCAGTCTAACGAACCGGCCGCGGCCTGCTCCGTGCCGTTCCAGCCGAGCCGCGGTGCGTCGCGCCACAGGCGCTCGAGGTCGTAGTACTCGCGCTCTTCCTGCGCGAACACGTGCACGACCGCGTCGATGTAGTCGAGCAGCACCCAGCGCGAGTCGGCGTCTCCCTCGCGCCGGACGGGCTTCTCGCCGAGGTCTCGGACGGCGCGCTCGACCTCCTCGAGGATCGTCTTGACCTGGCGGTCGGTCTCGCCCGAGGCGATCACGAAGTAGTCGGTGATCACGATGAGGTCGTGCACGTGTTCGCGCAGGAAGAGCGCGAGTACTACGACCTCGAGCGCCTGTGGCGCGACGCACCTCGGCTCGGCTGGAACGGTTCGGAGCAGGCCGCGGCCGGTTCGCTAGACTGAGCCTCCCGCGGGCCCATAGCTCAGCTGGTAGAGCGTCTGGCTGGCAGCCAGAAGGTCAGGGGTTCGAATCCCCTTGGGTCCACTAGCAGGGGAAATGCTCCGTAGCCCACTTGCAAGCCGTTAGCTCAGCGGATAACATCCGCCCGTGACGAACTGGCTGCAACGCGTCAATCCTCGGCAGCTCTTCGTTGGTGCTGTGCTCGGCTCAGTTGCCTGCGTGATGTTCGGGATCAGCATGGCTCTTGGGGAGCGGTTCACGACGCTCACATATGTCTCGGTGGCGGCGTGCGCGGTCATCACCGGGACGCTCTGGTGGGCTCTCTACGATCGACGTCGGGGGATCGAGCCTGACCGAGGTGAGTCGAGGGGCGCATGACTACCTGGACCCAGGTCACCACGCCGAACGACATCGCCGAGCTCGAGCCCGAGTTCAAGATCATGTTGCAGGCGACCAACCGCTCCCCGAGGACGATCGGCGCGTACATGGCCGGCGTCGATGCGCTCCGGGTGTTCCTGGTCGAGCGAGGAATGCCGACCGCCGTCGATGCAGTCGCCAGGGAGCACGTCGAGGCGTTCTACGCCTGGATGCTGGAGGCTGGCTATGCGCCCGCCTCGGTGA
>JBKPRY010000341.1:0-1579 GCA_046734755.1 Actinomycetota bacterium | reverse complement strand
CCGGGAGGTCTGGGACGCCGTCCGCGCGAACGAGGAGGCCCTGGATGGCTCCGGGCGGGTGCTCGTCCGGGCCTCGGGCACCGAGCCGATCGTCCGCGTGATGGTCGAGGCCGAGAGCGAGGAGCTCGCCCGCAGGCACGCCGATTCGGTCGCCGAGCGCATAGCGTCCGCCCTCGACTAAGGGTGTCTCCACCGTTCGACGCGCACGGCGCTCCTGTTACCCTCGAACCTCATGTGCGGCATCGTGGGCTACGTAGGCCCCGACCAGGCGCTCCCCGTCGTCCTCGAGGGTCTGCGACGTCTCGAGTACCGCGGGTACGACTCGGCCGGCGTCGCGATGATCGACGGTGGCCTCTCGGTGGTGAAGCGAGCCGGCAAGCTGTCCGAGCTCGACGCCGCCCTCGAGGTCGTCGGGCTCGTCCCGGGCTCGATCGGGATGGGGCACACGCGGTGGGCGACCCACGGCGCGCCGACCGACCGGAACGCGCACCCCCACCGCGACTGCGAGGGGCGGGTCGCGGTGATCCACAACGGGATCATCGAGAACTTCACCGACCTGCGCACCGGTCTCCAGAAGCGCGGCCACGTCCTGGACTCGGACACCGATACCGAGGTCGTCGCCCACCTGATCGAGGAGAAGGAGGGTTCGCTCGCGGATCGGGTGCGAGCGACCGTCGGCGAGCTCGACGGGGCGTACGCGCTCGTCGTCCTCGCCGTCGACGAACCCGACGTCATCGTCGGCGTACGGGTTTCCTCGCCGCTGATCGTCGGGCTCGGGGACGGGGAGAACCTTCTGGCGTCCGACATCCCCGCGGTCCTCCAGAAGACGAGGACCGTGTTGCCGATCGACGAGAACCAGGTGGTCGAGGTGCGGGCCGGCGACGTTCGCGTCACGGATCTGGATGGCAACGAGGTCGAGGCCGAGCCCTTCGAGGTGACGTGGGACGTCACGCGCGCTCAGAAGGGTGGGTTCGACGACTTCATGCTGAAGGAGATCCACGAGCAACCCGCGGCGATCCGGGACACGCTGGTCGGCCGCGTCAGCGACCAGGGTCTACTCGCGCTGGACGAGCTGCACACGGACACGGACGTCCTGCGCGAGGTCGACAAGGTGTTCGTGGTCGCCTGCGGCACCGCGTTCCATTCGGGGCTGGTCGCCAAGTATGCGATCGAGCATTGGACGAGGGTGCCGGTCGAGATCGACATCGCCTCGGAGTTTCGGTATCGCGACCCGGTCTTGGGGCCGGACACGCTCACGCTGGCCGTGAGCCAGTCGGGGGAGACGATCGACACCCTCGAGGCGGCGCGGCATGCGTCGCGGCAGAGCTCGAAGGTGATCGCGGTGACGAACACGATCGGGTCGTCCCTCGCCCGCGAGGCCGACGCGGTGATGTACACGCACGCGGGCCCGGAGATCTGCGTCGCCGCGACCAAGACCTTCGCGACGCAGATGGCGGCGCTGCACCTGGTGGCGCTGTACCTCGCGCAGATCCGCGGCGCGATGTTCCCGGTCGAGATCGGCGACATCGTGACTCGGATGCGCGAGCTCCCGGGCCAGGTTCGACGCACGCTCTCGCTG
>JBKPRY010000340.1:0-1268 GCA_046734755.1 Actinomycetota bacterium | reverse complement strand
GGCGCCGCTCACCGCGGCCGATCCGCAGATCGACAACACGGACCTGTACGCGTTCCGGTCCCCGGATCAGCCCAGCTCGATCACGTTCGTGAGCTCGTGGATCCCGTTCGAGGAACCGGCGGGTGGCCCGAACTTCTACCTGTGGGCCGAGCACACGAACTACGACGTCAACATCGACAACAACGGGGACGCCAGGCCCGACATCGTGTACCGCTGGCGGTTCACGACCCACTACCGGTCCGGATCGACGTTCCTGTACGCGACGGGGCCCGTCACGAGCCTCAACGACCCGAACCTGAACATCTACCAGACCTACGACCTGTACCGGATCAAGAACGGCCACACGACGCGGCTCGTGAACGACGCGAAGGTCGCCCCGAGCAACGTCGGCGCGGGTTCGATGCCGAACTACAACACCGACCTGTTCGACGCGGCCGTGAAGACGCTCGGGAACGGCATCCGGTCGTGGGTCGGCCAGTCGGACGATGCGTTCTTCCTCGACCTCCGGGTCTTCGACCTCCTCTACGGCGGCGACCTGAGCGAGGCGGGCGACGACACGCTCACCGGGTTCAACGTGAACACGATGGCGCTGTCCGTCCCGCGCGGCCAGCTCCGCGGTCCGAACGACTCGGTGATCGGGATCTGGAACACCGCATCACGACCCAGCATGCGCGTCCAGCACACCGACGGGACGCAGACCTTCTCCGGCGCCGACGTGCAGGTCTCCCGCCTCGGCATGCCGCTCGTGAACGAGGTCGTCGTGCCGGTGGGCCTGAAGGACTACTTCAACGCCTCGAAGCCGAAGGACGACGCGCAGTTCCTGCCGGCCGTGAACGACCCCGAGCTGCCGCACCTGCTGAACGCGGTGTACCCGGGTGCGTTCCCGAACGTCCCGGACTCCGATCCGGGCACGGCGGGGATCCAGCGGTCGGACCTGATCGACGTCTTCCTGAAGGGCGTCAAGGGCCTGAACCGCCCGAAGGGCGTCCAGCCCTCGGAGATGCTCCGGCTCAACATCGACACGCCGCTCTGCGGCACCGGCGGCGCGCCGGCCTGCAGCACCGTGGGCGTGCTCGGCGGCGACGTCCAGGGCTTCCCGAACGGGCGGCGGCTCTCCGACGACACGATAGACATCGCGCTGCGCGTGGCGATGGGGGTCCTGTTGCCGAGCCACGATCCCGCGGCGGAGACGCTGGGCGACGGGGTCGACGCGAACGAGGTTCCGTTCCAGTCGACCTTCCCGTTCATCGCCTACCCGCACAGCGGGT
>JBKPRY010000339.1:0-1100 GCA_046734755.1 Actinomycetota bacterium | reverse complement strand
TCGCCACAGGATCAGACGCCGCCGGAGAGCGGGATCGTCGAGGTCTCCGCGCCGGACATCCGCACCATCTACCTCGCCTCCGAGTTCTGCCCCGAGGCCGCCCCCGGCCACGGGTACCAGCTGTGGCTCGGGAGCAACGGCGAGTGGACGCCGGTCGGCGAGTTGTTCTGGCCGGACGACGGGGTCCTGTTGCTCGAGGTCGAAGGAGTGGACGTTTCCCGGTACGACGAGATCTGGATCACGCAGGAGGCGGTCGCTCAACCTCCGACGCAGCCGAGCACCGACGGACCTAGCTGGTTCGGGTCGCTCGCGTAGGCGAACGGCGGGCGCCCGACCCGACGGCGGAGGACCCTCGTCAGATCTGTCCGAACCCGCGGAACGTCAGCACGAGACCCAGCAACGCGATCGACGCGGCCGAGAGCACGGGCACCAGGCGGGCGGTCCTGCCCGACATCCTGCCGGCGACCACGTCGCGGGCGCGTAGGGCGACGAGCCCCACGACGACGAGCGAGGTCGCGAGCCCCAGACTGAACGCCCCGATCAACGCGAGGCCGTAGGCGATCCGGTCGAGCGCCACGGCCGCGAGGAGCACGACCAGGGCGGTGGGCGACGGGAGGAGTCCGCCGGCGACGGCGAGCGCCGTGAGGCTCCGCCGCGAGAGCGGTTCGGCCTGGGGGACGAGGTGCGCAGGTTCGTGGCCGGCCATGCCCTCTGCGGTCGAGTGGTGGTGGTCGAGACCGACGCGGCGACCGCCCCATGAGCCGAGCCGCGCCACGAGCAGGCTCGCCCCCAGCGCGAACGCGATGAGGCCGGAGACCAGCCCGAGCCACGGATAGACGCGTTCGGGCGCGAAGACCTCGGTCACCGTCAGCACGACGAACCCGAGCGCGAGTACCGACGCCGTGTGCATCACCGCGACCGACCCCCCGACCGCGATCGCGTGCCGGGCGCGTCCCCCCGCGCCGACCAGGTACGCGGCCATCAACGTCTTCCCGTGGCCGGGACCCAGCGCGTGGAGCGACCCGAACCCGAAGGCCAGCAGCAGCGCTACGAGCATGAACGGGCCGGTCCGCCCGACGAGGCCGGCGAACGCCCCACCC
>JBKPRY010000338.1:0-1414 GCA_046734755.1 Actinomycetota bacterium | reverse complement strand
GGTCTCGGCCGTGAACCTCGCCGTCACGATCCTCAACATGCGGGCACCCGGCATGACCCTGTTCCGGATGCCGGTGTTCGTCTGGATGGGGCTGGTCGTGCAGCTCCTGCTCGCGTTCAGCCTGCCGGTGATCACGATCGGCCTGGTCGAGCTGCTGTTCGACCGGCTGTTCGGGACGCACTTCTTCGACGTCGCCGCGGGCGGCAGTCCGGTCCTCTGGCAGCACCTGTTCTGGTTGTTCGGGCACCCCGAGGTCTACATCCTCGTCCTGCCGGCGATGGGCATCGTGTCCGAGATCCTCCCGGTGTTCGCGCGCAAGCCGCTGTTCGGGTACCAGTTCGTCGTGTTCAGCGGGATCGCGATCGGGTTCATCGGGTTCGGCGTGTGGGCGCACCACATGTTCGCGGTCGGCCTGGGACCGGTGGCGAACACCGCGTTCGCGGTCTCGACGATGATCATCGCGATCCCGACCGGCGTGAAGATCTTCAACTGGCTGGGGACGCTGTGGAACGGCGACCTGCGCTTCGCGACGCCGATGCTGTTCTCGATCGGGTTCATCGCGATGTTCGTCATCGGCGGGTTGTCCGGCGTCACGCACGCCGTGGTGCCCTCGGACTACCAGCAGACCGACACCTATTACATCGTCGCGCACTTCCACTACGTGCTGTTCGGTGGGGCGATCTTCGGGTTGTTCGCCGGGATCTACTACTGGTGGCCCAAGGTGTTCGGGCGCATGCTGTCCGAGACCGGAGGCAAGCTGAACTTCTGGTTGATGCTGATCGGCTTCAACATGACGTTCGGGCCGATGCACATCCTCGGTCTGCAGGGGATGCCTCGGCGGATCCAGAGCTACCCGGCGTCGCTCGGGCTCTCCTTCTGGAACATGGTCTCGTCGATCGGGGCGTTCGTGATCGCGATCAGCGTCCTCGTGTTCCTGGTCAACGCGATCGCGAGCTTCCGCAAGCCCAAGCAGATGGAGGCGGACCCATGGGACGCCCGGACCCTCGAGTGGGCGACCTCCTCGCCGCCGCCCGAGTACAACTTCGAGGAGATCCCGGTCGTCCACTCGCTGGACGACCTGTGGCACCGCAAGTACGCGGAGACCGAAGGCGGCCGCGTCGTCCCCGTGGCGGCCGGCGGATCGGGGGAGGCCGCGGCCATCGACGGGCACGCGGGGGAGCACGGCGCCGAAGGAGGAGGCGGGCACGCTATCCACATGCCGTCGCCCTCGTACTTCCCGCTGATCGCCGCCGCCGGTCTTCCCATCGCCGGCTACGGGCTGATCTTCGGCGTCCCGGCCGTCGCGCTCGGCCTGGTGATCACGCTCGCGGGGTTCTTCGGATGGGCGCTGGAGCCCTCGGCGGAGTGACCGGCTGATGGCCAGCCTCGAGCACTCGGTCGCACAGCCGGTGGG
>JBKPRY010000337.1:0-2225 GCA_046734755.1 Actinomycetota bacterium | reverse complement strand
CCCTCGGAACGGAAACCCATGTGCGGCACGCGCTGGCCAATGACGGCACCCGGCTACTCGTCGAACCGATCGCCGGGGACACGCCCAAGGACGCCCACAACTCGGTGGGCCGGGTCTTCCTCGCCGGCTCCACGATCCTCTGCACCCCTCGGCCCTCGCTCACCACGGGCCCCACGCCCTCGGCAACCAGGTGGGCGAGGCCCGGTGGCGGCAACTCCTCGACGAGGCGGGCATGACCGACGTCCGGCGCGCCGCGGACGCACCGTTCAACCTCGTCCTCGAGGTACGCCCCCGACCAACCCGACGGACTGCGCCGGGATCCCGCCGGCGCAGCCACCGTGATCTACCGCCGTCGTGCCGCTACGTGATCCGTCGGCCCCAGGACTGGAGCAGCGTGAAGGTGGTGCCCCAACGCCAGGGCTCTTTCAGCTCGACCTCCCCCTCATTGCGCAATCGTTCCAGCTCGCTGGCATCCATCAACGAGAGCAGTCGCGCCTCGAGAGCGGTGGCGAACTGAAGGGGAAGTCGCAGATATGGATGCCCCGGCGGAAGCGCGAACACCTCGGCTCTGACGTTTGCCTCGATGCCGAAGCGACGGAAGAGGTCCAGGTGCGTGCGACCGGCATCCCAATCTCCTCCAGTCCGCCGGAACGTCTCCACGATCAGCGCGATCAGGCTCTCCAACGCAGGGGCTGGAGGATTGAAGTGCCAGGAGGCAACGTCGGGATCTTCGAGCACCACGATGCCGCCCGGACGGACGAGCCCGAGGTAGGTGGTCATCTGTTCTGGCCCGCGACCGAGTGGGGTGATCTCGTATCGAGCGTGGACCAAGTCGAACGAGGCGGGCTCCAGGATGGTCGCGAACAGATCGTCGTGCCTGAGCAGGACGTTGCCGAGTCCCTCGTCGGCCACGAACTGTTTGGCCTCGGCGAGCATGGCGTCGTCGATGTCGGTTCCCACGACCTCGCCTTGAGTTCCGGCCCATTCGCTGAGCAGTCGCAGCCACCCCATCACGCCGCAGCCGATGTCGACAGCCCGGTAGCCACGACCGTCGCCGATCTCCTCCAGGAGGCGGCGTCCGGCGGGCTCCCAAACCCGCGACTGGAGTCTGAGCCGCTCCAGCTCGGACACCTGACCGGCCAGCAGGTATTCGGACGAGCTCATGGCGATCTCCTCGGTCATCCGTCTTGGGGTTCGATCACCAATGTCCGGGCGGTCGGACGGCCCGGCAAGTGCAAGACCTGAACCCGGCCCCTGGGGTATGTGAACTAGTGCCGGTCGCCCATGAACGTCAGACTGTGGGTGTGAGGACCTACGCCCAGTACTGCCCCATCGCGCGGGCGTCAGAGCTCCTGGGCGAGCGCTGGTCCACCATCATCCTTCGCAACATCCTCATCGGCTGCCAGACCTTCAACGAGATCGCCGACGGTGCCCCGGGCCTCTCACGCGGCCTGCTCTCGAAGCGACTGCGGGAGCTCGAGCGCGCCGGAGTGATCGAGATCCGCCCCAAGCCAGGCGGCCGCGGCTCAACCTATGAGCCGACCAAAGCGGGTCGAGAGCTGTCGGAGGTCATGTTGGCCCTCGAGCACTGGGGTCGGAAGTGGGCGGAGCTGAAGCCCGAACACGCACATCCGGGCGTGGTGCTGTGGGTGTGGGCGAACTTCTTCCTGGATCGCGACCGTCTCCCACAGCGCCGGGTGGTGGTCTGCTTCGAGTACCCCACGCTGCCGGGATCCGCCCGCCGAAGTTGGCTGCTCATCGAGCGTGGCGACGCCGAGTACTGCCTGAAGCACCCCGGCGGCGAAGTGGAACTGATCGTCGTGGTCAACGATCCCCTGGCGTTCGCCCGCTGGCACATGGGTCAGATCGAGTGGAGTGACGCCCTACGGTCCGGAGCGATCGAGGTGACCGGGTCCCGCGCGCTGGCCCGGGCGCTTCCCACCTGGAACCGCCGCGGCTGGGCGGCCGACGACTCGCGTGCCAGGTACGACGGATCGGTTCAGGTCCAGCCCACGCCGACGCCCGCCTGAAACCAGGTTCAAACGCTGCACTTCTCCTCCGTTCCCACCGGGATCACCATCGGCGCGGACACGAGGAGCGCCAAATGGCGACGATCAACAGTGGAACCGTCGAGACGCTGGCCGCGGACTTCGCGGGCGAGCTCATCCAGCCACGCGAACCGGGCTACCACGTCGCTCGGCAGATCTGGAACGGGCACGTCCAAC
>JBKPRY010000336.1:0-4182 GCA_046734755.1 Actinomycetota bacterium | reverse complement strand
CGTCCGCGGCCATCTCGTCGCCGTCGAGGCGCACGTGGGTCGCGGACTCCCGTCGCTCACCCTGACCGGGCTGCCCGGCGCCGGCGTGCAGGACGCGCGCGATCGGATCCGCCCCGCGGTCGAGAGCGCCGGGCTGGAATGGCCTCTGCGCCGAGTCGTCGTCAACCTCTCGCCGGGAACGCTCCGCAAGGAGGGCCCCGGCCTCGACCTGCCGGTCGCGATGGGGGTGCTCGCGGCCACCGCCCAGGTGCCCGTCGCGGGGATCCAAGGGTGGGCGTTCGCCGGCGAGCTCTCGCTCCGGGGCGGGCTGGTCTCCACCCCGGGCGTGCTGTCGGTGGCGATCGCCGCGGCGCACGCGGGACTGCGAGGCGTGGTCGTGCCGGCGTCGAACGCGGCCGAGGCGGCGCTGGTGGACGATCTCGAGGTCGTCGGCGCGGGGTCGATCGGGGAGGTGGTCGGGCTCCTGCGCTGCTGATTCAATCGCCGTTAGTCGACGAGTAGCGGCGATAGGGGCAGTTCCCTGACGCCTTGTGCATTCGGCGAGGTCGCCTAGCGGTCGCCCCCGCACCAAACGCGATGAGCACCGCCCGGAGTGTGCAGTCCTCCTCCCAGTCGATCAGTTGGTCGTAGAAGCTGCGGTGTCTTGGGGCTCAACTGGCTTGGTTCGCCCGGCAAGCGAGTCTGACGACGTCGTCGCTATCGCCGTCGAGCCCTGGTTACCGAGAGACTGACAGCGGGAGAGGATTCCACGGCCCGGATCCGCCGTAGCCGAACTCCTGGACCTGCGTCCCGTCCACGGGCGCGATCTTGAGGGCGCCGAGCGCACCCGAGAGGGCGTCGGCAGACTGGTACGAGATCCGAGAGCCGTCCGGCGACCAGTAGACGTTTACCCCGTCGGGAATCACTTCCGTGAGTTCCGAGCCGTCCACGCCGACAATCCAGATCCCACCTTCCTCAGCCGAGAATGCAAGGCGCGAGCCGTCCGGGGACCAGACGAGATTCCAAACGTGTCCCACGTCCACCGGGACCTGGTCGATCAGGATCCGAACGCCGCTCCCGTCTGCGTTCATGACCCGCAGGCTGTGCCCCCAGTCGCCCATGCCATCGAAGTACGCGATCTGCGTCCCGTCAGGGGAGTACGTCGGGTTGTACAACCACGTGCGGAAGCTGCTTTCGGCACCGCCGGGCCTGCTCGGGGGGAAGGAGCGACGCGTACGGGCGAGGAGAAGGCTTGGCGCACCTCCCTGTGTATCGACGGTGTAGATGGGCCCGGCAAGCGAGGAATAAACGACCTGAGACCCATCGGGTGAGATCGAGCCGGTGATCCAGTCACGGTCGTTCGTCACGCGTGTCTCGGTGCCGTCGGGGTTCAGGACGAACAGGTCGAGGTCGGCGACGGGGTCCCGATTCGCGTCGTACACCTCCCGGCGGATGAGCAGCCTCGAGCCGTCGCTCGACCAGCCCAGAGGCTCCCCGCTCCGCTCGCTCACGAGGATCCTGTCCTTCGGATCGTTGGGCCGCTTCGGGTCGACGGCGAAGATGCCGCCACTGCGGAGGCGCAAGTTGCCGTAGACGATCCGCCCGCGAACATCGGCGAAGATGCCCTGGGGAGAAGGTGACGCGAGGGCGTCCGAGCTCCGGGCTGGGGTTGGCGTGGGCGAGTCCGCTTGGGCGGCAGCCACCGGCTCGCCTCCTTCAGCGGTGCAGCCCGCCATCAGCAGGCACACGATCCCTAACGCCGCGAGCGACCGACGAACCTCCGACCAGCGACGTCGACCGGGCATCCTCATCTCACGATGGCCCACGGCCGTCACGCTAGGCGAATGCGTTGCCGGTGTGCTGTGTCGGCCGTCACGCGGCCGGCAACTTCCGCTCCATCTCCGCAAGCAACACGAGCACGACCGCCCGCGGCGCTACCGCCCGCGGCGCTACCGCCTTGGTCCCGCAGTATCCCGACGAGCACCGCCCGGAGCGTCCGATCTTCCTCGCAGTCGATCGTTGAGGACGCAACTCAGGCGGGCGAGGCGAAACGTGACGGAGCTCGCGAGCGGCTCGCGGCGGATCGCTACGGAGGCCAGGCTGCAGCCCCGCGCCTGGCAGAAACCAGGGGCCACGAGGTTGCCTACGCGGCGCGTCGTGCTCGTGATAGCACAGGGTTCATGCTGCCCGGGATTCGAGCACTCGCTTCCGCTCCTCGGACTCCTCCCGAGAAATCTCCCCCCTCGCAAAGCGGGTCTCGAGGATCGTCTCGGCGTCAATCGCCTCGCGTGAGCTCTTGCGAGAGGTCCCGCCGAACGCCCTGACGGCGAAGACGATCATCGCGGCGAGACGGCCCCAGAACAAGAGCATCATGAACGCGCCCCACAACCAGCCCCAACCGTCCATCATGGCCTCTAGACCTCTCTTCCCCTCCGTGTACGTCGGTGCGAGCTCGATCGCCAGAGGCGAACGTCTCATCGCCACCGGGACCCACCAGATGGCTGTGATGGCGCTGCTTGGACGACCCCGTCGGGCATGCCGCCGCCTACCGTCCAAGGACAACTGCCTCTGGCACGCGTTCCCTCGCGATGGGTTCCACAATCACCTCCTCCTCCAGGGTCAGGCCATAACCGCTCTCGATCAGTTCCTTCAACCGCTCGGTGAACCGGGCCGCCGGCGCGGCGTCGATCATGCGGTGATCGAAGCTAACCGTCAGGCTCAGGTACTCGCGCGTGGCGATCTCGCCGTCGACGTCCTCCCGCTTCTCGCCGATGCCGCCCACCGTGATCCAGCAGATGGACGGCGAAGATGGAGGGATGCCCCATCCGGCGCCCTTTCCGGCCATGCCGACCGCCGACAGGGTCACCGTCCCCCAGCGCTTCTTCCACTCGTGCGGGAGGTACTTCCCGAGCCGGACGGCGAGCGAGAAGTACGGGCGGAAGAGCCAGGCCGGCAGGAGCTGTGACGCCTTCGCCCCTCCCACGTCGATCTTCGCGACGTCCTGGACCTGCCCGGTCCTGATCTCGTCGTGGATCTCGAGGAACGTCTTGCGGTTGGCGGCTCGGACGATGCAGGGAAGGACCACTGGTTGGCCTGCGATGTCCCGCTCGATCCAGGTCAACACGTCTACCTCGCCGAACAGGACGAGGTGATGCCTGCCCTTCCGAAGGGCGTGCACCTCTCGGTGCTCGTCGACGGCGCGTCCGAGGCAGCCGATGACGAACGCCGTGAACGAGGGAGACTCTCCGGTCCTTGCCTTCACGTCCCGCACGTACCCACGAGCCTTCGTGACATCGACTTCGAGCAATCCGTGCATCATCGGCTTGTTGTGGGTGGAACGGATCGCCTCCTCCATGAAGCGCCTGCTCTTCGTGTACGGGATCACGAGGTCTTCGCTGTGCTGCTCCATCGTCTTCTCCCTTCTCTCTCCTGCGCGGCGGGCGTCTTCGCGACCTCGACCAGCCGAACCCGCAGACACCACTCGACGCGGATGCGACGATGGATTCGCTGAAGCGTGGCCGGGAAGTAGGCCCGAGCGCTCTCCATGGGAACGATCTCGGGCCGGTCGACGAGGTAGGTGACGTCTTGGTGCAGGATGTCGGCCGCCCCGCTCACCAACATGTTCTTGAGCCAGTCGGTGCGTGACCCGTACACGATGGCGATCACGAACCCGTCCTCGGTCGGCACCGCCCAGACCGGGGTCTCGTATGTCGTGCCCGTCGTCCGGCCCCGATGCCTGATCACGGACGCGTACGTACCCGACGTGCCCGCCGATCGCATCTGGAGCGGATTGCCCACCGCACGGTGGAAGCGGCGGGCCGCGGTTCGCACCGTTGGGCTCTTGGACCGGATCCCAAGCGCGTAAACGATCGCGATGGCCGAGAACGCAAGGATCAGCATCGCCAAGACGATCAGGATCGGTCCCGCCATCCCACTCCCCCTGGAGTGCTCCGACATAGCCAGCTTCCGATACGGGCGAAGGACCGCTCAGGGCCAAAGGGCCCGAACCCGGAGGGACCCACGACCTGATGGGGGAGCTCGATGCTCCATGTTGGTCCGTCCGCAGCTCTCGGCGGAGCCTCATCAGCGCGGCCGGAGTCGAACGATCGCTCGGCGGCCCCCGACCGCTTCGCGGATCTCCTCGGTGGTCGGCAGCCGGTCGACGAGGACTTCCAGGCCGATCGTCGTCGCCTTCGCCTCCTT
>JBKPRY010000335.1:0-1736 GCA_046734755.1 Actinomycetota bacterium | reverse complement strand
CGATCCGGACACGGCCGGCCTCAACGGATCCCCCACGATGGGCGAGTCCCCTCTCCCGCGCATCATCCTGGCGCTGGCGCCGACCGATCCCGGCGCGACATTCGGCTGCCCGGGCATGGCCGGTGGTGCAGCGACCTTTGTTATGACGGTCCAAGAGGAGCCGTTGGCGCTCGATGGAGCGTCGTCCCAACCGTGGCCGGTCGAACTCAAGGCGATGACCGTGGACGCGTCCGAGTCGGCGTGCTACCCGGGCTGGGACTTCTTCCGCGCCGGCTGGACGGCGGCAAGCCGGACGTTCGAGGCTCGGGTCGGGTTTGCTCCGGCCGCCGCGACGGACGAACGCGACGCCCTGTACTCGGCCTTCGCGTCGATGTCCTTCGCGGCGTCGGGTCGCGGGGACACGGCAGCCGTGCTCGGCGAGGGGATCGCCGGCGGCGAGACGTGGACGCTGTTCGCCCAGCAAACGCAGGGACGTCTGAGCCTCTCACTGGAAGCTGAGTCGGTCGGAACCGGCGCCAGCTTCGTGGCGCCGGCGATGAGCAAGCTGCAGCCGGCGTCGACCGTCCTGGGCCGAGGATCAGACCGACAGCTCGTCGCGTTCGGAGCGATTCCCATCGACGTGGTTCGGGTCGAGGGCACGGCCGCCGACGGCTCCGTCGTGCCGGCGGAGGTCTTCGACATACCGGACGAGCTCGACCCGGACACGAACGCGTTCGCGCTCGTCGTCGCGCCCGGGCCCGTCGAGCTCCTCGGCTACGACGCGTCCGGCGAGGTCGTCGCCCACGGTACCGTCGACGCCGCGCAGCCCACGCCGTTCCCGGAGGCCTCCCTGGAGGAGGGCCGCCACTTCGGATACGTGCGCGGCGTCGACGTCGACGCCGGCACGATCGAGTTCGACCTGGCGTACTTCCTGTCCGGGCAGGAGGCCAACGCTGCGTATCACGCGGCCGGCGGCACCGGTCCGGTGCCGAACGACCACTTCGTCGTCAACGACAACCCGAGGCTCCGAACGCTGATGCTCGCGCCGGATCTACGGCTGCGCCTGCTCGACTGGAACCACTGCTGCGAGACCTTCTTCGACGGCGACCTGTCGCTGTTCGCACAGGCGATCGAACAACAGGCCGACGTCACCGACGGCGAACTGATCTATCGCGGTCAGAGTTCGTGGTGGATCACCTTGCAGAACGGCGTCGTGACCAAGATCGAGGAGCAGTACTCGCCCTAACGGCTACTGGTTCTCGCCGTGGAAGATCTCGGAGACGCTGCTCTCCTCGAACACCGCTCGGAGCGCGTCGGCGATCAGGGGTGCGATCGAGAGGACCTTCAGCTTGCCGAAGCGCTTCTCCTCAGCGATCGGCATCGTGTTGGTGACGACGACCTCGGCGATCGGCGCCTCCTCGAGGTTCTGCACCGCCTTGCCCGAGAGCACCGGATGGGTCGCGGCCGCGTAGATCGGACCGGCGCCCTGCTGCGCGAGCACACTCGCGCCCTTGGCGACGGTGCTCGCCGTGTCGATCATGTCGTCGACCAGGATGCACGGACGTCCGTCGACCTCGCCCACCACCTGCATCTCCTCGATCTTGTTGGCCTCGTACCGTGATCGACGCTTGTACAGATAGGCGAGATCCGCATCCAGGTACTCGCGGAGACGCTCTGCGGTCTTGATCCGGCCGGCGTCGGGCGCGACGACGACCACGTCCCCGTCGTGCAACCCGAGGTCGTCCCGCAGGTACTGC
>JBKPRY010000334.1:0-1972 GCA_046734755.1 Actinomycetota bacterium | reverse complement strand
GGTGAGCAGCAATCGAACGCTCGCCGAGCTGTATCCGAAGAGCCTGCGCTTCAGGTCGACCATGTGGGGTCAGCCCGAGCGTTGTGCTTGATCGACCGGAGGTGGCGCGGGGGGGACGATCCATTCGAAGGCCGGCCCAGGGGCCTCCTCGGCGTGGGGATCGTCGCTCCGGGCTCCGACTCCGTCGGCGGGATCGGGCTGACCCTCGTCATCCCGTTCCTCGAGCCTGACGATGTTGAGGGAACGTTCGGAAGCAGGGTCCCGCGTGTCCTCGCTCGGGACTTCGGCAAGCTCCGCGAACGCCGCCAGCCGCAGGTTCAGCTCGTGGATGGCACCGGCGAGCGGGGCGACGGCCTCGTCGACCCGGTCGCCGATCCCGGCGGCCCCTTCCCCCGCGTCCTCGATCGTCGACCGGACCTCGCCGACGAGTGAAGCCAGGCGATCGCGGGACGCCGCCAGCCGCTCGATCTCCACCAGGGCGGCCTCCGGGACCACCGCGTCCTCGGCCGTGACCGAGGGGTCCGGCGCCGTACGGACCGCGACCTCGTCGACGGCCGCGCGCGCGGCTTGGAGATCGGCCACGGCGGCGCTGAGCCCGGCCTCGAGCTCCGGACGGAGCGACCGGACCTTGGTCTCCAGTACCTCGATCCTGGCCTCGGCGCTCATGATCTGCTGACTCTGGATCAGGAAATGCCGGCGCGCCGAGGTCAGCTCCTCCCGGATGAGCGCGATCTCGCCGCTCCCCTCCTCTGCGGCTCGGACGGGTTCGCCCTGCAGATCCGGTTCGCGCCGGGCGGCCTCGCTCCCGAGTTGGATGGCCTCCTGGTCGCTCTGCATGGTCTCCAACTGGCGTCGGGTGGCGGTCAGCTGGAGCTGCAGGCGCACCGCGTCCGCAACCGCTCCCTCGAGCTCCCGGCGAGCGGCGTCTCGATCGGTCCTCAGGTCGGCGAGCTGCGTCCTCAACGTCTCGGTCTCGGATCGCAGGTCCAACACCTGTGCCTCGGCCGCCTCCGCTCGCTGTGAGGCCTGCGCGAGCGATGCGTCTCGATCCGCCAGGACCAGGTGCACGCTTCTGGAGCTGTAGCCGAACGGGCCTCGCCTCAGTTTCGGTGCTTGCATGGGGAACCCCCTTGGCGCTCGGGGGCCGCGGAGCGATTCTCGCGCCAAGGGTGAGGCGGTTCAATCACCCGAATGACTCAGTCGGGGAAACGAAGCCGGCCGGGCGGTCAGACCGCCCGCGTGGGGCATGCGAGGTCGGGAGGCGAATCGACCCCGATGTCCTTGGGGAGCGAGACCCAGGCGTGCTTCGTGAAGCCGAGCACGCTGTAGGTCACGTTGAAACGCGTGTACGTCTGGGAGGCGCCTGCCGCGAAGCGAGCGCAGTTCCCGAAGCGCGTCCGAACGGCGATCCACCGCTGGTCGCCGCCGGCCAACGTGAACGGAAGGAACTTGTCGAGGGAGGGATCGCCCTGGGCGAGGCTGCCCGCGTATCGTTTCGCCGCCGTCTCGAGCCCGGCCGTGACCAGCAGGTCGTTCTGGCCGGTGACCCGGATCGCCTGGATCTTCACCGGGAGCGGCCCGTCGTTCACGACCAGGAAGCCGAAGGAGAACGTTCCGCCGCTGGCATAGGCCACCCGGACCACGTTCGCGCCGGAGCTCGTCACCGGTCCGGAGGCGAAGTTCGCCGACGTCAGGGGCTGGTAACGAACGGCGAAGACCACGATGCCCGCCACGACGGCCAGGACCGCGAGATAGGCGACCAGGGCCCAGGCGCGCGCGGCCCACCGCGACCCCGGGTCGTATGCCATGACCGTCCCATGAGATTTGCGGACGACGCCCATGGTCTTCCCTCCTCGCCTACATCATTCGGCGACGAAGGCCGAGAACCTTAGCGCTCGAACCGGATCGATCCGTTGGGTCGAGGCGAGGTCGTCGAGACGGCGGATGTCGGCGGCCACACAGATCCCGATCG
>JBKPRY010000333.1:0-14282 GCA_046734755.1 Actinomycetota bacterium | reverse complement strand
CTGGACGCGCGAGGCGAGCGCGTCGCGCTCGTGCTGGACGGCGTTCAGCTCCTCCTCGACCAGCCGTCGGGCCGCGACCTCGTCCTTGAAGGTGGGCTGCATGTAGGCGGGGAGGTCCTCCTTGGCGACGCGCTCCGCCTTCTTCTTCCGCACGGGCGGCACCGCGACCACCGAACGGTGCCGCGCCGAGCGGCGCCGGAGCGCTCCCATCACGGAGAAGACGATCGCCGTCACGACGGCGAGGCCGAAGCACACGATGGCGGCGGTGATCCCAGGCCAGACCCACGGGTACCACTGCTCCCTGGACTCCTCGACGATCGCCGTGTGGGACCTGACGAGCTCGGCGGCCACGATCGTCGGCGGGGATCCGATCTCGAGCACCGTGAGCGTGCGGAACCGGTTGTCCTCGACCGAGCTCTGCGACACGCCGGAGATCGCCGCGTGGATGTCGTCGCGCATGGCCGGCTGCTGGTGGCCGACGAGCGCCGACTGATCGGCGAACAGGACCGTGCCGTCCTGGGCCAGCAGCAGCACGCCATTGATCGGACCGGCGAGCACCCGCTTCTCGACGGCGCCGAGAAGCTCATCGTAGCGAGCGCCCCGCACGGGACCCTGGGCGTCGGCACTGACGAGCAGAGGCTGGAGCACATCGAGCGAGAGCCTGCGCGCGTCCCGGGTCGCGTCGGCCTCGAGCTCGGTCTGGTGGTACCAGGTCACGCCGTACGCCGCGCCCGCGGCGACGAGGAAGATCACCGAAAGCCAGAGGAAGACCCCTCGCAGCTGTTGCCCACGGTGCCTCAGATCGGACATGGGTGCCCCCGTCCCTTCGTCCTGCCACGGTTATCGGCCGCCGGACGCGGGAACCTGAAGCGCGACCGGGGAACTGGGTGGGGCTCCGTGCCTGGCGCCCGCGGACGGGGTGGGCCCTGGGCACCCCGCGGCTACGCTGACAGGAGCTTCGCCAAGCCTCGGAAGGCACGACCGCGGTGGCTGATCCGGTCCTTCTCCTCGTCGTCGAGCTCGGCGATGGTCCGGTCCTCACCACGGGGGACGAAGATCGGGTCGTAGCCGAACCCCCGGGCCCCTTTCGGAGTCACGACGAGGGTGCCGTCGCAGACGCCCTCCGCGTGCAGCGCACGGCCGTCGGGCCAGGCGATCGCCGCCACGCACCGGTACCGGCCGGTCCGGGCATCGGCTGGCTCAACGCGGATCGCCTCGATCAGTTTCGCGAGGTTCTCCGCGTCGCTCGCCCCCTCCCCCGCGAACCTCGCCGAGCGCGGACCGGGCCCCCCGCCGAGCGCGTCGGCCTCGATGCCGGAATCATCGGCGATCGCCGGCTCCCCCAGAGCCGACGCGATCGTGCGCGCCTTCTCGAGGGCGTTGTCGAGGTAGGTGTCGTGCGGTTCGGGGACGTCGGGCCAGGGTCCGGGGTGGTTCTCCACGGTCAGCCACCGGACCGGCCAGTCACGGCAGATGCGACCGAGCTCGCGGAGCTTGTGGGCGTTCTTGGTCGCGATCGCGAGGCGTTCGGGGAAGGGCACGGGCTACGCGAGCGTGTCGCGTTGGATCTGCGTCAGCTGCTTGATCCCGGCCTCGGCCAGATCGACCAGCGCGTCGAGGTCGGCCCGGGAGAACGGGTCGCCCTCGGCGGTCCCCTGGATCTCGACCAGCCGGCCCGAACCCGTCATCACCACGTTGCAGTCCACCCCGGCGTTCGCGTCCTCCTCGTACGAGAGATCGAGCAGCGCGTGGCCGCCGACGAGACCGACGCTCACGGCGGCGACCGTATCGGTCAGGAGGTCGCCCTCGATGGCCCTGCGTTCGGCCAGGCCGCGAAGCGCGAGGGCGAGCGCGATGTACCCGCCGGTGATTGAGGCGCAACGGGTCCCCGCGTCAGCGACCAGCACGTCGCAGTCGATCGTGATCGTCCGTTCGCCCAGACGCTTCAGATCGGTGACGGCCCGGAGCGAGCGACCGATCAACCGCTGGATCTCCTGCGTGCGCCCGCTCGGCCGGCCCTTGTTCACCTCGCGGAAGGTGCGTTCGGTCGTCGCGCGCGGGAGCATCGCGTACTCGCCGGTGACCCAGCCGCTCCCGCTGCCCCGAAGCCACCGAGGCGGCTCGTCCTGGACCGTCGCGGCGACGAGCACCTTCGTGCGGCCCATCGAGAACAACACCGACCCCTCGGCCCACTCCTGGAACCCGAGCTCGACCTCGACCGGTCGCAGCTCGTCGGTCGCACGGCCGTCGGGCCGACCGGTCACGAACCGACCTCGAAGCGCATGCCCTCCACGGCGCTGTCGATCGGGCCCGGGTACTCCTCGGCGGCCTGGTCCTTCGAGATCTCGTGGTCGAGCGACGGCCAGATGTGGGTGAGCACGAGCCTGCCGACGCCCGCCTCGCGCGCGTGATCCCCGGCCTGCCGCGACGACATGTGGAACGGCAGGAGGTCGTCGCGGTCCTGCCAGGTCGCCTCGGCGAGCATGAGGTCGGCGTCGCGCGCGAGCACCTCCACGTGGTGGGTGGGGCCGGTGTCGCCCGTGTACGCGAGCACCTGACCGTCCGCGGCGACCCGGAAGCCGAGCGCCGGTAACCCGAGGTGCGCCATCGGCTCGGTCTTGACGCGGAAGGGGCCGATCTCGAACGCCTCGCCGGGCGCCACCTCCGTGAACGAGAACGCCGTGCGCATCGCCACCTGCGAGTCGATCGAGACGAGGTCCGCCAACCGCTGGGAGAAGTCGGTGGGCACGAACACGGGCAGACCCGGCTCCCCGAGCTCGCCGTAGTGCCACGCGTAGAAGGCCGGGTACAGGTCGACGAAGTGGTCGGGGTGCTCGTGCGAGATCACGATCGCGTGCAGGTCGGGGATGTCGATGTACTGCTGCAGGTTCGCAAGCGTTCCCGTGCCGGCGTCCATCCACAGGTTGAACCCGTCGTGCTGCACCAGGTACCCCGACGTGGCGGTGTCGGCGTTCGGCCAGGTGCCGCTGGAGCCGAGGACCGTCAGCTCCACGAGACCCCCTCGACCACCCGGACGTCGACGGGGGCCACTCTGCCCACGACCGGGCCGAGGAAGTGGTGTGCGACCCGTCGGAACTGCGCTGGGTCGCCGGTCGTGAGGAACTCGTGCCGAGCTTCGTCGCCGGCCGCCCGCAGCGACGAGGACGCGCGGAGCGTGCCGTACACGTCCTTTGCGGTCTCCTCGGCCGACGACACCAGCAGGACGTCCTCCCCCATCACCACGCGGATCAGCCCCGAGAGCATCGGGTAGTGCGTGCACCCCAGGATCAGGGTGTCGATCCCCTGCTCACCCAGCGGCACAAGATACCCCCGAGCGGCCTCGAGCAACTCGTCGCTCGAAGTATCGCCGGCCTCGACGTGCTCGACGAAGACCGGGCACGCCGCCGAGAAGAGCCGGACGTCGGCGCCGGTCTGGGCGATCGCCCGCCGATAGGCGCCGCTCGCGACGGTCGCCTCGGTGCCGATCAGGCCGATCCGATGGTTGCGCGTCGCGTGCACCGCGGCCCGGACCCCCGGTTCGATCACGCCGACGACGGGCACGCCGTGGGCGTCCGCGACGTCGGCGATCGCCGCGACCTCGATCGAGTTGCACGCGACGACCAGCATCTTGACGTCGCGTTCGGTCAGGTAGCCGGCGATCTCGAGCGCGAACGTGCGGATCTCCTCGAGCGGCCGCGGACCGTACGGGAACCGGGCGTTGTCGCCCAGGTACAGGATCGGCTCGTTCGGCAGCAGGTCGAAGACGGCGCGGGCCACCGTGAGGCCGCCGACGCCGGAGTCGAAGATGCCGATCGGCCGCGGGTCGCTCATCCGGGCATCCGAACGCGTCGTCCGCTTACGGTCACCGTCGGCATCGCCCGCCTACCACCACAGGGTCTCGGAGACGTTCTTCTCCGCCCGCTCGAGCTCGGGCGCCCACGCCTGGGTGGAGAGGTACTTCCACCCACCGTCGGGGAGCAGACACACGACGTCGCCACGTTCGAGCTCGGAGGCGACCCGGAGGCCGACGTGGAGCACCGCACCCGACGAGATGCCGGCGAAGACACCCTCGCGCTCGGTGAGCTCGCGCGTCGCGCGTACCGAATCCGCGACGTTCACCAGGAACTTCCGGTCCAGCACCGACTCGTCGAAGATCGGCGGCACGAACCCGTCTTCGAGCGAACGGAGCCCGTACACGAGGTCCCCCAGCTCCGGTTCCGCCGCGATCACCTTCACCGTCGGGTCGTGGCGCTTCAGGCGCCGGCCGACCCCGGTGAGGGTCCCGCCGGTCCCGAGACCGGCGACGAAGTGTGTGATCTCGGGCAGGTCCCGGACGATCTCCTCGCCGGTGCCCTCCTCGTGCGCTCGAGGGTTCGCGGGGTTCCCGTACTGGAACGGCATGTAGTAGCGGTCGTCGCTCGCGAGCCGTCTTGCGATCTCGATCGAGCCGTTCGTTCCCTTGTCGCCCGGCGAGAGCACGATCTCGGCGCCGAACAGCTCGAGGAGCCGGATCCGCTCCTCGCTCGCGTTGTCCGGGATCACGACGGTCAGCCCGTACCCCTTGCGCCGGGCGACCATCGCGAGCGCGATGCCCGTGTTGCCCGACGTGGGCTCCAGGATCGTGCGCCCCGGGGTGAGCTCGCCCGAGGCCTCGGCGGCCTCGACCATCGCCTTCGCGATCCGATCCTTGAGCGAGCCGGTCGGGTTCTGCCCCTCGAGCTTGGCCCAGATCCGAACGCCGGGCGGGCTCAGGCTCGGCAGGCCGACGAGCGGTGTGTCGCCGATGGCGTCGAGGACGTCGTCGAACCTCATCGGGTCCGCCTCGCGGCCGGCGTCGGTAACGAACGTGCACGGCACGGCTTCGGAGGCGGCATCGATTCGGATTATCCCAGCGTCGACGGTGGGAGGCCGGCTCAGCGACCGCCGGCGACGGCGGGAAGGATCGAGACGGTGTCCCCCGGATCGACCTCGGTCTCGAGCGAGCCGAGGTACCGCACATCCTCGTCGTTCACGTAGACGTTCACGAACCGATGGAGCGCGCCATCGTCGGTCAGGACCATCTGCGTGATCCCCGGGTACTTGCTCTCGAGGTCCTCGAGCAGATCGCGAAGCGTCGTTCCCTCCGCATCGACGGCACGTTCGCCGCCGGCGTGGGAGCGGAGGATCGTCGGAAGCTTCACGCGAGCCATGTCGAACGTCCTTTCATCGCGAACCTCAGCTCGTCGCTACGCCGTGCTCGGCCTCGGGAGGCGCCTGGCCCGGCGTGAGCCCGCAGAACGCCTCGTAGTCGATCAGCTCCGTGATCGTGGGCTCCTTTCCGCAGACGGGGCAGTCCGCGTCCCATCGGACGCGAACGGTCTGGAAGTCCATCTCCAGCGCGTCGAAGATCAGGAGCCGACCAATCAGCGGGTCGCCCTTGCCGGTGATGAGCTTGACCGCCTCCGTCGCCTGGATCGACCCCACGATCCCGGGCAGCGCGCCGAACACCCCGCCCTCGGCGCAGCTCGGGACCGTGCCGGGGGGCGGCGGCTGCGGGAACAGGCACCGGTAGCACGGCGCGTCCTGACCGGGCATGAAGACTGTGGCCTGGCCGTCCCACTGATAGATCGATCCGTATACGAGCGGCTTGCCGAGGAACTGCGTCGCGTCGTTCACGAGATAGCGCACCGGGAAGTTGTCGGTCCCGTCCACGACCACCTCCCAGGGCTCGAGGATGTCCATGGCGTTGTGTGACGACAGGATCGAGTCGTACGGAACGACCTCGATCGTGGGGTTGATCGCCCGCAGGCGGTCGACCGCGCTCTCGACCTTCGGCCGCCCCACGTCCGCGGTGGAGTGGACGATCTGGCGCTGTAGGTTGGACTCGTCGACTTTGTCGAAGTCGACGATGCCGAGTGTCCCCACCCCGGCGGCCGCCAGGTACATCGCGACCGGAGAGCCGAGCCCGCCCGCGCCGATGCAGAGAACCTTCGCGTCCAGCAGCTTGCGCTGTCCCTCGCCGCCGATGCCCGGCAGGATGATGTGCCGGGCGTACCGGCGGACCTGCTCCTCGGTGAAGCTCGGGGTCGTCATCCGATCGCCACCTCGTCCTCGGTGACCTCGCCGTCCTCGATCCGGAACCCTCGCAGGACGGGCTTCTCGCGGTCGGAGAGCGACATCAAGAAGTAGAGGGACTCCGGGTAGAAGGCCTGCCGCAGGTCGGTTTCGGACGGGTAGGCGTCCGAATGCGTGTGCGTGTGGAAGATCCCGAGCAGGTCCCAGCCCTGGTCCTCGATCTCGTCGAACACCGTCAGCTGTTCCTTCGGGTCGAGGCGGTAGCTCACCGGGCTCGCGTCCTGGTTGGTCATCGCGAAGTACTTCACGGGCCTGCCGTCCTTGCCCGCCAGCAGGCCGCAGGCCTCGTTGGGGAATGCGGCGAGTCCGTGCTCGACCATCTCGTCGAAGAAGGCGCGTTCGAGTTCGATCATTGCAGGTGCAACAACCGTACCAGCGTGGTGGTATTCCCTGAACCGTTGTTCAGGCAACTCGGGCGAGCCTGCCGGTGACGGCGATCGTCCCGGGCCGGCCCTCCACCGTGACCCCGACGTCGGCCCAGCCGATGCCTCGACCGGTGAGCTCCTGAGCCATCCACTCGGGATCGAGCGTGGCGATCAGCAGCCCGCCCGAGGTCTGCGCGTCGGCGAGCACCAGCTGCTCGGGGATCGAGAGCTTGCCCCATTGCACGTTGGGGCGCAGGTACGCGTGGTTGCGTTTGGTGCCGCCCGGGACCACGTCGAGCATCGCAAGATCGAGGACGCCGGGGAGCACCGGCACCGAGGACGCGTCGATCCTCGCGCCCACCCCCGAGGCCGAGAGCATGCGCTGCAGGTGGCCGAGCAGCCCGAACCCCGTCACGTCGGTCGCGGCCTCGGCACCGACCTCGGCCATCGCGTCGGCCGCCGCGTCGTTAGGGGTCGTCATCAGCTCGACGGCGGCCGCCAGCAGCGCCGGCTCGACGACGCCGCGCTTGTGCGCGGTGGTCGCGATCCCGATCCCGAGCGGCTTGGTGAGGAACAGGTGCGCCTCGGGCGGCACGGTCGAGTTCCGGGTGATGCGTTCGGGATCGGCGAGCCCGAGAGCGACCATCCCGTACTTCGGCTCTGGGTCGGTGATCGTGTGGCCGCCGAGGATCGCGGCGCCCGCCTTGCTCGCGACGTCGATGCCTCCCTGCAGCACCTGCCCGAGCATCTCGAGCGGCAGGTCGTCGACCGGCCAGGCGACGATGTTCAGCGCGAGGAACGGCCGCGCGCCCATCGCGTAGACGTCCGAGAGCGCATTGGTGGCCGCGATCCTTCCCCAGTCGTACGGGTCGTCCACGATCGGCGTGAAGAAGTCGAGCGTCGCGACCAGCGCCTGCCCGTCCGGCAGCCGGATCACCGCGGCGTCGTCCCCCGTGTCGGCGGCGACGAGCACATCGGCCCCGAGCTCGGGGAGGGACAGGGTGCCGAGGACCGTCTCCAGATCCGCCGGCCCGAGCTTGCACCCGCACCCGGCCCCGTGGCTGAAGCTCGTGAGTCGCCGCGTCCCCTGCATCTGGCCAGGATACGGGCGCTGGTGCCGTCAGTGTTCACGGCGGTCGTGAGCATCCCGGCCCGGCGGCTGGCGAGCCGGCCCGTCGCGCCGCTCCTCACGTACGAGTGACGCGCGGTCGCGGCTAGGCTGCGACGCATGCGGACCGCCGTGGTCGGACACGTCGAGTGGATCGAGTTCGGGCACGTCGAGCGGGTGCCGAAGGCCGGCGACATCGTGCACGCCACCGATCCGTGGGAGGAGCCCGGCGGCGGCGGCGCGGTCTCGGCGGTGCAGCTCGCGCGCCTGTCCGGCGACTGCACGTTCTACACGGCGCTCGGGGACGACGAACGCGGCGCGGCCTCGAAGCGGCGGCTCGAGGAGCTCGGCGTCCGGGTCGAGGCCGTGATCCGCAACGAGCCGACTCGCCGCGGCGTGGTCTTCGTGGACGCGAACGGCGAGCGCACGATCACGACGCTCGGCCGGCGGCTCGAACCCACGACCTCGGACCGGCTCCGGTGGAACGAGCTCGAGGGGGTCGACGCCGTCTACTTCACCGCGGGCAACGCCGGCGCGCTCCGCGAGGCCCGCCGCGCTCGCGTCGTGGTCGCGACGAGCCGTGTCTCGGACCTTCTGGTTGAGGCCGACGTGCATCTGGATGCGGTGGTCGGCAGCGGCAACGACCCCTCGGAGGCGTTCGACCCGTCGACGCTGACGCATCCGCCGGACCTCGTCGTGCGAACCGACGGCGTTCGCGGCGGCCGGTACGAGACGAGCGATGATCGGAGCGGCTCGTACGAACCCGCGGACCCGCCGGGACCGGTCGTCGACACGTACGGGGCCGGCGACTCATTCGCGGCCGGTTTGACCTTCGCGCTCGGCGCGGGCCTCGACGTCGAGGAGGCCCTGGCGCTCGCGGCGCGGTGCGGGGCGTGGTGCGTGGCCGGACGAGGGCCGTACGGGAACCAGCTCGCGGCGTCCGACCTGGAGCGCTAGGTCGCGCTCGAGACCTCCATCCGGTGGTGCTCGCGGACGTCGGCGGAGGCCACGAACGTCGCGGGACCGAGCAGCCGGTCGCCGTCCCGAAGCTCCTCGCGGATCCTCGCGAGCTCCCGCCTGGTGAAGTCGCACTGTGGCGGGACCGGCTCGATCCCGTACAGCCTCGCGGCGTTGCGCCCGAGCACCTTGGCCTTGAGCTTCTTGGTGAGTGCCGGATAGCCGTAGCGCTCACGGAACTCCTCCGAGATCCGGAACGCACGGAACGCCTGGATCTGCGGTTGCGGCGACCCGTAGAACAGGCAGTCCGTCCCCCACACGACGTTGTCCTCGCCCACGTACATGAGCAGCTTGCCGAGCACGTGCGCGGCCTGGGTCGGGGTCCGCATCAGGTTCCACCACGTCGTGCCGAGCTCGGCGTACACGTTCTCGTTCGGACCGATCCCGGCGCGTTCGAGCGAGGCGATCAGCCGGTTGACGCCCACCTCCGCCGTCGCCGCGGTGTACGGGCCCTCGAAGGTGCCTGCCTCGAACCCCGAGTGGTAGACGACGAAGTTCGCGTCGCGATGCGTGCGGGCGGCCGGCCCGATGTCCATCGGCGAGGCGTACCGGCTCCCGCCCGAGAGCCCCTTGTGCACACAGATCGTCGGGATGCCGAGCTCGAGGCTCGTACGGATGAACGGCTCGCCGACGGCGGGAAGCCCGCGCTCGTGGTCGTCGAGCCACCACGCGCCGCCGCCCGGGTCGAAGAAGTCGGGGAAGTGCGTGAACGTCTTCCACGCGCGGATCGGGTAGCGGCTCGCGGTGTCCTCCATCCCGCGCAACACCGAGTCGATCGAGCCCACGTTCGGCAGGACCTGGCCGTGCAGGAGTATCCGCTCATCGCGGCACAGGCCCTCGACGACGCGACGGGTCTCGGCCATGATCTCGGGTGACAGCGGCGAACCCTCGGGGTAGATCGGCAACGCGGAGAGCACGACGACGTTCGTGTCGCTGCGGATGAAGAACGACTCGAGGAAGTGCTCGATCGAGTAACAGACGCGTGGGTCGTCCTCGCCGCAGTACTGCTGCGGGAAGGCGGCGTAGAAGTCCTCGCCGTGGAAGACCGGGTTGAGGTCGTACTCGAGCAGGTGGCCCTGGACGTCCATGATGAACTCCTCGCCGGCCACCGCCGCCTCCGCCGCCTCGGGTTCGGTGGTGGCCTCGGGCGGGAGGTCGAACCCACCGCCCGGCTCCGAGGTCGGCGTCTCCGGCGCCGAGCGGTACGCCTCGCGCGTGCACGCGTCGAGCGTGAGCAGGACCGTCGAGGCCGCGCAGAGCGAACGCAGGAACGTCCGGCGCGGGATCCGCAGCCGGGACGCGTTCGTGGCACACGCCTCCAGCGCCCGGCGACCGGCCTCACGCGCGACCGGCGAGGGCGGGACGGGATCGTACTCACCGTTCGAGCACGGGCCGAGCGGGATGGGGAGCTCGTGGTCGCTCACGTCTGGGGGCAGACCCCCCCACGGACCCTTCGGTTCCGGCCGTGTCCCGCCCGGCGTAGGCTCGCGCCGTGGACGTCCGCGCCTTCCTGGCCGATCATCCTCCGTTCGACGCGCTGACGGACGCCGAGTTGGACCGCGTCGTCTCGAGCGTCCAGATCGAGCACTTCGCCCCCGGCGCCGTGATCCTGCGGCAGGCCGCCGCGCCCGCGACGCACCTGTTCGTCATCCGGCGCGGCGGGGCCGAGGTCGTGGACGACGGCCGGGTGATCGACGAGGTCGGCGAGGGCGACGTGTTCGGGATGTGGTCGCTACTGGACCAGGTCGCGCCGACCGCGACCGTGCGCGCGTCCGAGGACACGCTCTGCTACCTGATCGACGCCGAGGTCGCCCACCAGGTCCTGCGGTCACGCGCCGGCATCTCGTTCATCACGGCCAGCGTCCGACGACGGATGGCCGCCGTCGACGAGACGCTGAAGGCCGAGATCGACCTCGTCCGGTACCGAGAGGTCGGTGCGCTCGTTCGGCGGCCACCGGTCACCTGTGACCCGACCACGGCCGTGGCCGACGCCGCCGAGCTCATGGCGCGCGAACGCGTGTCGAGCCTGCTGATCCCCACGGCGGACGGCGCCGTCGGCATCCTGACCGACCGCGACCTCCGCACGCGCGTCGTCGCCGAGCGCCGCAGCGCCGATTCCGCGGTTCGCGAGGTGATGACGCCTCGGGCCGAGACCGTGCCGGCCGACACGATGGTCGGCGAGGTCCTGCTCCGCATGCTCGAGGGTGGGTTCCACCATTTCCCGATCGCCGACGACGGCGGAAGGGTCGTCGGCGTGGTCACGGACACCGACCTGATGGGGATCGGGCGCAACACGCCGTTCGCGCTGAAGAGCGCGATCGAACGTGCCCCCGATCGCGATGCGGTCGCGGGCGCGATCGGCGAGCTTCCCGACGTGATCACCGCGCTGGTGGACTCGAGCGCGGATCCGGTCGACGTGGGTCACATCATCGCGTTCTCGATCGACGCGGCCACGCGCCGACTGCTCGAGCTCGGGATCGCGGAACAGGGTGAGCCGCCCTTCGCCTGGGCCTGGCTCGCGCTCGGCAGCGCCGCCCGACAGGAGCAGGCCATCCGAACCGACCAGGACCATGCCCTGGCGTTCGAGGGCGACCCCGATCCCGCCAACGCGTCGCTGGCGCCACTGGCCGAGTTCGTGACCGCCGGTCTGGAGGCCGCCGGGATCGCCCGGTGCAACGGCGACGTGATGGCGACGAACCCCGCCCTGCGCCTCCCGCTGCAGGACTGGGTTCGGCGGTTGGACTTCTGGATGAACGAGCGCAGCCCCAAGGCGAGCGAGCAGCTCTCGATCATCTTCGACTTCCGCCGGGTCGCCGGGAAGCTCGAGGCTGAGGGGGCGCTGGACGAGATCATGGTGACGGCCGTGAACCGTCCGATCTTCCTGACCAACCTCGCGCGGCGGGCGCTCGACCTGCGACCGCCGATCGGCTTCGTGCGAGGCCTCATCGTCGATCACCGCGGCGATCACCCGGGTACCGTCGACCTGAAGCACGGCGGCATCCTGATCGTCGGGAACCTCGCCAGGGCGTGGGCGACCCGAGCCGGCGTCACGGCCAAGCGGACCCTGCACCGGCTGCGGGGGGCCGAGGCTGCGGGGGCCATCGATGCGGAGACCCGCGAGGGGCTCGAGGAGGCCTTCCGTTTCCTGTGGGAGGTTCGGCTGCGACACCACGTCGAGCAGATGCGGGCGGGTGAGCCACCGGACGATTTCGTCGACCCCAAGGCCCTCGGCGGGGTCGCCCGTCAGGGCCTGAAGGAAGCGTTCCGGGTCATCGCGAGGGCGCAGAAGGAGTTGGCCCTCACGGCCGGGATCAAGATGCGCTAGCGGGAGGATGGTCGGCGGAGCCGCCCCCGACGGCGGGGGCCGAGCCCATGGCGTGGTACCCGCCGTCGACATGGACCATCTCGCCGGTGATCCCCCGCGAGAGATCGCACAGCAGGAACACGATCGTGTCCGCGACCGGCGTCGCGTCGGTCGGGTTCCACCCCAGCGGGGCCCTGTCGCCCCAGCCGTCGGCGAGCGCCTGGAACCCAGGGATCCCCTTGCCGGCGATCGTGCGAAGGGGGCCTGCGGACAGGGTGTTGACACGGATCCCATGGGGTCCGAGATCGCGCGCAAGGTATCGGGTGATCGACTCGAGCGAGGCCTTGGCCACGCCCATCCAGTCGTAGATCGGCCACGCGACCCGGGCGTCGAAATCGAGCGAGACGATCGCACCCCCGTTCTGCTGCATATGCGGGAGCATGCCCGCCGCGATCGCCTGCAGCGAGTAGGCGCTCGTCTGGATCGCGGTCGAGACGCTCTCCCACGTGGTATGCAGGAAGTTCCCGCCCAGCGCGTCCTGCGGCGCGAACGCGATCGCGTGCAGGAACCCGTCGAGCCGTCCCCAGCGCGACCCGATCTCGGCCGAGACCGACTCGATGTGCGCGGGATCGTTCGCGTCCATCTCCAGGACATCCACCGGATCGGGAAGCCGGCGCGCGGACTTCTCCGTCAGCCCCATCGCGCGCCCGAACGAGGTCAGAACGATCTCGGCCCCCTGCTCCTGCAGGGCCCGCGCCGCCGCGAACGCGATCGACTCGCGCGTCAGCACGCCGGTGACGAGCAGCTTCTTGCCTTCGAGCAGCATCGGGTCCTCTCGGTCGCCCCGCATGCTATTGAAAGGGCCGTGGATCTCAAAGCGCTCGCCAAGGTGGACCTGCACCGGCATCTCGAGGGCGCGATCCGGTTGTCGACGATCGTCGAGCTGTACCGGGGAGCCGGTCGCCCACTCCCGCAGGGGACGGACGCCGAGCTGTCCGAGCAGGCGCAGGTGTTGCGGCCCATGCGTTCGCTCGAGGAGGTGCTCTCGCGGTTCACCCTCGCGCAGGGCGCATTCGTCGACGATGCGGCCGCGGAGCGGATCGCGTTCGAGGCGGTCGAGGACCTGGCCGCGGACAACGTTCGGCTGGCCGAGCTGCGTTTCTCGCCCGAGTTCCTGTGCGAGCCGAACGGGCTGGACTGGGACGACGCGATGGCGGCGATCGTGCGCGGTGCCGAACGCGGGAGTCGCGAGTTCGACGTGACCGTGGGCCTCATCGCGATCGCCAGCCGCAACTACGGGATGGCGTCCGCCGAGCGGACCGCGGCGTTCGCGCTCCGCCAGCGCGACCACCTCGTTGGGTTCGACCTCGCGGGGGACGAGAAGGCCTACCCCCCCTCGTTGTACACCGACGTGGTCGCCGGCCTCGAAGGCTCCGGCCTCAAGCTCACGACGCACTACGGCGAGTCGGGTCCCGCCGAGTTCCCTCGCGAGGCCGTCGAGGCCCTCGGATCGCTTCGCCTGGGGCACGGCGTGAGCGTGGCCGAGGACCCGGACGTCGTCGCGCTCGTCCGCGAGCGCGGGGTCGCGCTGGAGATGTGCCCGACCTCGAACCGCCGGACGCGCGCCGTCGCCGACCTCGCCGACCATCCGGCGCGCCGGCTGCTGGACCAGGATGTCTCGGTCACGATCAACACCGACAACCCCGGCCTGTTCGCGATCGACCTGACCAACGAGCTCCAGGTCTGCGTCGACGTGCTCGGGTTCTCCGACGACGACCTCCGCCGAGTGACCGCGAACGCGCTCGATTCGAGCTTCGTCGGTGGGGCGGCCAAGGCCGACGTTCGCGAACGGCACTTCGGCTGGGTGGACGCGTAGACCTCAGCGGAGCGCGCTGAGGGCCTTCCATTGGTCGACCGTGATGCCGGGGAACGTGTAGTAGCTCGCGCCGATGACGTCCCGCTCCAGGACGGTGTCCACGAATCCCTGCGTCTCGGGACCCGTCGCGTCGAACGAGATCCCCCCGACGACGTGGATCGGGACCCTCAACCCGGAGGTCTGCCGGCGGATGACCTGCACGCTCCGCGCCGTGTACCGGGCCGTGGCCCGTGGCCCCTCGACCCGGTACGTGGAGTACGTCATCGGCAGGAACACGTCGTAGGTCTCCGCGAGCTCGCGCCACGGGAAGTCCGGCCAGAAGTACGGATCTGTCCGGACCAGGCGGTCGGGGGAGGCCACGATCGCGCCCAACGGATACTCGCCGCCCGCGGCACGCCGGATCGCCGCGGACATCCGGAGCAGCCGTGCCGTGCGGAGGCTTGGCCGGCGAACCTCAGAAGACTCGATGTCGAGCGCGAACGAGTCGAACCCGTTGCC
>JBKPRY010000332.1:0-25889 GCA_046734755.1 Actinomycetota bacterium | reverse complement strand
GGGTCGTCCCGAGACGAGGGCCTGGACCGCGGGGTCGTTCGGGGCGTCGGTCTGCACGATGACCCGACCGTCCGGACGTGCCCAGGCCGCCGCCTCGAACCACGTCACGAGCACGCGCTCCCGGGCGTCCACGCCGGGGCGGCGGAGCGAGGCGTCGGCGTGCAGGATGGCCACGAGGTCCAGGCCCGGAGAGCCCACGTCCTTCAATGCGTCGACGCCGCCCACCAGCACCTCCCGTGCGAGCGGCGCGCGGGGTGGGTCGTCGCGACCGATCAACGACACCGGCACGGTGGCGACGCCGCGAGCCCACTCCTCGACCCGTTCGGCGCCGCGACGCGCGACCCCGAAGTCGGTCGCCCCGCAGGAGGCGCACCGCCCGGGCGCCTCGCACACCACGCACCGGATGCTGCCGCGCTCGAGCCGGAGCATGCCGAGGCACGACGCGCACGCGGCCGGCTCCCCGCAGGAGCGGCAGATCCGGGCGACCCCATAGCCACGAAGCGGCTCGAACACGAACGCTCGGGTGGCCGAGCGCAGCGCGCGGATCAAGCGGGGCGACCGCCCCTCGGGACCGGGCCGGACGACCTCGACGGGCGCCCACCGTCGCACGACCGGCTCGACGAGGACGTGGTCACGGGCCGCGGCCTCGAGCGAGGGGCAGAACGCCGTCAGGACGCTGACGGCTCCCACGATCTCGGCCCGCATCCGGACCACGTCGCGGACGTGGTACGACGGCGAACGTTCGTCCCGGTGCTGCGGGTGACCCTCACGATCTACGTAGATCAACCCCAGCTCGGCGAGGGGCGCGAACACCGCGGGACGCGTGCCCACCACCACGCTGCATCGGCCGGCGGCGATCTCGAGCCAGGTGCGGTAGCGAGCGCGCTTGTCGCCCCCGAGGAACAGCACCGCGTCGTCGCCGAACGCGTCGACGACGGCCCTCGCGGTCGCGGGCACCGGGTCCGCGTCCGGCACGATCACGATCGCCGTGCGCCCGGCGGCAAGCGTCGCCGCGACGCAGGTCACGGCGACATCCGCCTCGTCCCTGGGCGCCGGCCGCACCACGAACGCGCCGCGCCCCGTCCGAAGGGCCCTCAGCAGATGGGGGCCGTCGCGGTAGGTCTCGATGGGTGAGGTCCTCGTCGCCGGCAGGCGCCTCCCCCGCGGCGGCAGCGTCCCGGGCGAGGTCTCCTCCGAGGCGACGCGCGGGGGGACGGCACGGCCGATCACCGTGGCGAGGGGCGCGACGTACCGTTCGCTCATCGCGCGGAACAGCGCGAGGGAGGGCTCGTCGAAGGATCGGACCGCCGTGATGAGCTTGTGGACGCGGAGCATCCGCTCGGGCACGTCGTCGGTCTCGCCGAGCACCCACGCGCGGGTGGCGCGGCCGTGAAACGGGACCTGCACCACCGACCCGAGGCCGGCGCCCAGCTCCTCGGGGAGCTCGTAGGTGAAGGGACGATCGAGGGCGAGCAGCGGCCGGTCGATGCAAACCGTGACGGGGCCCGATAGGACCCGCAACGGCGTCTCCCGCGGCGCCCTCCGGACGAACCGGGACGACCCGCTACCCGAACGCGCGGCGGAGCCCATCCGCGCGGTCGGTCGCCTCCCAGGGAAACTCCTTGCGGCCGAAGTGACCGTACGCGGCCGTGTCCTCGTAGATCGGGCGCCGAAGATCCATCTCCCGGATGATCGCCGCGGGCCGGAAGTCGAACGCGTCCCAGACGACGTCCACGAGCTGAACCGGATCGACCTGCTCCGTTCCGAACGTGTCGACCGCCAGCGAGACGGGGTGGGCCGTCCCGATCGCGTATGCAACCTGGATCTGCAGCCGGTCCGCCGCGCCCGCGGCCACGAGGTTCTTCGCGACGTACCGCGCCATGTACGCCGCCGAGCGGTCGACCTTCGTCGGGTCCTTGCCCGAGAAGCAGCCGCCGCCGTGCGGCGCCATCCCTCCGTAGCTGTCGACGATGATCTTCCGACCGGTGAGACCGGTGTCGGCCTTGGGCCCTCCGATCTCGAACCGGCCCGTGGGGTTGACGAGGATGCGGGCGCCGTCGGCGTCGAGCTCGAACTCGCGCAGCACGGGGTCGATCACCTCCGCACGGACGTCGGGGGCAAGCAGTGTCTCGACGTCGACCTCCTCCCGGTGCTGCGCGCTGATCAGCACGGTGTCGACCCGCTTGGCGGTCGTCCCCTCATACGCGATCGTGACCTGGCTCTTGCCATCCGGCCGCAGGTACGGGAGCACCCCCGCCTTGCGCACGTCGGCCAGCCGCTTGGCGAACCGGTGCGCCATCGCGATCGGCAGCGGCATCAGCTCGTCGGTCTCGCGGCAGGCGTAGCCGAACATCATCCCCTGGTCCCCGGCGCCAAGCGCGTCGAGCTCGTCGGCCGATCGACCCTCGCGGTGCTCGAGCGCCTCGTCGACACCCCGTGCGATATCGGGGGACTGTTCCTGGATCGACGTGACCACCCCGCACGTGTCGCCGTCGATCCCGAAGTTCGCGTCGGTGTACCCGATCTCGGTGACCGTTCGGCGCACGACCGCCGGGATCTCGATGTACTCCGATGTCGAGATCTCGCCGGCGACCATCACCAGCCCCGTCGTCACCAACGTCTCACACGCGACGCGGCACTCGGGGTCCACCGCGAGGATGGCGTCCAGGACCGCATCGGAGATCCGGTCGGCCAGCTTGTCGGGGTGCCCCTCGGTGACCGACTCGGAGGAGAACAGATACGCGTGGCTCATCGCGGGCGAGCATAGCAGTGGC
The DNA here is from genome assembly GCA_046734755.1 of Actinomycetota bacterium. Taxonomy (GTDB): domain Bacteria; phylum Actinomycetota; class UBA4738; order UBA4738; family HRBIN12; genus DASSJM01. Next base: position 23,115 of record JBKPRY010000332.1, on the reverse strand, counting down.
TTCTGACGGCCTCGGCGCGCGGCGCAGGATGGTCCCGGCGGTCGGGGCTGGTCGATCGCTAGACGGTGAGCAGCTTGGCGAGGCGGTCACAGATCGCTGACGCGAGCTCAACCTTGGACCACTCGCGCATGGCCACGTCCTCGCCGTCGGCGGCCAGGATCGCGGCGCGATCCGTATCCGAGCCGAACCCCGTGCCTTCGCGCCCCACTTCATTCGCCACCAACAGCTGTACACCCTTGCGCCGCAACTTCTCGCGGCCGGACGCCTCGACGTCTTCGGTCTCGGCGGCGAAGCCCACGAGGACGATGTCCCCGGCCGAGCCTAGCTCCGCGAGGATGTCGCGGGTGGGCACGAGGCGGAGCTGCGGCGGACCTTGATCCTTCTTGATCTTGGCGTCGGCAACGGCCTCGGGCCGGAAATCGGCGACGGCCGCCGCCATCACGACCGCGTCGGCCCCCTGGGCGGCGTCGAGCACGGCACGGCGCATCTCGTCCGCGGTGGTCACGCGCACCAGGGCGGGACCCGCGGGAGGGTCGACCGTGCCGGGACCGACCACCAACGTGACCTCGGCCCCGCGTCCGAACGCCTCCGCGGCCACGGCGAACCCCATCTTGCCCGTCGAACGGTTCCCCACGAATCGCACGGGGTCGATCGGCTCCCATGTCGGTCCGGCCGTCACGACGATGCGGGTGCCGGCGAGATCGCCCGCCGCGGCGAGCGCATCCTCGATCGACTGCACGATGCCATCGGGCTCGGTCATGCGGCCCGTCCCCTCGTCGCCGGCGGCCAGCGAGCCGTGCGCCGGTCCGACGAGGCGAGCCCCTCGCGACGACAGGGCGGCCAGGTTGGCCTGCGTCGCCGGGTGCTCCCACATCCCCGTGTGCATCGCCGGCGCGAGGACCAGTGGGCAGCTCGCCTCGAGCAACGTCGAGGTGAGCAGATCGTCCGCGATCCCCTGCGCGAGCTTGGCGATCACGTTCGCCGTCGCCGGCGCGACGACGGCGATGTCGGCCTCGTGGGCGAGCCGGACGTGCAGGACGACGCCGGGCTCCTCCCACAGGTCGGTGTAGACGCGGTGATCCGAGAGTGCCGCGAACGTCGCCGGGCCGACGAACCGTTCCGCCGAACGGGTCATCACGACCCGGACGGAGGCGCCCCGCATACGGAGGAGCCGGACGAGGATGCACGCCTTGTAGGCGGCGATCCCACCGGTGACGCCGAGGAGTACGCGACGGCCCCCAAGGGCGGAGCGCTCGGTCGTCACGCGGGCCTCCTTCGGCCCCCGATCCTCGGGGGCTCGGGTCGATCGGTTACTTGATGCCGACCCCGTCCGGCCGCTCGGCGTTGATCTTGGCCTCGGCGATCTCCTCGAGCGCGATCGACAGGGGCTTGTTCCGTAACCCGGTCTCGACCAGGGGCGGCACGAACTCGGCCCGGCCCTCGCCCAGCTGGTTGTAGTAGGAGTTGATCTCGCGGGCGCGCTTGGCCGACAGCGTCACGAGCGTGTACTTGGAGTCGACCTGAGCGAGCAGGTCGTCGATCTTGGGCTCGATCATGGGTTCGAGGATCCTTTCTTTCCCTTGGCGCCGTCTCCTGGGGTGCCTTCGGGCACGCCATCTACCTGCGGAGACGCATCGATAATAGCAGCGACCTCGTCGGCGGCTCGCTCCGCATCCTCGTTCACGATCACGACGTCGAACGCCTCGCGCTGCTCGAGCTCCCTGCCGGCCTTCGCCAGTCGTCGAGCCAGACCCTCCTCCGTCTCGGTGCCTCTTGAACGCAGCCGGCGCTCGAGCTCCTCCATCGTCGGCGGCTCCAGCAGGATCAGCACGGCTCCGGGGATCGCCTCGCGCACGTGCCTGGCCCCGGTCACGTCGAGCTCGAGGAGGATGTCGATCCCGGCCCCGAGCGCCCTGTGGACGGGCTCGGCCGGCGTGCCCGAGCGGTGCCCGAAGATCTCCTCCCACTCGAGCAGCTCGCCGGCATCGATCATCCGATCGAATGCCTCTTCGGACACGAACAGATAGTCCACGCCCTCGCGCTCGCCCGATCGCGGTGCGCGCGTCGTGGCCGAGACCGAGAGGAGGATCCCGGGATTCCGCTCGCGGACCAGGCGGACGACGGTCCCCTTGCCGACCCCCGAGGGTCCGGCGACGACGAACAGCCTCCCGAGCCCGGCGCCCAGCGGTGGCTACTTCTTCGCGAACTCGCCCAGGAGCGACTCGCGCTGCTTCGCGCCGAGACCCCGGACCCGTCGGCTGGCGGAGATGTCCAGACGCTCCATGATCTTGCGCGCCCGGACCTTCCCCACACCCGGGAGCGACTCGAGGACGGTGGATACCTTCATCTTGCCCACCGTGTCGTCGTCCTGTCTGGACAGCACGTCCCTCAGCATGAGCTTGCCGGACTTCAGCTGACCCTTCAGCTCGGCGCGCTTCTTCCGAGCGATCGCGGCCTTCTCCAGGGCCTGCTTACGCTGTTCATCGGTCAGGACGGGTAGGGGCATCACACCACTCCTTCGCTCGGGGGCCGGAAGCCCGCGAGTATAGCCAGGGCCCCACGAGGGCATCAACGCGACACATGCGCTCTACCTGCAGGTTTCCGATGTGCGGCGCCCTCAGCGAACGGTTGCGAGGATGGCACGCGCGACACCTGCCGGGTCCGTGGATCCTGTGATCGGCCGACCGACAACGAGGTAGTCGGCCCCTCGTTCGACCGCTTCCTCCGGCGTGAGGATGCGGACTTGATCGTGACCGTTCGAGCCGGCCGGCCGGACGCCGGGGACGACGACACACGCCGCCGGTCCGAGCACCTCGCGGACCGGCGCGACGTCCTCGCCCGACACGACCACGCCTCCCGCACCCGCCGCCATCGCCTCGAAGGCGAGCGACGAGGCCGAGGCGAGGCCCTCCCCCGCGAGGCTGGACAGAACCGTCACGGCCAGGACCATCGGGGCCGCATGCCCCGCCTCCTCGGCCCCCCTGGCGGCGCCGCGGACCGCGGCCGCGACCATGGCCTCTCCCCCCAGCGCGTGGACCGTGAGCATCGCCACCCCGAGCCGGGCGCAGTTACGCGTCGCGCCCTCGACCGTATTGGGGATGTCGTGCAGCTTCAGGTCGAGGAACACCGGGGCGAACGCTCGCATCCGCGTCACGGCCGACGGACCGTGCGCCGCGAACAGCTCGAGCCCGACCTTGAGGATCCCGGCCTCGCCGTCGAGCCGCCGGGCCATCGCCTCCGCCGCGTCAACCTCCGAGACGTCGAGCGCGACGATCAGTGGGTTGTCCGGGCGAGGGATCACAGCGACCCGTTCCCCGTATCGACGACGCGAACGCGGCCGCGCAGCTCGCCGGGCGAGGCGAACCCCTTCTCGCGCAGGTACGCCAGGATTCCCTGCGCGATGTCGACGTGGACCGAGGGATCGACCAGCAGCGCCGTCCCGACCTGGACGGCCCACGCACCGGCCAGGAGGAACTCGATCGCGTCCTCCGCCGTTGCGATGCCCCCGACGCCCATCACCGGCACGTTCGGCAGCGCCCGGGCCACCTGATACACGGCCGCGAGCGCCAGGGGCTTGATCGCGGGACCCGAGAGCCCACCGACCGGCGTGGCCGTCCGCGTCCGCAGGCGATGTGGGTCGACGGCGAGAGCCGGGACCTGATCGATCAGGGTGAGACCGAAGGCACCGGCCCGGACACACGCCTGGGCGGTCTCGACGAGCCCGGGCAGCAGGGGAGGCAGCTTCGCGAACACCGGCACGCGAGACAGCCGGGCCACGGCCCCCACGACCTCGGTCAGCCGCTCGGGACGGACGTAGAAGGGCTGGCCCTCGCGCTCGTCGTCGGGGCACGAAACGCAGACCTCGAGTGCGACGACCCCCGGCTTGAGGTGCAACGAGCTCGCCACGTTGACGTACTCGCCCAGGCTCCCGCCGGCCACCGACGCCACCACCGGCACCTCCGCCTCGCGCAGGCCCGGCAGGTCCTCCTCGACGAACGCCATCACGCCGGGATTCTGGTAGCCGACGGCCGTGATCAGCCCCGACGAGGTCTCGGACGCGCGTGGGGTGGCCCATCCCTTGGACGGCCCGAACGTGAGACTGCGGGTCACGACGCCTCCGAGCCGACGCAGGTCGACGAGGCCGGGGACGTCGTGGCCGGTCGCCAGGCAGCCCGACGCGGAGAGCACGGGTTGAGTGAACCGAAGGCCGTTCAGATCGACTCCGAGGTGCGGCTTCACGGAACCTCGAGCCGGTTCATCCCGGCCACGTGGTGGCCACCGGGAACCCCTCGGGCGGCGTCCCGATCATGCGCTGCTCTTCCCCGATCCAGCGGTCCCAGAGGATCCGGGCCGGGTTGAAGACCGGCCCGTCGATGCACGCTCGCAGGTTGTCGTAGCCCGAGCCGTCCTTGCGGATCACCGGCACGGTACAGCTGAAGCACAGGCCGAAGCCGCACGCCATCTCCTCCTCCACGGCGACCTGCGACGGGATCTGCCGTTCGGCACAGAACTCGGAGATCCGTTGCAGCGTCTGCCGGCCCGCCGCCGCGTAGATCACCTGCGCGCCGGTCGCCTCGACGACCTGCCCGAGCAGGTCGGTCACACCTCCGGTCTCACCGAGGCTCCCGTCCTCCGTCGCGATGACGATCGTCTGCGCCAGGCGCTTGCCCTCGATCGGTTTGAAGACGAGCTCCTGCGTCTCGGCACCCACGAGCATGTCGACGCGCTTGCCGCGGGCCCGGAGCTCCTGGCCCAGGAAGTACATCGGCGCGGACCCATGCCCCTCCGAGACGAGCAGGCACGTCGAGAGCTTCGCCGGGTACGCGAACGCCGTACCCAGCGGCCCGATCACGTCGAGGAACTGATGCGCCTTGACCTCAGCGAGCCAGCTGGACCCGCGACCACGTGGGTCGAAGACGAACTCGAGGGTGCCGGCCCACCCCCCGCGGCGCGACGCCTGGTGGATCGAGAAGTGCCGCCTCAGCAGGAAGGTTCGGCCCTGGGGCATCGCGACCGAGACAAACTGCCCCGGACGGACATGTTCGGCTACCTCGGGCGCGACGATCGTGATCGAGTGGTACGCGCCGACGCGCTTGGCGTTCAAGACCTCCGCGCGAACGCGCCTCACGATCCGGCCTCGAGAACCCAGCCCATCAGGACGCCACCCCTGCGGGGTCGTGTCCGAACATCAACGCCTCCTGGACGGGGATCGCCGCCTCGGCAGCCGCGTGGTACTCCTGCAGCGAGCGGGGCTCCCCTGCTCCGCCCCGCATCGACTCGATCCCGCGGAGGGCCGCGAGAACGGCCGGCAGGGTCGTGATGCACGGGATGCCCGCCTGCGCGGCGGCGGCGCGGATCAACGATCCGTCGGTGCGCGGGCCGCGACCGAACGGCGTGTTCACGACCAGGTCGACCTCGGCGTCCCGGATCAGATCGACGACCGAGCGTCCGCCCTCCGAGACCTTGGAGACCCTGGACACGGCGATGCCGGCGCGTTCGAGCACCGCCGCCGTGCCCCTCGTCGCCAGCAGGCGGAACCCGAGATCGGCCATGCGCTTGGCCGGGTACAGGATCGATCGCTTGTCCCGGTTCGCGACCGAAAGGAAGATCGTCCCCTCCCGGGGCAGCGAGGCGCCGCTCGCGACCAGGGCCTTGGCCAGCGCCCGTCCCGGATCGGCGTCGATCCCCATGACCTCCCCCGTCGACCGCATCTCGGGCCCGAGCAGCGTGTCGACCCCCGGGAATCGTCCGAACGGCAGGACGGCCGCCTTCACGGCCGTGTGCGGCAGTCGCAGGTAGTGCCGGGGCTCGGTCGGCACGAGCCCCTCGTCCCGGAGCTCGGCGATGGTCCGACCGAGCATCACGGACGTCGCCACCTTGGCGAGCGGGACCCCGGTGACCTTGGACACGAAGGGCACGGTACGCGACGCCCGAGGGTTCGCCTCGAGGACCCAGATCCGCTCGTCCTTGCTCGCGAGCTGCAGGTTGATCAGGCCGCGCACGTCGAGCCGCAGGGCAAGGTTGCGCGTGATGCGTTCGACCTCGTCCAGCTCGTCGTCGGACAGGGTCGCCGGGGGGATCTGGCACGAGGAGTCGCCCGAGTGGATCCCCGCCTCCTCGATGTGCTCCATGACGGCGCCGATGAACACGTCCGTGCCATCGCTCACCGCGTCGACATCGATCTCGATCGCGCCCTCGAGGAACCGGTCGATCAGGACCGGGTGATCGGGGCCGGCGGCGGCGGCGCGCGCGACGAATCGCGCGAGCTCGTCATCGCCGTCGACGATCTCCATCGCACGGCCCCCGAGCACGTAGGACGGTCGAACGACGACCGGATACCCGATCCGCGCCGCGATCACCCGAGCCTCCTCGGGGTCGTTCGCCTCGCCGTGCTCCGGCGCGGCGATGTCGAGCTCGTGCAGGAGGCCGGCGAACTTCCCGCGGTCCTCGGCGAGATCGATCGAGGCCCCCGGAGTTCCAAGGACCGCGAACCCGGCGGCCTCCAGCTCCCTCGCCATCCGCAGCGGCGTCTGCCCCCCGAACTGGCAGATCACGCCGATCGGCCGTTCGGCCTCGCACACCGCGAGGACGTCCTCGGTCGACAGCGGTTCGAAATACAGGCGGGCGCTGGTGTCGTAGTCCGTGGAGACGGTCTCCGGGTTCGAGTTGATCATCACGGCCTCGAACCCCGCGTCCGCGAGCGCGAACGCGGCGTGCACGCAGGCGTAGTCGAACTCGATCCCCTGCCCGATCCGGTTCGGGCCGGCCCCGAGGATCAGCACACGCGGCCGAGCGGCCGGTCGCACCTCGTCCTGTTCCTCGTAGGCGGAGTAGTGGTAGGGGGTGCGGGCCGGGAACTCGCCCGCGCACGTGTCGACCGTCCGGAACACCGGCCGGACCCCCAGCGTCATCCGTCGCTTCCGGACCTCGTCCTCGGTGGAGGAGGTGAGACGCGCGAGGCGCCGATCGGACAGCCCGATCCGCTTGGCACGCTCGAGCTCGAGAGCTGCGACCGTTCCGAGCTCGCGTCCCTCGAGCGCCTGGACCTGCTCGGCCACCTGCGCGATCTGGTCGACGAACCACCGATCGATCCCGCTCGCGAGCGCGACCTCCTCGGCCGAGCTTCCCCTCCTCAGGGCCGCCTCGATCAGGTGCAGCCGGTGCTCGGTCGGTGTCGCGATCGCCTCGAGGAGTCGGCCGTCGGCACCGGGAGCCGGTCCGCCGAGATCGACGTCGGGACGCTCGAGCGAGCGCCAGGCCTTGCCCAGCGCCTCCTTGAACGTCCGGCCGATCGCCATCACCTCGCCCACGGACTTCATCGTGGAGGTCAGCTCCGGATCCGCCTCGGGGAACTTCTCGAACGCGAACCGTGGCACCTTGACCACGACGTAGTCGAGCGTGGGCTCGAACGCCGCCAGCGTCACGCCGGTGATGTCGTTCGGGATCTCGTCGAGCGTGTACCCCACGGCGAGGAGCGCCGCGATCTTGGCGATCGGGAAGCCCGTCGCCTTCGAGGCGAGCGCGGACGAGCGCGAGACGCGCGGGTTCATCTCGATCAGCACCTGACGGCCGGTGCGCGGGTCGACCGCGAACTGGATGTTCGACCCACCCGTCTCCACCCCCACCGCGCGGATGCACGCGAGCGCCGCGTCGCGCATCCGCTGGTACTCGCGGTCGGACAGCGTCATCACCGGTGCGACGGTGATCGAGTCGCCGGTGTGCACACCCATCGGGTCGACGTTCTCGATCGAGCAGATCACGACGGCGTTGTCCGCCGCGTCGCGCATCACCTCGAGCTCGAACTCCTTCCACCCGGCGACCGACTCCTCCACCAGGATCTCGGTCACCGGGCTCGCCGCGAGACTGCGGCTCGCGACGCGCTCGAGCTCGGCGCGGTCGCGGGCGAACCCGCTCCCGCCGCCACCCAGCGTGAACGACGGCCGAACGATCAGCGGGTACCCGAGCTCGTCCCCGAGCTCGAGCGCGCGGTCGAGCGAGTGCGCGGTCCCCGCGCGCGGCGTCTCGAGCCCGGCACGGGTCATCGTCTCCTTGAAGCGGCTCCGGTCCTCGGCGCGGTGGATCGCCTCCAGCCCGGCCCCGATCAGCCCGACCCCGAGCCGCTCGAGGTCCCCGGACTCCGCGAGCGCGACCGCGACGTTCAGCGCGGTCTGGCCCCCGAGGGTCGGCAGGAGCGCGTCGGGACGCTCGCGTTCGATCACCAGCAGGACCGACTCGGGCGTGAGCGGTTCGACGTACGTGCGCTCCGCGAACTCCGGATCGGTCATGATCGTGGCCGGGTTCGAGTTCACGAGCGATACGTGGAACCCCTCCCGCCGCAGCACCTTGCAGGCCTGGGTCCCCGAGTAGTCGAACTCGCACGCCTGCCCGATCACGATCGGGCCCGATCCGATCACCAGGATGCGCTGCAGGTCGGAGCGCTTCGACATCAGGCCGCCGCCATCAGCGCACGGAACTCGTCGAACAGGTGGCGCGCATCGTGGGGCCCGGGGGCCGCCTCGGGGTGGTACTGCACGGCGAGCGCCGGGACGTCGAGGCATCGCATCCCCTCGAGCGTCCCGTCGTTCAGGTTCCAGTGGGTGAGGGCGACGCGCCCGAACGGCGTCCGAGCGACGTTCCGTTCGCGCGGCCATCCGTCGGGCTCGACCGCGAACCCGTGGTTGTGGCTCGTGACCTCGACGCGGCGGGTCCGCAGGTCCTTCACGGGTTGGTTCGCGCCACGGTGCCCGAACGGCAGCTTGGAGGTCCGACCACCGAGCGCGAGCCCCAGGAGCTGGTGCCCGAGGCAGATGCCGAACACCGGCAGCGCCCCGAGCAGCTCGCGGCAGGCCTCGATCCCGTACGTCGTGGCGGCCGGGTCGCCCGGCCCGTTCGACAGGACCGCGCCGTCGAACCCGCAGGAGCGCACCTCGGCGGCCGGTGTGGTCGCCGGGACGACGGTCGCCTCGATCCCGGCCGCCGCGAGCCGGCGGAGGATGTTCCGCTTCAGGCCGAAGTCGTACGCCGCCACGCGATACACGTGGCCGAGCTCGGCGCTCGCCGGTCCGACGAGGTCCCGAGCGGCGTAGGGCTCGTCCGAGCTCACGCTCCTCGCGAGGTCGGAACCCTCCATCGCCGGATGCGAACGGACGCGTTCGAGCAGCGAGTCCGCGTCGAGGTCGGCCGTGGAGACGCCGCATCGCATCGCGCCCCGGTCTCGCAGATGCAGCGTGAGGCGGCGGGTGTCGACGCCCTCGATCCCCACGACACCGGCGCGCGCCAGCTCGTCGGCGAGCGACCCGGTGGCTCGCCAGTTGGAAGCGGTGCGCGAGACCTCGCGTACCACGAACCCCGAGACGTGCACGCGACCGGACTCGGCGTCCTCGGCGTTCGTGCCGTAGTTGCCCTGTTCCGGTGCGGTCATGGCCACCACCTGCCCGGCGTACGAGGGATCGCTGAGCACCTCCTGGTACCCCGTCATCCCCGTGTTGAAGACCGCCTCGCCGAACCCCTCCCCGATCGCCCCGAAGCCGGTCCCGCGGAAGGCGCTGCCGTCCTCGAGCATCAGGACCGCCGGGGGTCCTCCGATCACCGCTGCGCCTTCCCGTCGGCCACGACGAGCTCCCCGCGGAGCATCGTGTGCACGACCCGGCCCCGCAGCCTGCGACCGAGGAACGCGGAGTTCCGGCTCCTCGAGGCGAACGGTGGTTCGACCACCCAGTCGGCGGACGGGTCGAAGACGACGAGGTTGGCGGGGCGGCCGGGTTCGATCGGCCCGCCGTGGTCGCCGGCATCGAGGATCCGCGCGGGTGCGGTGGACAGGGCCTCGATCGCACGAGACAGCGTGAGCTCGCCCGGTTCCACGAGGTGGGTGAGGACGGCCGCCAACGCGGTCTCGAGCCCGATCGTGCCGAACGGCGCCTGATCGAACTCCGCCTCCTTCTCCTCGACGGCGTGGGGGGCGTGGTCGGTCGCGATGGCGTCGATCGTCCCGTCCGCGAGCGCGGCCCTGAGCCCGCCCCGATCCCTGCCGGCGCGCAGCGGCGGATTCATCTTCATGTTCGTGTCGTAGGTGAGGAGATCCTCCTCGCTGAACACCAGGTGGTGCGGCGTGACCTCGGCCGTGACGCGCAGACCCTCGGCCTTGGCTCGGCGCACCATCTCGACCGAGCCGGCCGAGGAGAGATGGCACAGGTGCAACCGGCCTCCCGTCAATCGCGCGACCGCCAGATCGCGCGCGACCACGACCTCTTCTGCCTCCCGTGGCTGGCCCGCGAGGCCGAGCGACGACGAGGTGAGCCCCTCGTGCATCTGACCGCCCTCGGCAAGGGATGCATCCTCGCAGTGCTCGGCGATCACCACGCCCTCGAACGCCCGGACGTACGTGAGGGCGTTGCGGAGCAGGCGCGCGCTGGGCACGCAGTACCCGTCGTCGCTGAACAGGTGGACGCCCGCGTCGACCATCTCGCCGAGCTCGGCCATCTCCTGCCCGCGCAGGCCGCGCGTGATCGCGCCGACGGGAAAGACGTCGCAGGTTCCGGCGGCGCGGGCCAGCTCGAGGACCTCGTGGATCACGGCCGCGTTGTCGGCCACCGGATCCGTGTTCGCCATCGCGGAGACCGCGGTGAACCCGCCGAGCGCGGCCGCGCGAGATCCCGACTCGACGGTCTCCTTGTCCTCCCGGCCGGGTTGCCGCAGGTGGGCGTGGAGGTCGACCAGACCGGGTGCCAGCACGAGGCCGTCGCAGTCGAGCACCGTCGCGCCTGAGCCCGAAAGAGGCGCGACGGCCCCTCCGTCCACGAGCACGTCGGCGACCTCGTCCGTCCCGGAGGCCGGATCGACCACCCTGGCGCCCCTGAACAGGACGAGTTCAGGCACCCGTGGCCACCTCCTCCGGAAGCCGGACGGTGCCGGCCTCCTCGGCCGGTCCACCGGCCGTCCGGGGGCCGGACCCTCCGAGGAGGAGGTACAGGAGCGACATCCGTACGGCGATCCCGTTCGTCACCTGCTCCTCGATCACCGCCCGGGGCAGGTCGGCGACGTCCGAGTCGATCTCGACGCCACGGTTCATCGGGCCCGGATGCATCACGAGCGCGCCGTCCGGGAGCATCCCGGCCCGCTCGCGCGACAGGCCGAACAGTCGTGCGTACTCGCGGACGCTGGGAACGTACTGCTGGCGCTGACGCTCGCGCTGCACGCGGAGCATGTAGCAGACATCGAGCTTGGGCAGCACCGCTTCGATGTCGTGGCTCACCTGCACGCCCCACGCGCGTGCATCCGGCGGGATGAGCGTCGGCGGGCCGACGAGCACGACCTCGGCGCCCATCTTGACGAGCGCGAACGAGAGCGAGCGCGCCACCCGCGAATGCAGCACGTCCCCCACGATCGCCACGCGAAGGCCCTCGAGCCGCCCGAGCCGGTCGCGCATGGTGTACAGGTCGAGCAGGGCCTGGGTCGGGTGCTCGTGAGTGCCATCGCCCGCGTTCAGCACGCTGCCCTTCACCCACCGGGTGAGTGTGAGCGGCGCGCCGCTGGACGAGTGGCGGATCACGATCGCGTCGGCGCCCATGGCCTGCAGTGTGAGCGCGGTGTCCTTCAGGCTCTCGCCCTTGGACACGCTCGAGCCGCTCGTCGAGAAGTTGATCACGTCGGCCGAAAGTCGCTTGGCGGCGAGCTCGAAGCTGATCCGGGTCCGCGTCGAGTTCTCGTAGAACAAATTCACCACGGTCCGGCCGCGGAGCGCCGGGACCTTCTTGATGACCCTCGTGCCCACCTCGCGGAACGACTCGGCCGTGTCCAGGATCCGCAGGATCTCCTGGGCGCTGACGTCGTGGATCGACAGCAGATGTCCGTTCACGCTCGCACCCCTTCCGTCCCCGGCTCGCTCATCATCCGTTCGACCACGGAAACCGCGTCCTCGCCGTCGACCTCCCGAAGGGCAACCCGCACGTCCTCGTCCTTGCGGGTCGGCACGTTCTTGCCCACGAAATCGGCGCGGATCGGCAGCTCGCGGTGTCCCCGGTCGACGAGCACGGCCAGCTGGATCGCGGTCGGGCGCCCGAAGTCCACGAGGGCGTCCAGCGCCGAGCGGATCGTCCGCCCTGTGAACAGGACGTCGTCGACCAGCACGACGGTCCACCCGTTGATATCGAAGTCGATCCGGGTCTCGTGGACCTCGGGAGCCTCTGCCCGGATCCCGATGTCGTCCCGGTAGAAGGTGATGTCGAGCGCTCCGACGGGGACGGTCCGACCCTCGATCCGGCCGATCTCCGCCGACAGCCGCCGTGCGAGGTCGTCGCCGCGCGCGGCGATCCCCACCAGGACGACCCTCTCGGCGCCCTTGTTGCGCTCGACGATCTCGTGCGCGATGCGCGTGACCGCCCGGCGCACCTCTGCCTCGTCCATCAGCCTGGTGGCCGGCATCAGGCGTCCCCAGAGGCCATCAAGAAGGAACGCCCGGCCGCGGGTGCGGCGGGGCGTCGTGGTCGAACACACACCGTCTTCGGCTCCCTTCCCGGCCTCTCGGGACCGGACTTAAAGGGGGAAGTTCGCGGCGAGGATAGCATGGCCTTGCCACCGGACCTACGAGCGGCCTCCGGGGCGTACACTGGGGGCCGACAACGAAGGGCGGGAGTCCTGATGAACGAGTGGGTCATCGTCGGCATCGTGGCACTGATCGTCTTCCTCTTCGGAGCCAAGAAGCTCCCCGACCTCGCCCGATCGCTGGGCAAGTCCTCGAGCGAGTTCAAGAAGGGAATGTCCGAAGGTGCCTCGGCATCCGAACAGGCCGGCACGCCGGACGACGCGGAGCAGCGCACCGAGGGCAAGGCGCAGGCACCCGAGTAGCCTCTCTCAGGTCGGCTCCTCAGGACGGCCGCCCGGTCCCCGATCGAGCTCGCTCGCGATCTTCCCGAGCACCCCGTTGACGAACCGCCCCGAGTCGTCCGTGGACAGGTCCTTGGCCGCGCGCACGGCCTCGTCGATGGCCACCGCGACCGGCACTGCGCGATCGAACGCCAGCTCGTAGGCGGCCGTCCGAAGGACCGTGCGATCCACCGACGCCATCCGGTCGACGGTCCATCCCTCGGAGTGTGCCCCGATCGTCCCATCGATCTCCGCCAGGTGATCGGTCACACCCTCGACGAGCTCGCGCGTGAACGGGGGCACCGTCCGACCCGACTCGACCCAGCCGGCCAGGGCCGACCGTCCGTCCTTCCCCGTTACGTCCGCCTGGAACAGGATCTCGATCGCGAGACGCCGCTCCTGCCTGCGCGAGCTCAAGCAGTCACTTGACGCGTTCCATGTAGGCGCCCGACCTCGTGTCGACCTTCACGCGCTCCCCCTCCTCGACGAACATCGGCACCTGGATCTCGGCGCCGGTCTCCAGCACCGCGGGCTTCATGGCGTTGGTCTTGGTGTCGCCCTTGACGGCCGGCTGGGTCTTCGTGATCGCCAGCGTGACGGAGGCCGGGAGCTCGACCCCGATCGGGGTGCCCTGGTGCATCGCGACCTGCGCGGTCGCCCCTTCCGAGAGCCAGCTCGCACCGTCGCCGACGATCGCGGCCGGGACCGGGATCTGCTCGTACGACGACATGTCCATGAACGTCAGGGACTCGCCGTCGCGATACAGGTACTGCATGTCCTTGCGCTCCACGATCGCGAGGCCCACCTTGACGCCGGCGTTGAAGGTGCGCTCGATCACCGAGCCGGTCCTGACGTTGCGGAGCTTGGTGCGGACGAACGCCCCTCCCTTGCCCGGCTTGACGTGCTGGAACTCGACCACCTGGAACAGCGTGCCGTCGAGCTCGAGCGTCATACCGTTCTTCAGGTCGTTCGTGGACACGCTCACAGCACCTTCAGCTCCTTGGTGGCTCCCGGGATCTCGCGGCGTCCGTCGGGGGTCACCTCGACCATGTCCTCGATCCGGACGCCTCCGAGCCCGGGAATGTACACGCCGGGCTCGATCGTGACGACCATCCCCGCGATCAGCTCCTCGCCCCCATCCCATCGCAGGGAGGGCGCCTCGTGGATCTCGAGGCCGACCCCGTGACCGAGCCCGTGCGGGAACGCATCACCGTGTCCCGCGTCGACGATTACCGACCGTGCCGCCGCGTCCACCTCGACCGTGGACGCTCCGGGGCGCACCGCCTCGATCCCCGCCCGCTGCGCCGCGGCGACCACGTCTCGGATCTCGTGCAACCGCCGGTCCGGCTCGCCGAACGCCACGGTCCGCGTGATATCGGAGTGGTACCCGTCCGCTCGCGCGCCGAAGTCGAGCTTGACCATGTCGCCGCGGGCGAGCTCCCGGTCGGTGAGGTGGTGGTGGGGTTCGGCCGCGTGGTCGCCGAACGCGACGATCGAATCGAAGGCGCGATCCTCGGCGCCGGCCTCGACCATCGCGGTCTCGAGCACCAACGCCAACGCACGCTCGGTCACGCCCTCACGCAGGCCGCCGCCGAGGACCACCGTCTCGAACGCCCGGTCCGCGCAACCCTGCGCACGGTCGATCAGCGCGATCTCCTCGGGATCCTTGGTTCGGCGAAGCTGTTCGACCTCGGGGCCGACCGGCACGAGCTCGAGGCCGCCCGCCCGGTCCATGAGCTGCTCCCACGCCTCGTAGGTGAGCCCGTGGCGTTCGAACCCTGCCCGATCGATCCCGAGGGTCCGACAGGCATCGACCAGCGGTTGCGGGTATCCCTGCTGGTAGACGGTCCGCGGCAGGTCGGGCACCTCGTGACTCGACTGCGCACCGTATCGGCCGTCGGTCAGGAACACCGCCGAGCCGTCCGCCCCGACCACGACCTGCGCGTTGGACCCCGTGAACCCCGTGAGGTACCGAACGTTGGGGAGCCGTGTGACGACCAGCCCCTCGACCTCGAGCCCGGCGAGGCGTTCGCCGAGGCGCGAGCGTCTCAGCCCGTGATCCACGGGAGCGCCTCCAGCGCGACGTGGTAGCCGCCCGCACCCGCACCCGCGATGGTCGCGCGGCACGCCGCCGAGATCACGGAGTGCCGGCGGAACTCCTCGCGGGCGTAGATGTTCGTCATGTGGACCTCGACCACCGGCAGCCCGCAGCCCTCGACCGCATCGCGAAGGGCGTAGGAGGTGTGCGAGAGCGCGCCGGGGTTAGCGACGACGACCTGGAACCCTTCGGCCGCGGCGCCGTTCAGCCACCCGATCAGCTCGCCCTCGTGATCGGTCTGACGCCACGCGAGCTCGTGGCCGAGCCGGGCCCCGCGTTGGGCCACTTCGTCCATGATCTCCTCCAGCGTCTGCGTGCCGTACCGTTCGGGCTCCCGGCGTCCGAGTGCCCCGAGGTTCGGGCCGAACAGGAACAGGACCCGCACCCTCAACCCCCCATCGCCTGCGCGCCCGAGCCGGACCGGTCGAGCGCGGCGCGCACCAGCTCCTCCGGGACCGTGTCCTCGACGAACGGACGGCCGACGTCCTCCAACAGGACGAACCGCGCCCCGCCCCGGTACTTCTTGTCCATCCGGATCGACGAGAGGATCTCCTCGGTGGGAGGGAGCCCGCCGTCGGTCTCGAGCCCTAGGGACGCGAGCAACCGAACGTGCCGGGCCGCCAGGCCAGAGGGGCCTCGGCCGAGCGACTCGGAGAGCCGGGCCGCGAACACCATCCCCACGGCGATCGCCTCGCCGTGGGTCCTGCCGGCGAACGCGTCGAGGCGCTCCAGCGCATGGCCGAGCGTGTGGCCGTAGTTCAGGACCAGGCGGCAGCCCTCGTCGCGCTCGTCCATCGCGACCAGCGTGGCCTTGGCGCGCACGCAACGGGTCACGACCTCCTCCAGGACGGCCGGTTCCCGGTCGAGCAGGGGCGCTGGATCGCGTTCGAGCGCCTCGAGCAGCTCGGCATCGAGGGTGAGCGCGTACTTCGCCACCTCCGCGAGCCCGCTCCGGAACGCACGGTCGGGCAGCGTGGCGAGCGTTCCCACGTCGGCCAGCACGGCGACGGGTTGGTGGAAGGCGCCGACGAGGTTCTTGCCCTCGGGGATGTTGACGCCCGTCTTGCCGCCGATCGCCGCGTCCACCTGCGCGGTGAGGGTCGTGGGCACCTGCACGAACGGGACGCCGCGCATGTACGTGGCCGCGACGAAGCCGGCGAGATCCCCGACCGCGCCGCCCCCGAGCGCGACGATCGGGTCGTCCCGGTGCGCCGCCTGGGTGGCGAGCTGCCGTTCGAGCGCGTTCATGACCTGGAGCGACTTCGCCTCCTCGCCCTCGGGCACGCCCAGGTGCACCACGCCCAGGCCGCGGGCTGCGAGACCGTCCGACAGCGTGGCCAGATAACGCTCGGCCACGGGAGCGTCGGCGATCACGAACGCGCGCTCGGCGCCCGCGAGCGCCGGGACGAGCTCGTCCGCGTGCGCGAGCACGCCCGACCCGATGCAGACCTCGTACGCCCGCCCGGGCACCGCAACGCTCACGCGCTCCACCGCAGGAGCTCCTTCTCGATCGAGGCGGCCACGTCGTCGACGGGACCGCTCGCGTCGACGACGTGGGCGGCGAACTCCCGGTACAGCGGTTCTCGGTCACGGAACAGGCGCTCGAGGTCGCCCTCGGAGCGGATCAGCGGACGGTCGGCACCGGGCCGCACCCGCTCCGCGAGCACCTCGAGCGGGACCGAGAGGAACACCACCTCGCCGGTCGCCCGCAGCGAGACGCGGTTGGCCGGTTCCAGCACGACCCCGCCGCCGCACGAGACCACCGAGGGGTCGTGCGACGCTGCCTCGACCAGGACCGCCGCCTCGAGCTCGCGGAAACGGGCCTCGCCCTCGCGTTCAAAGATCTCGCGGACCGAGGAGCCCGCGGCGTGCTCGATCCGCTCGTCGAGCTCGACGAAGGGAACGCCGAGCCGCCGCGCGAGCTCGGGGCCCACGGTCGACTTGCCCGACCCCGGCATCCCGACGAGGTAGACGATCACCGGCGGCCCACCATGGCGCGTGGGGTCACCGCAGTCCGGCCACGAACGCGTCGAGGTTGCGGCGCGTCTCGGGAACGGCGTCGCCGCCGAACTTCTCCAGGACCGCCTGCGCGAGCACGAACGCGACCGTCGCCTCGCCGACCACCGCCCCCGCGGGGACGGCGCAGACATCCGTCCGTTGCGTGATCGCCACCTCCGGTTTTCCCGTGGCCAGATCGACCGTCGCCAGCGGTTTCGGCACGGTGGAGAACGGCTTCATCGCCGCCCGAACGCGGATCGGCTGGCCCGTGCTGATGCCTCCCTCGATCCCGCCCGACCGCGAGCTCCTCCGCCGCGGCCCGCCGCGGCCGGCCATGATCTCGTCGTGGGCGCGCGAGCCCGGCTTGGACGCCACGGCGAACCCATCCCCCACCTCGACGCCCTTGACCGACTGGATACTCATCAGCGACAGGGCCAGACGCGCATCGAGCTTGCGGTCGTACTGGACGTGGGAGCCGAGCCCGGGTGGGCACCCGAAGGCGATCACCTCGAACACCCCCCCGACGGTGTCGCGGGCCTTCCGGGCGCGATCGATCTCGGCCACCATCCGGTCGGCGACCACCTCGTCGAGGCATCGAACCGGCGACGCGTCGATCGTCTCGAGGTCCTCTGGGCGTGGCATGCGTGTCGAGCGCACCGCGACCTTACCGATCCGCACGACGTGGGAGACCACCGCGATCTCGAGCTCGGCGAGCAGGGCCTTGCAGAACACCCCAAGCGCGACCCGCATGGCCGTCTCGCGTGCGCTCGCGCGCTCCAGAACGTTGCGGACGTCGTCGAACCCGTACTTCAGGGCGCCGGCCAGGTCCGCGTGTCCGGGCCGAGGCCGCGTCAGGCGTTCCGACGGATCTGCTTCGCCTTCGACGGACATCAGGTCCCGGTACTTGCGGTCCCACTCCGCGTTCTCGATCGTGACCCCGATCGGACTGCCCAGCGTGAGGCCGTGTCGGACCCCCGACACGATCTCGAACCGATCGCCCTCGAGCTTTTGTCGTCCGCTCCGCCCGTGGCCGTGACGCCGCCTCGCAAGCTCGGCCGCGATCTCCTTGGGCGAGACCGGGATGCCGGCCGGCAGGCCCTCGAGCACACCTACCAACGCCTTCCCGTGTGATTCACCGGCCGTGAGCAGGCGCAACATGGGCTCATCATAGGAGACCGCTCCCCCGGCCCCGCCGCTCGGTCCGGAATGGCCAAGGGATGGGTAGAGGGCGGCCCCGTCGCCGAGACCGCCCTCTCGGACCGGCGGCCGCTCCCCCGTGCGCGGCGCCGGTGCCCGTTGGCAGCGCTCCGACCAGTTTGGCTCGAACCCTGACGCCGGCGAACGACCGGCGTTCCGCGGTGCTACTTCTCGCAGAGCTCGAAGCGCTGATCGCCGAACAGGAACGTGGCGCACTTCCCGTCGATCTTCACGAGCATGAAGTTGTCGTCGAACGTGGCCCCCGGCTGCACCGTGTAGACCTTGCCGTCGACCTGCACGTCGAGCTTCTCCCCCCTGCCGCCCACGCCGATCAGCTTCACGTCGTGATCACCGATCAGGATCTTGTTCCCCGCGTGCTCGCCACCGCCTCCGCCTCCACCTCCGCCTCCCCCGCCTCCGGGAGGAGGCGTGGTGGTCGTGGTCGGTGGCGGTGGCGGTGGCGGCGGAAGGGTCGACGTGGTCGTGCCCGGCGGGGACGTCGTCGTCGCCGGGATCGTCGTCGTGCCGCCCCCCGTCGTGGTGGGGCTGACGCTGCCGCCCGTGGACAGCTCGAGGCCGGGAGGGATCGAGAAGGGATCCCTTGATCCGGCCAGCGACACGGGCGGCAGCGTCTCGCGGGGCGTCGGGGACGGCGTCACGCTCGGCGGCTCCGTGGGCACGCCGGTGCTCCCGGTGATGCCCGTGGGGCCGCTGATGAGCGCGAGATCTTCGCCGCCGTCCGGTCGCAGCACGAAGAAGTACAGGAGCAGCAGCAGGGGCAGGGCGATCCCTGTGACCTGCAGGATCCTCTTGTCACGGGGCGTGATCTGCATGGGACTACGCTCCCGTTCCGGTGGTCTCGCTCGGGCCCGGGATCGAACCGGGCCCGGCGCTCACATCGGTCGTGTAGAACTCGACCGTCACCTGGAGTTGCAGGTTGCTGGACGAGATCGGGGTCCCCCCGGACGCAGCCCCCGACGGCGTCACCGCGAGCGTCGTGACCTTCGCGGCCCGCGGCAGCGTCTCGAGCAGGAACAGGAACTCGTCGATCGCGAAGTACCCGCCGCTCACCGTGACCTGCGACGCGATGCTCGAGTAGGTCCCGCCGGCGTTCGGCGCGGGGGTGCCCGGCGAGAAGGAGAAGAAGTCGACGGCCGAGCGGTCGGCCGCACCCTGGAGCAGGCGGAACAGGCTCGGGAGGTTGGCGGTCGGCGGCACCTGCTCCTCGATCGCGCCGATCTCGTCTTCGGTCTTCGGCGCCGCGGCCTCCGCCTCCTGGAGGGCGTCGAGCTGCGCGCCCAGGGCGACCTCCTGGTCCTCGGCGCTCTGGAGCTCCTCTTCGGTGGTGCTCACGTCGCTCATCTTCGGCAGGACGAGCAGGACCACGGCGAGGACCGCCACGGCAGCCGCGATGATGCCGGCGACGATGGGCGCGCGCCGGTTCACGGCGCCACGCCCTGTCCACGCGCCGTCGCCGCCTCGTGCGTCAGGTCGAGCCCGTTGGAGAAGGTGTAGATGCGGGAGAAGGGGGCGTCCTCCTGGGCGCTATTGACCCAGGCGTTGACCCAACCCCGGACCTCCTCCAGCCGGGTGATCCAGGTGGCGATCGTCTCCGTCTGGTTGGCGACGCCCGCGAAGGTCATGTTGCCGATCAGCGAGGCATCGGGTGTCACGCCCGTCGGCCCCGTTGCGCCGCCCTCGCCGACCACCGTCGGGGTGACCTGCCCGGTCAGGTTCGTCAGGTAGGACGCGTCGGGGATCACCCGGGACACGTCCAGGAGCGCGCTCGACCAGGACACCTCGTTCACGAAGATCTCGCCCAGGAGCGCCTCCTTGGAGGCCAGCTCCGCCTGCAGGTCCGCGAACTCCTGCAGCGAGGCGATCTGGCTCTCGAGCCGGGCGTTCCGGCTCCCCTGCGCCTCCAGGTCCGACTGCACCTCGGAGAGCCGCTGAACCTGGAAGAAGTAGAAGATCCCGATCAGGGCGAGCACCCCGAGACCGACCGCCGCCACCAGCGACGTCGTCCGACGGATCGCCTGGCGCTCCCGGAGCTCGGGGGGAAGGAGGTTGACCTGGCTCACGCCGACCACCGGGAGGGGATCGCGAGGCCGACGGCGACCGAGAGCACGGCCTCGGCCTCGGCGGACGCCTCGGCGGAGAGCTCGACCTCGGACTTTGCGCGTTCGAACAGGCGACCGCGGTCGACCGGCACCGGCAGTCGCTCCTGCAGCAGCTCGAGCAGGCCGTCCAGCCGGGAGCCTCCCCCGACGACGAGTACGCGTCCGATCTGCGCGTTCGGCATCTGCGCCGTGTAGAACTCGAGCGAGGATCGAACCTCGTCGACGAAGCCCCCCGCGCGGGTGAGCGCGAGGTCGCGAACCTCGCCCGGATCCGAGGGGGAGCGCGGGACGCCTCCCGGCGCCTCGACCCCCAACGTGTCGGCAGGCAAGGTGTCGGCGGGCAGGCTGCCGGCGGGTGGGGGCACCTGGCCGGCCGCCGCTTCGCCGGCAGGGGACCCGCCGGCCGGCGCCGTGTTCGCGATCCCTGGGAATCGCTCGCCTCGCTTGAGCCGCTCGGCCACCTCGTCGTCGACGCCCAGAGCGGACGCGAGCGCGAACGTGATGTCGCGACCACCCGACGGGAGCATGCGCACGAACCTGATCACCCCTCGGTCGTGCACGCTGATCGAGGTCACCTGGGCCCCGATATCGACGATAGCCTCGTCGCCACTCGAGTCCAGATCCAGCCCCGCGTCGGCCGCCCCGACCGCCCTGGTCACCGCGAACGGACTCAGGTCGACGCCCTGCGGATCGAGCTTGGCCGCCAGGACGGCCTCGACCAGGGCGTTGACCATGGGCTTGTGCGCCGCCACCAGGAGGATCCGCACCATGCGCCGGCCCCCCTGATCCATCTCGCCCAGGGGGTCGAAGTCCAGGACGGCCTCCTCCGCCGGCATCGGGATGAACTCCTGGACCTGGAACCCGAGCGTGTCGCGCAGCTCCTTCTCGGGCAGCCAGGGAAGGGCGACCTCGCGGACGATCACGCGCTGGTTCCCCACGCCGAGGTGAACCTGCTTGCTCTTCACGCCGGACTTGGACCAGAGCTCGCGGAGCGCCTCGGCCACGGCCTCGGGCCGGCGGACCTCGCCGGCCTCCACGACACCGGGTCGGAGCGGCACCTGCGCCGCCCGAACGATCACCGGGATGTCGCCGGCGGCGACCTCGGCGACGCGCACCGCCGTCGAACCCACGTCCACGCCGATCCTGGTCCTGGCCACTACGCGCCCTCCACCTGAACGGATCGATCGGACAGGAAGGCGTCCACGTCCGACTCGCGGATCCGATAGTTCTTCCCCACCCGGAGGGCGGGCAGGTCCCCGTTCTTGATGAGCCGGTAGACGGTCATGTTCGAGACGCGGATGGTGGCCGCGACCTCGGCGACGGTCACCAGG
The DNA here is from genome assembly GCA_046734755.1 of Actinomycetota bacterium. Lineage (GTDB taxonomy): Bacteria > Actinomycetota > UBA4738 > UBA4738 > HRBIN12 > DASSJM01. Next base: position 1,510 of record JBKPRY010000332.1, on the reverse strand, counting down.
CGATCTCCCGCCTGTCGACCCACCCAGCCGCTCCGTGAACGCTTGGCCACCGCTCACCTACACCGATCGCTCCGAGAGGTACCGATCGACGTCCGACTCGCGGATCCGGTAGTTCTTGCCCACGCGGATCGCCGCCAGCTGACCGCTCTTGATCAGCCGGTAGACGGTCATATTCGAGACGCGCATCGTGGCCGCGACCTCGCCCACCGTGAGGAGCCGGTCACCGACGAACGGCCTGCGTTTACTCATCTAGCGCATCTCCCACATCTAGCTCATCTGCCTCATGTTCCACACATTTAACATACGCCTCATCCATCCCATCCGGCCCGCGGGGTTGCGCACCGTAACAAGTGCAACACCTATCGTCAATCACCCCATCTGCCTACTTTCGGCACGGTAGGCTAACTTACAGAGATGTAATTAGCTCTACTTCCCAAAGGTCACAGGAGTCACAGGATGGGCGCGCCGGCTCGGAGCTCGTGCTCAGGTGAGCAGGTTCAGATACGCGTCGGCGATCTGGCGACCGAGGAAGACTGCGATCACGGCCCCGGCGGCGAGGTAGGGCCCGAACGGGATCGCGGATTTCCGACCCGCACCGGTCAGCAGGGCGACGATGGCCCCCACTCCCCCGAGCAGGATCCCCATGCCGGCCGCGACCGCGACGAGTTCGAGGCCGATCGACCCGAGGACCAGACCGATGAGGCCGGCGAGCTTGACGTCACCCATCCCCATGCCCTTCGGCGAGATCAGGGCGATGATCAGTAATCCGAGCCCATATGCGAACAGCCCGATCACGGCGTCGAGGACGTCCAGTCCACCACCGGCCAGATCGCCGACGACGACGACCGCGGCCGCGATCACGACCGCCGGATAGACCAGACGGTTCGGGATACGGCGGTGACGGATGTCGATGACGGAGAGGGCAACCATGAGCCCGGCGAAGGGGGCGAGAAGGCCCGCCCGCCACGGGTCCTCGTACACGAGCGCCACCGCTACGAAGAGTCCGCCGCAGGTGAGCTCGGTGAGCGGGTAGACGGGCGAGATCCGAGCTCCGCACGCACGGCACCGGCCCCTCAGCATCAGCCACGAGATCAGCGGGATGTTGTCGGCGGAGCGGATCGGCGCGCCGCAGCTCGGACACCGGGAGCGAGGACGGACGAGCGACTCCCCCGCCGGCACGCGATAGATCGCCACGGTCATGAAGCTCCCGAAGGCCAGCCCCAGCACGAGGGCGATCACGATGGGGAACCAGCTCACGGCGGTGAACCTCCGTCCTCGACGGCGTCGACGGCTACGCGACCTCGCGGATGTACGACACATCCTCGGTGAACCCGGTCACGAGGGCCCCGGGGATCACGATCGGCTTGTAGTTCATGGACCAGTTGTTCCCGATCACCACGGTCCCGCCCACCACCTGGCCATAGAAGGCGTTCTGGTTGCTCATCGTGGCCGTGCACGGCGTGTACAGACCAACGTTGAGGGTGGAGCTGAAGTTCGTGTTGTTTCCCAC
>JBKPRY010000331.1:0-1599 GCA_046734755.1 Actinomycetota bacterium | reverse complement strand
CGGTTGAAGATGTGGTCCAGGTCGGGGGCCGGGATCCCCGCCCCGCTGTCGCGGACCGAGATCACGGCCCGAGCATCACGGCGGCGGATCGCCACCTCGATCGTGTCCGAGTCCCGAGTGTGGTTCACCGCGTTCTCGATCAGGGCGTCGAGCGCGACTTCGAGGCGGTCGGCGTCGGCCACCACCGTCGCCTCCTCGGAACTTCCGAGAAGCCAACGCCGCGGCGTCGCGGTCCAGCGACGAACAGCGTCGACTACGATCGTCTCCACGTCGACCGCCTCGAGATGGAGGAACTCGGGGTCCTCAGCTCCGGCGAGGAGGAGGAGGCGGTTGGCGAGGCGACGCAGGCGCATCAGCTCGTCGGCGATGACGGCGGCATCCTCGGCGAGGGTGGGGTCTTTCGCGATCCGTTGGATCAGCTCCGCATGCCCCAGCGCGACGGTGATCGGCGTCCGCAGTTCGTGCGAAGCGTCCTGCACGAACCGCCGCTCTCGTTCGAGCAGACGCAGGTTCGCCATCGACACGCGCTCGGTCTCCTCCATGGCCGTCAGGCGCCGGCGTGCATGCCACACCATCGCCACGAACATGGCCGCCATGAGAGGGACCTCGGTGAGCTCGTCGAGCGGGGTGAAGCCCCTCGATACGTCGATCCAGATCAGGGTGCCCGTCAACACCATGACGAAGGCAAGGATCACCGTCGTGGGACGCGCCTTCCACACGCGGAACCCGTAGAGGATCGTCAGGCTCACCCAGATGAAGTGGAAGGGCACCGTCTCCCAGTCGGGCCACAGGAGCATCGCGTACAGGTTCGCGAGCGAGAACAGCACCCAGGCGATGTCCCACCACCGCAGGCGGTTCGGCCAATCTCTGTCAGGCTGCATCGATCCGGTACCCCACCCCTCGAACGGTGACGATCGTCTCGGAGCCGAGCTTCGCGCGAAGGCGCCGCACATAGACGTCGACGACGTTCGAGCGAGGATCGAAGTGGTACCCCCAGACCGAGGCGAGCAGGCGATCCTTCGACACCGTGTGACCGGCGTTGCGCAGCAACTCGCTGAGCAGCAGGAACTCGCGCTCGGCGAGAGGGATCGGACCAGAGCCCTCGTCGGCCTGCCGCCGGATCAGGTCGAGGGTCAGTGAACCGGCCGACAGACGCGTCTGGATCGAACGCGCCGCGATCCGAAGCCGCGCCCGCACGCGCGCCAGGAGTTCCTCGAGTGAGAACGGTTTCGTGATGTAGTCCTCCGCGCCTCGCTCGAGGCTCATCACCTTCGATGCGGTGTCGCTCAGCGCGGACAGAACCAGGATCGGCTGCGACGGCTTGCGCGCGAGGATGCGCCGGAGCACCTCATGGCCGTCAAGCCCCGGCATCACGAGGTCCAAGACAACGAGGTCGTACGGATGATTGAGCGCGCGGCGCAGGCCTTCCTCACCATCGTTCGCGCAATCGACCGCCATGCCCTCGGCTTCTAAACCGCGACGAACGAAGCTGAGGATCCGCTGCTCGTCGTCGATCACGAGGATGCGACCGATCGGAGCCAGGTCATCCCCTGACCGCTCAGGCCAAGTCATGCCCCCACCTCGCCTGCCACCTTAGCG
>JBKPRY010000330.1:0-1244 GCA_046734755.1 Actinomycetota bacterium | reverse complement strand
GGCGATCGTAGCCATCTCCCTGATCGTCCTAGTCGGCATGTTGGTGCTGACGTTCGACCTGGGCCGCGGCGTGGCCCTCAAGCGGAACATGGTGAACGCCGCCGACGCCGGTGCCCTGGCCGCGGCGAGGGCGTGCGGGCTTGCGCAGGGCGAGGCCAACGCGAAGGTGGCCGCCGGCGACCTCGCCGCCGACAACAACGGTGGGGCCAAGGTGACCGGCTTCCAGATCGATCCCAACCCGGCGGTCTGCGCCGGAGGCGGGAACCCGGACCCGGACGGCAAGAACACGGTCACGGTGACCGTCACCGTTCCCCAGCAGTACTTCTTCGCGCAGATCTTCGGGTTCAACAGCGGGACCGTCGTGGCTTCCGCCACGGCGATGTGGACCTCCCAGTTCTCGGGTCCCGCTCCGCTCAAGGTGGAGTCACTCAAGACGGAGGAATGCCTGCAGGGCGGGACCGGCTCGCACTGCTACGTGGGGTACGACGATGACGATTCGCAGTATGGGTGGCTCAACTTCCCCGAGGGCTGGCCGATCCAGGGGCAGCCCAACCCCCCGACGTCGTGCCCGTCCACCGGCGGCGCGAACGACCTGAAGGACTACGTCGGGCAGATGGGCGGGATGGGGACCTCGAGCGGCTTCAGCCCGACCCTGTGGAACGTTCCGGTCTGGGTATGCGCCAAGCCCGGCGCCAACGCCTCTGCTCAGCAGGCGATCCAGGACTGGGTCGACGCCTTCAGCAACCCGGCGCCACCGGAGCCGAGGCCGGTCGTCTCCTTCCCGGTGGTAGCGCCGCCGAGCGCCCCATGCCCCGCGGAAGGCTGCTGGCCCAGGTACGGGAATCCGGCTGCGTCCTACCCGGTCATCAGGTTCCAGGGTTTCTACATCGAGAACCTGTATCGGGGTCCCGAGATGAAGAAGGCAGGGTTGAAGGACGAGTGCTTCGGCACGCAGAAGGTCGGTGGGAACGCGTTCTGCATCGAGCTCTCGGTGGTTCCCGCCGATCAGAACCCGACCAACGGCTCCCCGATAGTTCGTCTGATCGACTAAACCTCCGCCGCCGGGCGGCCGAAAAGACCTGAAGGACTAAACCTCGGCCGTTTGGCGGCCGAAAAGACCCGAGCGACAAGACATAGGGGGATCTGTCATGAAGGGTAGAGGGCTCGTCGTGTTCCTCGCGCTGATCCTGGCGACGCTGGCGACCGCAGGGGTGTTCATGTACTCCCGCGGCGTCCAGGAAGAG
>JBKPRY010000329.1:0-1819 GCA_046734755.1 Actinomycetota bacterium | reverse complement strand
CGGCGCGGTCAGCCGTCATCGACGTCGGGACGAACTCGGTGAAGTTCCATATCGGCGAGCGCGACGGGAGCGGGAGTTGGCACACCATCCTCGACCGAGCCGAGATCACACGCCTGGGTGAGGGGCTCCACGAGCGGGGGGAGATCGGGCGCGAGGCGCTGGAACGAACGGTGAAGGCGATCCAGGCGATGCTCGAGGAGGCCGAACGCGACGGTGCTCGGGCCATCGCCGCGGTGGGTACGGCCGGTCTGCGCATGGCACGCAACGGAGACGACGTGCTCGCCTCGATCCGCGAGCGCACCGGCATCGGCGTCGAGGTGATCTCGGGCGAGGTGGAGGCGCGGCTCGCCTACCTCGCGGCGCGCACCGGCCTCGATCTGGCCGAGGGGTCGCTGGTGGTCTTCGACACGGGCGGCGGGAGCACCCAGTTCACCTTCGGGCATGGCTCCGAGGTCGACGAGCGCTTCAGCGTGGGCGTCGGCGCCGTGCGCTTTACCGAGCGGTTCGGTCTCGCGGATGCGGTGACGCCGGAGGTGCTGAGCGAGGCCCTGGCGGCGATCGCCGGCGACCTCTCCCGCCTCGATGGGCGCCCGCCCCCGGACGCGCTGGTGGGGATGGGCGGCGCCGTCACCAACATCGCCGCCGTGCATCACGGCTTGACCACCTACGATCCCGACGTCGTTCAGGGGACGGTCCTGGACCGCGCCGAGATCGCGCGCCAGATCGAGCTCTATCGCTCGCGGGACGCCGACGCTCGTCGAGCGATCGCGGGCCTCCAGCCCAAGCGCTCGGACGTGATCCTCGCCGGCGCGTGCATCGTGGCGACCGTGATGGACAAGTTGAGTCGGCAGGAGCTGACGGTCAGCGATCGAGGGCTCCGCCACGGCCTGCTCGTCGATCGGTTCGGGTCTTGAGGGTCCGGGTACCGGTTCGTTCGCCTCTGTCGTTCGACAGCCGAACAGGCCCGTCACAGTCGGGGCAGCGTGATCACGCCGATGAGCGCGAGGATCATCAGGGCTCCGGCCACGAGGTCGCCGCCAGCCGCATGGCGCGATAGGTGAAGCGCGGCGATATCGCAACCAGGAAGAGCACCGTCGCAAACAGGACCGTGAGTCGGACGTAGGGCCTCGATGTTCATTTCCTCGGGCATCGGGTCTCTGTGGTCGCGCGTACAGAAGGGACGGCTCGGCTACCCCTCGTGGTCCGTGAGTGTGACACGCACGGGCATGTGCTTGATGCCGTTGATGAAGTTCGAGCGGAGGCGCTCGACCGGGCCGGTGATCTCGAGGCTCGACAGGCGCGGGACCAGCTCCTCGAACATCACCCGGACCTCCAGCCGGGCGAGATGCGCGCCCAGGCACACGTGGGGCCCGCCGCTGCCGAACGCCATGTGCGGGTTCGGGTCGCGGCCGACGTCGAAGCGCTCGGGGTCGGGGAAGACCTCCTCGTCGTAGTTGGCCGAGACGAACCAGACGACGACCTTGTCGCCCTCCCGGATCGACGTGCCCCGGAACTCGAGGTCGCGCACCGCGGTTCGACGGAAGTGCATCGTCGGCGAGCCGTACCGGAGGATCTCCTCGGCTGCCAACGGCATGAGGCCGGGATCCTCGCGGAGCCGTCGCCACTGATCCGGGTGATCGACCAGGGCACGAACGCCGTGGGTGATCGCGTGGCGCGTCGTCTCGTTCCCCGCGACGATCAGCAGGCAGAAGAAGTTGTCGAACTCGCGCGCGGAGAGCCGCTCCCCCTCCACCTCGGCCTGCGTGAGCTTGGTCACCAGGTCGTCCCTTGGTTCCGCGCGGCGCTCCTCGGCGAGACG
>JBKPRY010000328.1:0-8151 GCA_046734755.1 Actinomycetota bacterium | reverse complement strand
GTCCGTGCGGCATCCAGGGTGAGGTCGATCGACAGTATTCGCTCCAGACCCCCGATCTCGAGCACCCTGCGAGATCGCGACGCCTCCGGCGCGACGACCCGCAGGACCTGAGCGCGCCAACCCAGTCGGTGGTCGAGCTCGGCCAGCATCCGGACACCCGCGCTGTCGAGGTAGGACACCTCCGAGAGATCGATCACCAGGCCGAGCGCCTCGTTCGGGACGCCGCCGAGGAGCGCGTCGGTGATCTCGGCCGCATTCGACAGGTCGATCTCGCCCGAGATGCCGGCGACCACGACGCCGTCTTCGACTTCGATCGCGACGTTCGGGTGTTCCGTCACACGGAGACCGAGCCCCGGAGGGTCCGCCGCATCGTCACGACGGTGCCTCGCTCGCTCCGCTCGATCCGCATCGAAGGCGCGAGCGCCTCGATCAGCGCCAGGCCGCGGCCGCCGTCCTGGCCTCGTCGCTCGCGCCAGCGGCCGAAGTCGCGGACGACGATCTCGACGGCGCCGTCGTCGCGTCGGGCCTCGACGTCCACCGTCCCGGCGCTCGGGCCGTACGCGTGGCGGATGGCGTTCGAGCAGGCCTCGGCGCAAGCGAGCACGAGATCGTTCGCATCCTCGAGCTCGACCCCGATGCCCCGGAGCCACCCCCCGAGCGCTCGGCGCATCCTCGCGAGCTCGGCAGGCTCCGCCGGCATCCGGAATCGGAAGGCCTCCTCCCGCACGCGCAGCCGCTCCATCGCGAGGACCGCGATGTCGTCGGCTGCTTCGGTCGGGGCCAACTCGGTGATCAGCTCGCGACACAAGGCCTCCACCGGCCGTCCCGGGTCCTCGTCGGCGGCCGCGAGCAGTCGGTCCAGTCCCTCCTCGAGCGCGATGTCCCGCCGATCGATCAGTCCGTCCGTATACAGGACGACCTTGGCCCCGGGGGCGATCACGACGACGACCTCGTCGTACGCCCAGCCGGCCGCCACGCCGATGGGTGGCTGCTTCGGGAGGTCGAGGTATCGGGCTCCATCGGCGTCGATCGCGATCGGTGGCGGGTGTCCCGCGCCGACGATCCGGACGGTGCCCGACGCCGGGTGGACCTCCACGTACGTCATCGTGGCGATCTCGTCTGACGCGACCACGCGCAGGACCGCATCGGCGTGCTCGACGATGTCGCCCGGCTGGTGTCCCTCGAGCGCGTAGGCGCGCACCGCCATCCTGAGCTGCCCCATCACGCTCGCCGCCTCGAGCCCGTGCCCCGCGACGTCGCCGATCACCAGCCCGACCCGGCCGCCGGCCAGCGGGATCACGTCGTACCAGTCCCCGCCCGCCTTGAACCCCACCTCGGCCGGCAGGTACCGCGCGGCGAGCGCGAGCCCGTCGACCGTCGGGAGGTCCTGGGGCAGCAGCGCGCGCTGCAGCGTCTCGGCGATCTGGTGCTGACGGTCGTAGTCGACGCGTTCGGTGATGTCCTGCACGACCCCGAGCATCCGGACGGGGGAGCCTGACTCGTTGAAGAACATGCGGGCGCGTCCGAGGAGGGTCCGGAGCTCACCGTCGGGGCGGACGATGCGGTATTCGATGTGGGGCAGCTCTCGCAACCGCGTCGCGAAGGCGGCCGCGAGGTTGCCTTCGATCCGGCGGCGGTCCTCCTCGATCACGAGCTCCACGGCCTTGTCGAACGTCATCGGGAACGCCCCCGGCTCGTACCCATGGATCCGGTACAGATCGTCCGACCAGGTGACCGTCGCGGACTCCAGATCCCAGTCCCACCGACCGAGCCTCGCCATCTCCTGCGCCTCCGCGAGTTCGTGTTCGCTCGCGCGGAGCTTGGTCTCGGCTTCGCGCCGTTCGGTGATCTGGTGCCCTAGGTGCTCGTTGGCCTCGACCAGCTGCGACGTGCGCTGGCGGACGCGGCCTTCGAGTTCGTCGGCGGCGCGCTGCAGCCGCTCGCGGGCCTGGGTGCGTTCGGAGACGAGCGCCGAGAGGAAGAACGCCGTGAACGCGATCGTCGCGTTGAACAGCTGGAGCGTGAGCATCTCCTCGGTGAGCGACAGGTCCGCGAACCATCCGACCATCCGGCTGGCGGCCCACGTGGCCACGGTCGAGACGAGCAGCACTGCCGGCGCCGCGCCTCGGAGCTGGAATCGCCACGCGATCCATCCGACGAGCGGCGGGAGCAGGAACAGGAGCTGACCCGTGTTCCACATCGCGAACGCAGAGGCACCCAGCAGGAGCGCGGCCATGACCAACGCCTCGGGGAGGCGGCGGAGGCCGAGTCTGGGCTCGACCTGGTTCCACGTGAGCACGCACAGCAGGAACGGCGCCACCACGAGGATCCCCATCGCATCCCCCGCCCACCACACGGACCACGCACCCCAGAACCCGTCGAGCGCGATCCGCGACGACAACAGCAGCGCGAGACTCCCGATCGTGGCGCTGATCGCCATGCTCAGCAGCGCGCCGAGACCCACGAGCGCCACGACGTCGCGGACGCGATCGATCTGCTGCCGGAAGCCTGCCCGCTCGAGCAGCCAGGCCGCCACGATCGGCGCGAGGGTGTTCCCCCCCGCGGTGAGGACGGCCACGGGGAGGTTCGTGATCGGCAGGTTGACCAGGAACGCCGCGATCGCGACCCCCGGCCACAGGCGCCGGCCATACCGCATGAAGGCCACCAACGCGAGACCCGTTGGCGGCCAGAGCGGCGTGATGTTGTCCTCGACGAGGGCGAGCCGGAGTCCGAGTCGGGCGGCGACGTAATAGAGGACCCCGAGCACGACGATCGCCACGAGGTCGTCGCGGGTGACCCGCGGCACGACGCCGGGTCGATCACCTCGGGTCCCGACCGGGGAGGTCATCAGGCGGCCAGCTTCCACCAGATCACCCGGCGTGCCAATCCCCGGGGCGGGGCGGGCCGCGCCCCTTAGGAGAACGCGATCTTCACGAGGAAGACGTCTCGGTCACCGGCGTTCGTCTGGCCCTCGAATGCACCGTGCGTGGTCCCGACGGCGACCACGCCCCGCGGGTCCGAGGCCATCCCATAGACGGCGTCGTAGTCCGGCGTGCCGAACTGCCGGGTCCACACCTCGGTCCCGTTCGGCAGGTACTTGCGGAGGAAGCCGTCGCTCTCTCCGACCGGAGTGCCGTCGGGGAGCTCGCCGGTCGTGGAGCCGGCGACGTACAGGCCCTTGCCCGCGATCGAGAGCGCGGTCGCCTGGTCGTCGGTCGCGCTCCCGAACTGCTTGAGCCACCACAGGTGCCCGTTCACTCCGAGCTTGCCGATCACCGCGTCCAACCCGCCTGCCGGCGCCTCGTCCAGGAACGTCCCGGAGGTCCACCCGGCGAAATACACCCCCTCGGCCCGCGGCACGATCGACGTGATCGTGTCGGTGTCCGACCGACCGAGCGCGTAGCTCCACGCCGGCCGACCGCGCCGATCGAACCCCGCGACGAATCCGTCCTGGTCCGCGACCGTGTGATGCAGCCCCTCGGTGGTCCCGCCGAGGAACACCTGGCCCGTGCGCAGCGCCACCGAGAGGCCCCGGTCCTCGCCGTCCCCGCCGAGGAGCCTCGTCCAGCTCTCGAGGCCGCCGGGTGTGAGCCGCATCACGAACGCGTCGGATGGCCCGTCGAGCTGTTGCCGATCGAGGGGCCCGCGCGTCGTCCCGGCGAGGACGACCGCATCACCGCTGGCCGAGATCGCGGTGCCCTCATCGTCGCGGTGCGTACCGAACTGCTTCAGCCATGCCAGCCTGCCGCGGCCGGTGAACCGGGCGACGAACGCGTCGGTCCCGCCATTCGCCTTTTGCCTGGGGAACCGCCCGTCGGTCGAACCCGCGACGAACACATCGGTTCCCGACACCGAGATCCCGAGAGCCTGATCGGTCCCGTTCGTTCCGAACTGCCGTGTCCACAGCTTGTCGCCGTCGGCGTCGTACCGGGTGAGGAACGCGTCGTAGCGGTGGTAGTAGGGCTGTCCTTCGAGCGAGAAGTTCGTAAATCCGGCGGTGTACGAACCTCCCCTACCGTCCGGAGCGGCGGCGTTCGCGAGGTCGTACCGCTGCGTCCCGAACTGCCGCACCCACCGGATCGAGCTGGTGGCGTCGACCGAGCCGCAGTGGACCATCGCGACGAGGCAGTCTTGGACGAGTTGATCGAGACGTTCCTGCTCCCACGTGTTCCAGAAGTCCGCGTGCATCGAGTACGCGGGACCGCTCGAGAGCTGGAACGCGAGCGTCCCGTCCAGTCCGATGGGGTTCATCACGTGGTAATGCACCCTCTCGCTCAACTTGGGGATGGCGTTCCCGAACCCCGGCGGGCACGCCCCGCCCTCCGGGTACGTGACGTCCTCCGGGCGGAGCCCGATGCCGTTCCAGCAGCTCGGGAAGTCGATCGACGCGATGATCCCGTCGACGAACGGATACACGGCCCAGGGCCTGCAGTCGTACGGCATGTCCTGGTGCGGGGTGGACACGCTCGTGGTCTGACCGCAGCTCCACGACACGTGCGGGTTCTCGGCGGGCGATTGCGCCTCCTTGTTGCCGCCCACCATCTGCAGACCAGCGGGGATCGTTCCGGGCGTGCCGGTCGCCCCAGCCAGGTAGTAGATGCGCATGACGCCGGGCTTGACCCGCACGCCGTTCAGGAACCCCGCGGGGGCCCAGTACCCGGCCGTGTCGCTCGGGATGCGGCAGGTGGTCTCGCCGGCGAGCATCGTATTGAAGGTCGAGAATGCGTTCACGCTCGTATTGCCGTAGAAGTCGTGCAAGTGGGATGCCCCAGGCTGGCCCGGGAACACGATCGGGTCGTCCGGCAGCGAATGCGAGTACCCGCACCGCAGCACGAATTGGCCGCCCTGCGCCGCCTGCGCCGGGGGAACGGACAGACCGAGCAGCGCCAGTACAGGGACAAGGGCCAGGACCCGGCGCCTCGTCCGGAAGGGCCCGGTGCTACCCGCGCGCGGGGATGGGACGGGGCACCTCACGCGGGTAGTGCGGTGGTCGGGTACCGCCAGCGATCCTGAGAGGGCACCGGGACGTTCGAGCCGGGGGCGGGGAACGGCTGCCGCAACGTGAAGGCCTCCGAGGACGGACCGCGTTCGCGCAGGGTCGCCAGGCGCCGCTCGGCCTCCTCGACAGTGGGTATGGCGCCGGCGCGGATCCACCACAGCGCCAGATGCGCCTCGGCCATCTGCTCGAACCAGTCGCGCCGGCGCCGAAGGACCTCGGCGTGTCCAGAGGCGAAGACGAACGCCCCGAGCGCCTCGATCGTCTCCCACACCGACAGGTTCACCAGGATCCGGTCGTCGCCGAACGCGCGGATCCCGGTCGCGTCGCCCGTCTCGCCCTGGAGCCTCCACACGAACCCCGGGCTCCCGTCCGCGATCGCATTGATCGGCTCCAGCATCGCGACGAAATCCCCGAGCTCGGGGGCGTCGAGCGGCGCCCGCGGCAGCGCGATGTTGACCTGGGCGACGTGCCAGTCCGTGGAGCTCATCGGTGAAGGATAGTCCTCCGTCGGCCTGCGCACGGTTTGCCCGCCGCCGACCGCGGTCGGATGATGCCGGGAGGGCGCCGCCCCCAGCACGGCCCAGAACGGAAGGAGATCGAACGCCATGAGGACCCTCATCAAGGGCGGCACGGTCGTGACCGCCACCGAGACCACCAAGGCCGACGTCGTGATCGAGGACGAGCGGGTGGCCGCGATCGGCGTGGGGATGCCGGTTCAGGCCGAGGTCGAGATCGATGCCACCGATCGGTACGTGATGCCGGGCGGCGTCGACGTCCATACCCACATGGACCTGCCGTTCGGCGGCAGCTTCTGTTCGGATGACTTCGAGACCGGGACACGGGCGGCCGCGTTCGGCGGGACCACCACGATCGTGGACTTCGCCCTCCAGGACTACGGGGAGGGCCTCCGGCAGGGGCTCGATCGCTGGCACGAGAAGGCGAAGAAGGCCACCACCGACTACGGGTTCCACATGATCATCCGCGAGGTCAACGACCAGGTCCTGGCGGAGATGGACGAACTCGTGGGCGAGGGCGTGACCTCGTTCAAGCTCTTCATGGCGTACCCGGGCGTGTTCATGCTCGACGACGCGTCGATCTTCCGGGCGATGCGCCAGGCCGGGGACTCGGGAGCGCTGATCATGATGCACGCGGAGAACGGCGGGCCGATCGACGTGCTGGTGCGACAGTTCCTGGACGACGGCAAGACCGAGCCGCTCAGCCACGGCCTCACCCGCCCGTCCGTGATGGAGGGCGAGGCGGTCCACCGCGTGTTCAAGCTCGCCGAGCTGGCCGGCACCCCCGCCTATATCGTCCACCTGTCCTCGCGCGACGCGCTGAACGCTGTCCGTGAGGCGCGGGACCGGGGCATGCCCGCGTTCGCGGAGACCTGTCCGCAGTACCTGTACCTGTCCCTGGACGACCTGGGTCGGCCGGGATTCGAGGGCGCGAAGTTCGTCTGCTCGCCGCCGCTCCGGCCGGCCGACCACCAGGAGGAACTGTGGAAGGGCCTGCGCGGCGACGACCTGCAGATCGTCTCGACCGACCACGCGCCCTTCAACTACGTGGGGCAGAAGGATCTCGGAAAGGACGACTTCTCCAAGATCCCGAACGGTCTCCCCTCGGTGGAGGACCGTTTCACCCTCCTGTACGGAGGCGTCGAAGCCGGCCACATCGGGTTGAACCGCTTCGTCGAGATCGTGGCAACGGCCCCGGCCAAGATGTTCGGCCTGTATCCGCGCAAGGGCACGATCGCGCCGGGTTCGGACGCGGACGTCGTGGTGTTCGACCCGCGCGTGGAGCGCGAGCTCTCGGCGAAGACCCACCACATGAACGTCGACTACTCCGCGTACGAGGGCCGGAAGGTGCGCGGTCTGCCGGAGGTCGTGCTCCAGCGGGGGCAGGTGCTCGTGCAGGACGGGACCTTTCACGGCAAGCCCGGCCAGGGGCGGTTCCTGGCGAGGAGCCGGATCTCGCTCTGACGACGCGCGGTCAGAGCTGGGCGGATCTGCGTGGGTCGGCGGCGCCGGGCGTCCGCGCCTGCAGGTTCGGATCGACGATCCGGTAGCCGACGCCGCGTTCGGTGACGATCCAGTCGGGACCCAGCTTGTGGCGCAGGTAGCGGACGTACACGTCGACGAGGTTCGAGCGTGGGTCGAAGTCGAGCGACCACACCTCCGACAGGAGCTCGGGACGCGTCACGGTGGTGCCGGCGCGACGCATCAGCATCTCGAGCAGCGCGAACTCGCGGGGCGTGAACCAGACCACGCGCCCGCCCACGTGGGCGCGCCGTGCGATCAGGTCGAGCTCGAGCTCGCCCACCCTGAGCCGGAGGGCGTCCTCCGAGCGGGGCCGCAGCCGAGCCCGCAGGCGCGCCGCGAGCTCGTCGATCGCGAACGGCTTGGCCACGTAGTCGTCGGCCCCGAGGTCCAGCCCGCGGACACGGTCCTCGATGTCGCCGCGGGCGGTCAGGATCACGACCGGCAGGCGCGGCCTCCGCTCCCGGAGCCGGCGGAGCACCTCGAGCCCGTCGACGTCGGGCAACCCGAGATCGAGCACGACGACGCCGATCTCCTCGGAGGCGGCGGCCTGCGCCTCGGCGCCGCTGGCGACGCGCCGGACCTCGAACCCTCGCGCGCCGAGACCCTTGGTCACGAACGACGCGATGCGGTCCTCGTCCTCCACGAGCAGGACCGTCATCGTGGGATCAGGATCCAGAACGTCGCTCCCTTCCCCGGGTGGTTGTCGACCCCCGCCTCGCCGCCGTGCCCGCGCGCGATACTGCGGACCACCGCGAGCCCGAGACCGGACCCGCTCGACGCCGGCCCATGCGCGAAGCGTTCGAACGCCTCCTCGTCCTGGCCCCGTGCGAGCCCCGGCCCTCGGTCCTCGACCTCGAACCGCCACGCCCTGCGCGCCTGCGACACCCGGAGCTCCACGGGCGTCCCCTCGGGGGTGTGGACCGCGGCGTTCTGCAGCAGGTTCACCAGGGCCTGCTCGAGGCGGCGCGGGTCGGCCTGCAGTCGCGCGTCCGCGGGGACCGGAGCGACCCAAAGGCGCCGGCTCAGCAGCGGTTCGACCTTCCGCGCGACGCGGACGACGAGCGTGTCGAGCTGCACCGGTTCCCTTCTCAGGAACGATGGGTCGTCGCCGCG
>JBKPRY010000327.1:0-2876 GCA_046734755.1 Actinomycetota bacterium | reverse complement strand
GTCGCGGTGGGAGCTCCGGCCGCCGCGCCGCCGGTCGCGGTGGGAGCTCCGGCCGCCGCGGCGCCTGCTCCCGCCCAGGCGGCCACCGCGGCTCCGGCCGAGGCTCCCGCTACCGCCCCGGCGGAGCACGCCGAGGTGGCTCTGGATCAGGAGACGTTCGACCGGGTGTTGGCGGAGCTGTTGGAGCAGGGAACGGATCGACGGGTGGCCGAGGGGCGGGCCCGACGTGCGGCGATGGTGGCCGCGCGGACCAAGGCCGAGGGCGGCTCGTGACCGGAGCCGAGATCGCGTTCGTCGTCATCGGGGTGGTTGCCGTGGTCGGCGCTCTACGTGTGGTGACCGCGCGGAACGTCGTGCGCGCCGCCCTGTACCTGGTGGTCACCCTCTCCGCCGTCGCCGGCGTCTACCTCCTGCTGTCGGCCGAGTTCGTCGCGTGGGTGCAGATCCTCATCTACGTCGGCGCGATCGTGATCTTGTTCCTGTTCGGGCTGATGCTCACGAAGGCGCCGATCGGGCGCGAGGCGCTCGACAACCAGCGGCGCGGCGTGGCATTCCTGGTCGGGCTCGCGATCCTCGCCGGGCTGGTCTACCTGATCCAGGGTGCGTTCGACTGGGACGCCGCTCGCATCGAACCGTTCGAGGGTTCGGTGGCCGCGGTCGGGTCTTCGATCTTCAGCCGGTTCGTCCTCCCGTTCGAGGTGATCTCGTTCCTGCTCCTGGCGGCGCTGATCGGGGCGATCGTGCTCTCGAGGAAGGAGGATCGCCCGTGATCAGGCTGCCGCTGGTGCTCTTCCTGTCGGCGGCGCTGTTCTCGACCGGCGTGTATGGCGTGCTCGCTCGGCGCAACGGGGTCCTCGTGCTGATGTCGATCGAGCTGATGCTGAACGCCGTCAACATCAACCTCGTCGCGTTCGGGGCCGCGCTTCACGACCTCAGCGGGCAGGTGTTCGCGCTGTTTGTGATCACGGTGGCGGCCGCCGAGGTGGGGATCGGCCTGGCGATCGTGATCCTGATCTACCGCAATCGGGAGACGATCAACGTGGACGAGGTGAATCTCCTCAAGTGGTAGCCGCCGAGTCCGCCGAATCCATCGTCCAGGCGATCAACGACCCGAGCTGGTTCCTGCGGTACTCGTGGCTGATCGCGCTCCTGCCGGCGGTCGCCGCGGCGTTCACGTTCTTCATCGGCAAGCGCACGCCGGGCAAGGGCTCGGTCTACGGCATCACCGCGCTGGCCGCGTCCCTCGTCATGTCGCTGGGCGTCCTGTGGACCTTCGTGGGCGGCGAGCGCGGCTTCTACGAGGCCTCGATCCCGTGGTTCCAGATCGGGCAGCTCCACTTGGAGGTGGGGGTCTACGTCGACGGCCTGACCGCGGTGATGCTCGTCGTCGTCACGTCGATCTCGCTCTGCGTCCATATCTACTCGCTCGGCTACATGAAGGGCGACGTCCGCTACACCTGGTTCTACGTCGTGATCTCGCTGTTCACCAGCGCGATGCTGGTCGTGGTCCTGGCCAACAACCTGTTCCAGCTGCTCGTGGGCTGGGAGGTCATGGGCGTCTGCTCGTACCTGCTGATCGGGCACTGGTGGGAGGACCCCGTGAACTCCGGCTCCGCGATCAAGGCGTTCATCACCACGCGGGTCGGCGACGTGCCGTTCATGTTCGGGATCTTCGTGCTGGTCTTCATCACCGGGTTCACGACCTCGAACATCCCGAAGATCTCCGAGATCGTGTCGAGCGGTGGCGCCTCGGTCGCCCTGGTGTCGGCTGCGGCCCTGCTGTTGTTCGGAGGCTCGATCGGCAAGTCCGCCCAGTTCCCACTCCACGTGTGGCTCCCCGATGCCATGGCGGGGCCGACGCCGGTCTCGGCGCTGATCCATGCGGCCACGATGGTGGCCGCGGGCGTCTACCTGGTGGGACGGCTGTTCATCGTGTTCCTCGATGCGGATCCCATCGTCCTGCAGATCGTCGCGATCGTGGCCGGCATCACGATGCTCGGCGCGGCGCTGATGGCGTTCACGCAGGACGACATCAAGCGCGTGCTCGCGTACTCGACGATCAGCCAGCTCGCCTACATGATCGCCGGCATGTCGATGGGCCCGGCCGGCCGAACGGGAGCCTTCTTCCACCTGTTCACCCACGCGTTCTTCAAGGCGCTGTTGTTCCTCGGGTCGGGCGCGGTCATTCACGCCGTGCACTCGAACAACATGAGCGAGATGGGCGGGCTGCGAAGACGCCTGCCGATCACGTTCTGGACGTTCCTGATCGGCTCACTTGCCCTCTCGGGAGTGCCTCCGCTCGCCGGGTTCTGGTCGAAGGACGAGCTGCTGGTGGTGGCCGAGCACGAGGGCCACCCGGTCCTGTTCGTCGTCCTCCTGGTGACCGCGCTCCTCACCGCCTTCTACATGACCAGGGCCGTGCTGATGACGTTCTACGGCGAGTACCGGGGCCACGGCGAGCCGCACGAGGCGCCTCGGAGCATGACCGGCGTCCTGGTGGCTCTCGCCTCCGTCACGGTGGTTGCGGGCTTCGTCGGGTCGCCGCAGCTCGGGGCGGTGTTTGGCGACTGGGTGTACTTCCGGGAGCTGGAGGAGGCCCTGTTCGTGCCGTGGGTCGCCGTCCTGTCCACGCTCGCCGCCCTCGGGGGGATCCTCATCGGCTACGCCTTGTACCGCGAGTACCAGGCTCGCGATCCGCTCCGGTCGCTCGGCGGCGCATACACGCTCGTCGCGAACAAGTTCTACATCGACGACTTCTACTGGAAAGGGATCGTTCGTCCGATACGAGACGACGTCTCGAGCGGCGTCTACTGGAACGACCGGCACGTCATCGACGGGGTGGTCAACGGCACCGCCGCGTTCACCAAGGTGCTGGC
>JBKPRY010000326.1:0-3606 GCA_046734755.1 Actinomycetota bacterium | reverse complement strand
GCCGGCTGACTCGCGGAGGCGACAGGATTCGAACCTGTGAGAGGCGGATTAGGCCCCTAACCGCTTTCGAGGCGGTCCCGTTCGTCCGCTCCGGCACGCCTCCGGGGCGAGTCTAGCAAGCAGCCTCCGGCCGGCCTGTGCGAGGATTCGACGCGGATCCGATGGATCGCCGCGGAGATCGGAGGAGGCCCGATGAAGGCCGAGCGTCTGCGCAAGATCCCCCTGTTCCAGGGGCTGAGCGACCACGAGTACGAACGACTCGAACGCTGGACCGACGAGATCGACGTCCCCACGAACAAGCACCTCGTGAACCAGGGGGCCTACCCGCACGAGTTCATGGTGATCGAGACCGGCACGGCGGAGGTCACGCACGACGGGGCGCACCTCGCGGATCTCGGACCCGGCGACTTCTTCGGCGAGATGGCCTTGCTGCTCAACGTCCCCCGAACCGCCACCGTCGCGGCGACCTCCGACGTCACCCTCGTCGTCATGCACGACCGCGACTTCCGCGCGATGGAGGAGGCGATCCCCGCGATCGCCAAGCGCGTGAACGCGATCATGGAGGAGCGACGCGCCAAGTCGGCGGACCAGGGGATCGAGACGTAGCGCTCAGCGGCGCTCGGCGAAGAACGCGCGAAGGATCTCGCCGCACTCCTCCGCCAACACGCCGACGGTGACGTCGACCTCGTGGTTGAGGCGACCGTCGCGGACGAGGTCGCCGAGCGACCCGGCGAACCCCGCCTTCGGGTCGCTCGCGCCGAACACCAGCCGGTCGAGCCGTGCCAGCACGATCGCACCCGCGCACATCGGGCACGGCTCGAGCGTGACGACCATCGCGCACCCCTCGAGGTGCCAGCTCCCGGTCGTACCCGACGCCCGTCGGAGCGCCAGGATCTCGGCGTGGGCGGTGGGATCCTGCTCGCGCTCGCGAGCGTTGCCCGCCCTCCCCAGGATCTCGTCGCCCCGAACGATCACCGCGCCCACCGGCACGTCGCCCCCCGCGGCCGCCTCTTTCGCCTCCTCGAGCGCGAGCCGCATCATCCGTTCGTCGGGAGCGTCCACCGGTCAGTACCGGTCGATCTCGCGCAGCCGGTCGTCGCTGATCCCGAAGAAGTGCGCCACCTCGTGCTCGACCGTGTGCGCGATCACCTCGCGGAGGTGCTTCTCGTCGCGCGCCACCCGCTCGATCGTCCGCTGGTACAGCGTGATCGTATCGGGGAAGGTGGGCCCCGAATGGAACTGGCCGCGCATGGTCAGCGGGATCCCGTGGTAGCGCCCGAGGAGGTTCGGCTCGCCCCGGGGCGGTCGCTCCTCGAGGATCAGCTCGATGTTCTCGAGGCGTTCGCGCACCCAGGGCGGCAGCGAGTCGAGCGCCTCCATGACGAGATCCTCGAATCGCTCGCGGTCGACCACGGTCAGCCGCGCCGTGCGGCCAGCGACGACAGCGCCTCCATGACCACACGATAGGCGAGCATCGAGGTGACCTCGCTCTGGTCGTAGGGCGGCGCCACCTCGACCACGTCCATCCCGGCCAGCTCCACGGCGCCGACGATCCTGCGTACCGCTCGCAGCAGCTCGCGCGCGGTCAATCCTCCCGGCTCCGGCGTCCCCGTCCCCGGCGCCATCCCCGGGTCGACCACGTCGATGTCGACCGAGAGGTAGACGACCTCGGGTCCGTCCAGCGCCTCGGCGATCGCGTCGTCGATCACCGCGTCCACCCCGCGCTCCTCGACCTCGACGATCGTGTGCCAGCGGAACCCCTGCTCGCGCATCCAGTCGAACGTGGCCTTCTCGGGCCAGTACCCACGGAGGCCGACCTGGACGAAGTTCGAGCCCTGCACCCATCCTTCCTCGACCAGCCGGCGCATCGGGGTGCCGTGCGAGATCAGCGATCCCGAGATCGAGTTCGCGGCGTCGGCATGCGCGTCGAAGTGCACCAGCCCGACCCTCCTCGGCCAGACGTGACGCGCGACCGCCGCCGCCGACGGGTACGTGATCGAGTGATCGCCGCCCAGGACGACGGGGATCACGCCCGCGCCGGCCACCCGGAACACCTTCTCGTGGATCACCCGGAGCGCGCGGGCGTGGCGCGACGGGACGATCGGCGCATCGCCGGCGTCGACGACGTTCAGCCGCTCGTAGGGTTCGACCTCGAGCTGGATCGACCATGGGTCTCGTCCCCAGGTGGTCGGCGCGGATCGGATCGCGCGGGGGCCGAACCGCGCACCCGGTCTACCCGAGGTCCCGTCGTCCGTCGGCGCCCCGACGATCGCGACGTCGGCGCCGCTGGCGGCGAGGCTCGCGTCGTCGGGACACAGCGGCAGCTTGTCGAACGTCCCGCGGACGTCGACGTAGTACTCGAGGTCGTCGTACCCGAACTCGGTGTACTCGTCCTCGCCGCGGAGCTCGCTTCGCTCCAGGCGGAAGTCGGGGGGCTCGCTCATCGTGTGCGGACGCTACCGGAGCGCCGCCGACCCCGTCAGCACGCCGACGCGGGTAGCCTTCGGCCATGGCGCCGAGCGGCCTGCTGACCGACCTGTACGAGCTCAACATGGCCGCGAGCTACCTCCAGCGCGGCATGGGCGGCGAGGCGACGTTCAGCCTGTTCATCCGGCAGCTCCCGCCGACCCGCGGCTTCCTGGTGGCCGCCGGGCTCGAGCCGTGCATCGAGTTCCTCGAGGGGTTCGGCCTGTCCGAAAGCGAGCTGGATTACCTCGGCAGAGAGCTCGGCTTCGAGGACCCGGTGCTGGACGCGCTCGGGGCGCTGCGGTTCCGCGGCGAGGTCTGGGCGGTTCCCGAGGGCCGGATCGTGTACGCGAACGAGCCGCTGCTCGAGATCACGGCGCCGATCGCCGTCGCCCAGCTCGTCGAGCCCTACCTGCTCAACCAGATCACGTTCCAGACGACGATCGCGTCCAAGGCCGCTCGTTGCGTGCTCGCCGCGGACGGCCGCGACGTCGTCGACTTCGCGCTCCGCAGGACGCAAGGGCTGGATGCGGCGCTCGCCGTCGCCCGCTGTTCGGCGATCGTGGGGTTCGCCGCGACGAGCAACGTCGAGGCGGCGCGTCGATACGGCCTCCGCCCGACGGGGACGATGGCGCACTCGTACATCGAGTCGTTCGCGAGCGAGAAGGAGGCGTTCCGCACGTTCGCGCGCGACTTCCCGGACCGGACGACGTTCCTTGTCGACACCTACGACACGCTGAACGGGGTCCGGACCGTGATCGAGGTGATCGAGGAGCTCGGACTCACGGACAACCTGGCGATCCGCCTGGACAGCGGCGACCTCGACGAGCTCTCCCGCGGGGCGCGAGCGCTGCTCGACGAGGCCGGCCTGCAGCGCGTCCGGATCTTCGCGAGCGGGGGTCTGGACGAGTACCAGCTCGACCACCTCGTCCGCGCCGGCGCGCCGATCGACGCGTTCGGCGTCGGAACCCGGATGGGGGTCTCGGCCGACGCGCCCTCGCTCGACTCGGCCTACAAGCTGGTCGAGTACGACGGCCGCCCGATGCTCAAGCTCTCGAAGGCCAAGGCGACCGAGCCCGGCCGCAAGCAGGTGTTCCGTGGGAAGCCGGACGACCTCATCGGCCTGCGCGACGAGCCGCT
>JBKPRY010000325.1:0-1349 GCA_046734755.1 Actinomycetota bacterium | reverse complement strand
GGGTCGGTGTTCGGCAGGATGTGGGCCACGAGCGCGTGCCCGCCCTCGTGGTAGGCGATCACCCGCTTCTCGCGCTCGCTCATCACGCGCGTCTTGCGTTCGGGGCCGGCCATCACGCGGTCGATCGCCTCCTCGACCTCCTTCATCGAGATCGCCTTCTTGGCCCAGCGAGCGGCGAGCAACGCCGACTCGTTGATCACGTTCGACAGGTCGGCGCCCGTGAACCCGGGGGTGCGGCGGGCGATCGTCGTGAGGTCGACGGTCTCGTCGAACGGCTTGCCCCGCGCGTGGACCTTCAGGATGCCCTTGCGCCCTTCGAGGTCGGGTCGGTCCACGACGATCTGGCGGTCGAAGCGTCCGGGCCGCAGCAGGGCGGGGTCGAGGATATCGGGCCGGTTGGTCGCGGCCATCAGGATCACCGCGGTGCGCTGGTCGAACCCGTCCATCTCGACGAGGAGCTGGTTGAGCGTCTGCTCGCGCTCGTCGTGCCCGCCGCCGAGGCCGGCGCCGCGGTGGCGACCGACGGCATCGATCTCGTCGATGAACACGATCGCCGGCGCGCTCTGCTTCGCCTGCTCGAACAGGTCACGCACGCGGGCGGCGCCGACGCCGACGAACATCTCGACGAAGTCCGACCCCGAGATCGAATAGAAGGGGACGCCGGCCTCCCCGGCCACGGCCCGCGCCAGCAGCGTCTTGCCCGACCCCGGCGGCCCGAACAGCAGGACCCCGCGCGGGATCTTCGCGCCCATCGCCTGGAACTTGGCGGGGTTGGCCAGGTACTCCTTGACCTCCTGGAGCTCCTCGATCGCCTCGTCGACGCCCGCGACGTCGGCGAACGTGGTCTTCGGCTGGTCCTTCGTGACGAGCTTCGCGCGCGCCTTGCCGAACTGCATCACGCGCCCGCCGCCCCCCTGCGACTGGTTCATGATGAAGATGAAGGCTCCGACGATCAGGATCACGGGGATCAGCTGGAACAGGAACCCGACCACCGCCGATCCCTTCTGCGGGTCGGCCGAGATGTCCACACCGTTCTTCTGCAGATCCTCGGTGAGCGTGTCCTCGGTCCCCACGACATAGGCGACGCGGTACGGGCTCCCGTCGGAGAGCTCGCCCTCGATCACGCCGTCGCCCAGCAGGAAGTTCGCGGTGTCGACGTCGCCGGCGGCGACCTTGCTCTGGAACTCGCTGAACGAGAGCTGCTCGGAGGTCGCGCCGTTGTTGGCGAACAGCAGGAAGAGCCAGATGGCGGCGAGGACGACCAGGACGTAGATCGCCGGACCACGGACGAGCCGCCGGTAGGGCGACCCGGGGTCGGTTGCCAGGGGATGTGCTCCTTTCGAAACCTG
>JBKPRY010000324.1:0-1015 GCA_046734755.1 Actinomycetota bacterium | reverse complement strand
ACAATTGACCAAAGACGGCCAGATCCGCTGGATGCATGATCGCGCGGTCCTGGTCCGCGACGACGACGGCGCGCCCCGGTTCTGGCACGGGGTGACGATCGACATCACCGACCGCAAGGAGGCCGAGCGCAACCTCCGTCTGGTCGAGGCACGCTACCGCACCCTGGTCGAGCAGATCCCGGCGGTCACGTTCATCGAGACGCCGGGGGGGCCTCCCGACGAGACCTGGTTCACCTACCTGAGCCCCCAGGCGGAGGACGTCTTCGGGCTCCCGAGCGACGATCTCCGGGCGAACCCCCGCCACCTCGGCGAGCTGGTCCACCCCGAAGACCGGGAGCGCGTGCAGGCCGCGAACGCACACGCCGAGGAGACGGGCGAGCCCTTCAACGAGGAGTTCCGGATCATCCGCCCCGACGGGCGCATCGTGTGGCTGGACAGTCGCGCCGTGCTCGTGCGGGACGACGACGGCAGGCCGAGGTTCTGGCACGGGGTCGCGATCGACGTCACCGCCCACCGCGAGCTCGAAAGCCGCTACCGGGATCTGGCCGGGATGGTCTTCGGCGAGCTCGGCGTCGACGCCGACTAGCTCGACCCCGCGACCGTCCGCCCGCTCGGCCGGAGCTCGCGGAGCCGCTCGGGCAGGTACGTGTGCAGGGCATGAGGGAGCCCGACACTCCCATCGGCGCGCTGGTAGTTCTCGAGGATCGCGATCAGGGTCCGGCCGATCGCCGTCGCGGTCCCGTTGAGGGTGTGCAGGACCTCGACCTCGCCCGAGGTGCGGCGGACTCGGGTCTGCCCGCGGCGGGCGCCGTAGTCGGTGTAGTTCGAGCAGGACGTGAGCTCCCGGTACCGGCCCTGGCCCGGCAGCCACACCTCGAGGTCGTACTTCTTCGCCGCGGCGCCCCCGAGATCGCCCGCCGCTACGTTCACGATGCGGTACGGCAGGTCGAGGGTGCCGACGATCTCCTCCTCGATCCCGACCATGAACTCGTGCTCGTCCCACGAGTCCTCGGGT
>JBKPRY010000323.1:0-10968 GCA_046734755.1 Actinomycetota bacterium | reverse complement strand
AGGGGGAACGGCGGCACGCCGCCCGCCTTCTCGACGAGCTTCGCGAGCATCGGGGCCGACAGGTCGAGGCCGGTGACCGGGATGCCGGCCTCGTGCAGCCGCAGGGCGAGCAGGCCGGTCCCGACTCCCACCTCGAGCACTCGCCCTCGGTCGCGGAGCTCCGAGGCCAGCAGGGAGATCGTCCGCCCCATCGCCTCGTCCGAGATAGCGCGCGTACGGTCGTAGTGGTCCGCCGCGGTGTCGAACCGCATCGACTCGCTCACGGCGCCGAGGCTACGTCTTCGGGATGTCTTTGCTCGGGTCGACGAAGGGCAGGCTCGCGACGGTCGTCGGCACGCGCCCGAGCGGCGTCTCGGCCTCGAACGTCGAGCCGGGCGCCTCCCAACGGATCGGCACCCACGCGTACCCGATGTTCCGCTCGAGCCGGGGCGACCAGGCGCCGGCTGTCACCCTCCCGAGCCTCGCGTCGCCCTTGATCAGCGGCCAGAAATCGTTCAACGCGCCCTCGTCCCGCATCGGCTCGCCGCCGAGGTCGATGCCGACGAGCTTTCGGTCGAGCAGATCGCCGTCGCGAATCTCCTCCAACCGCGCGCGGCCGAGGAAGTCCGCCTCCTGGTCCCACTCGACCAGCCTCTCGAGGCCGGTCACGTGCAGCGGGGTGTCCTCGACCCGGATGTCCGAGCCATAGTTGAAGATCCCCGCCTCGATCCGCCGCGCCTCGCTCGGTGCGATCACCCGGATCCCGTGCGGCTCGCCGGCCTCGAACACGCGCTCGAAGAGCTCGTCGCCGCGGCTCGTGTCCTGGAGGTAGACCTCGTAGCCGACCTCGCCCGTCCACCCGGTCCGGCTGATCACGACGGGGATCCCGTCGATTTCGGCCTGGGCGCAGAAGTAGTACCGGAGGTCGGCCATCGCGTCGCCGAACAGGTCCCGTATCAGGTCCTTCGAACGTGGCCCTTGGATCTGCATCGGCGCGACGTCGGCCTCGAAGATGGAGACGTCCATCCCGCGCGCGCCCGCGACGCCCGCGAGATACAAGAGTGCATCCGAGTCGGCGAGCGCGAGCCAGAACCGGTTCCGGTCCAGGCGCAGCAGCACGGGGTCGTTCACGATGCCGCCCCACGGGGCGGTGAGCAGCACGTAGCGTGCCTGCATCGGCTCGACCTTCGTGAGGTCGCGGCACGTGACCAGGTTCACGAGCTCGAACGCGTCGGGGCCACGGACCTCGATGCACCGCTCGACCGCGACGTCCCACAGTGTGACGTCGTGCAACAGCGCCTCGTACTCGGTGACTGGGTCGTCGTACAGGGTGGGCAGCAGCATGTGGTTGTACAGGCCCCAGCTCTTGCACCCGTGGCGCTTGGTCGCCTCGAAGTACGGCGACTTCCGGTACCACGGCTGGATGTAGAACGTGAACCTCTCGGACGCCATCGATCCTCCTGCTCGCCGGATGCCGCGCGAGCCTAGCCGCTAGTTGAGGTCGGGGTCGAACGGCATCGTCGACATCAACCGATACTCGGGACCCTTGCGGCGCAGGACGTCTGCCCACAGCGCATCTGGATCGTCGGTGAAGACGTCGCTCGCGAGAGCGGGCTCGGTGATCCACGAGCCCTCGTCCAGCTCACCCTCGAGCTGGCCAGCGCCCCACCCCGCGTACCCGGCGAACACCCGGGCGCGCCGAAGGCCCCCGATCGACGCCGCGTCCGCCTCCTCGGGCAGGAACCCCACCGAGTCGAACGCGACCACATCCGCCACCTCCGGGTGCTCGAAGTCGGCAACGACCACCGCTGACTGCGACGAGACCGGGCCGCCGATGAACAGCCGGTCGCCTGGCTCCACCAGCCCGGCGAGCGGCGGCACCGCCAGGGCGACCTCGACCTCGCTCACGCGGTTGAGGACGACGCCCACCGCGCCCTCGTCGTCGTGGTGGCCGATCAACACGACCGCGCGACGGAAGTTCGGGTCCAGCAGGGACGTGCCGGCGATCAACAGGTGCCCACTCAGCGGTTCCACGGGCACCATCATCGCGCGAACGACCGGTCCACGAGCCGCCTAGACTCGACTGGCCATGGACCCCGAGATCCTCGGCCATTACGAGCGCGGGGTGGAGCTCGACAGGCTCGCTGGCGGCAGCTCGCGGATCGAGTTCGCGCGGACCAAGGAGCTCCTCGAGCGCCACCTCCCCCAGGTTCCCGCGCGCGTCCTGGACGTCGGCGGAGGCCCCGGTGCGTACGCGATGTGGCTGGCCGACCGCGGCTATGAGGTCACACTCGTCGATCCCGTGCCGATGCACGTGAGCGAGGCGGCCGCTCGATCGACCCGCTCAGCCCACCCGTTCACCGCGGGTCTCGGTGACGCCCGAGACCTGGAACAGACCGACGGGACGTTCGATGTCGCCCTACTGTTCGGTCCTCTGTACCACCTGCCAGATCGGAACGAGCGTCGGCGAGCGCTCTCCGAGGCCGCTCGCGTCGTCCGCCCGGGCGGGATCATCGCCGCTGCCGCGATCTCCCGATTCGCGTCCATCCTGGACGGTATGGTGAACGGATACCTCTCTGATCCGAGGTTTCGCGCGATCGTGGAGGACGACCTGCGCGTGGGGATCCACCGGAACCCCACGGGGAACGCCGAGTACTTCACCACGGCGTACTTCCACCATCCCGACGAGTTGACCGCCGAGCTCGTGGATGCGGGGCTCATCGTCGATGCCCTCTATGGCATCGAGGGACCGGGCTGGCTCCGCCCCGAACTGTGGGAGGAGGCTGGCGGCCGGGACGCGATCCTTCGCGTCGCACGCGCGGTCGAGAGCGAGCCGACGATGATCGGGGTCAGCGCTCATCTCCTGGCGGTCGCGCACCCGCCCGACTGACGCGCCGTTACCCCTTCGGGATGTCCTTGTTCGGATCCAGGAAGGGCAGCGACGCCGTGAGCGCGGGGACCGGGCCGTCCGGTGACAGCACGTCGAGCTCGTTCCCGGGCTCGGCGAGCTCGATCGGGACCCAGGCGTAGCCGATGTTCTCCTTCCGGCGGAAGGAATGCGAGGCGCTCACGAGACGGCCGACGTCCCGGCCGTCCCTGCGAACGACCCAGAAGTCCTCGAGCCACATCCGGAATGGCTCACCGCCGAGCGTCACGCCCACGAGCTTGCGGTCGACGCCCTCGGCCTCCACCCGTCGGAGCGCATCCTTGCCGATGAAGTCGGCGTCGAACTCGACCAGGCGCTCCATACCCGTCACGTGGAACGGCGTGTCCTCCACCGTCATGTCGTTGCCGTAGTTGAAGATCCCCGCCTCCAGCCGCCGCTGGTCGCTCGGGGCGATCGCGCGGATCTGCGATGGAGCCCCCGCCTCCATCACGCGGTCCCAGAGCTCGGTGCCGCGCGAGCCGTCTCGCAGGTAGATCTCGTAGCCGACCTCACCCGTCCACCCCGTGCGCGAGACGACCACCGGGATCGAACCCAGGTCCCCTTCCCAACACCGGTAGTACCGCAGGTCAGCCACTTCGTCGCCGAACATCGCCCGGATCACGTCCCTGCTCCTCGGCCCCTGGACCTGGAGCGGCGAGACGTCGGGTTCGCCGATCGTCACGTCCATCCCGGCGAACG
Organism: Actinomycetota bacterium; assembly: GCA_046734755.1. Lineage (GTDB taxonomy): Bacteria > Actinomycetota > UBA4738 > UBA4738 > HRBIN12 > DASSJM01. The sequence continues at coordinate 7,364 of JBKPRY010000323.1, read as the reverse complement.
CCTGCACGCCGAGCGCATACAGCATCGCATCGGAGTCCGCGAGCGAGAGCCAGAAGTGATTCTCCCCCAGACGCAGCAGGATCGGATCGTTCACGATCCCGCCGTTCGGGGCGATGATCGGCGCGTACTTGCACTGCAGCACGTCGCAGCGCGACAGGTCCCGGCACGTGAGGAGCTGCGTGAACCTCGCTGCGTCGGGTCCGACGATCTCGACCTGGCGCTCGACCGCAACGTCCCACAGCCCGACGTGCTCGACCAGGTGCCAGTACTCCCGCTCGTCGTCGTCGTACAGGGTCGGGATCAACATGTGGTTGTACAGGTCCCAGCTCGTGCACCCCGCCTCGACGGTCCGCTGCCAGTACGGCGAACGCCGGTACCACGACGCGGTGTAGAACGTGAACGAGTACGGCTCCTTCACCGACGGCTCCTCCGGCGCTTCCGATCGCTGCGGATCTCGCGCACGCAGTTGTACGCGGGGATGCCGGACACGCCCCCGCCCCCGTGCGTGGCGCTCGAGCATTGATACAGGCCGTCGATCGGCGTCCGGTAATCGGCGTAACCGGGCGCGGGACGCATGTGGAACAGCTGGTCGGCCGACAGCTCGCCGTGGAAGATGTTGCCGCCGATCAGGTTCCACTCCGTCTCCATGTCGTAGGGGCCGATCACCTGGCGCGCGACGATCGACTCCCGGAACCCGGGCGCGACGTCCTCGTACGCCTGCACGACGCGGTCGGCGTAGGCCTCGAGCTCCTCTCGGTGCGGCTGCTCCGACCACGTGTGCGGGACCCACTGCGTGAACAGCGAAACGACGTGCGCGCCCTCCGGCGCGAGCGACGGATCAAGCGCGGTCGGGATCACACCGTCGGAGAAGGGCAGCGTGGCGGGGCGTCCCGCCCGAGCCTCCTCGAACGACCGCTCCATCTGATCGATCGAGGGCGCGATCTCGAACCCGCCCGAGAAGTCGGTCCAATCGGGTTCGGCGGCAAGCCTGGGCAGTCGGCTGATCGCGCAGTTGACCTTCACAACGCCCGAGCGCGTCGACCAGTGCTCGATGTCCCGGACGAAATCGGCCGGCAGGTCCGTGCGGTCGAGTTGCCGCAGGAACGTGATCTTGGGGTGGCATGCCGACACGACGACCGGAGCCAGCAGCTCCTCCCCGCCGGTCAGGACCACGCCGCGAGCGCCTCCGCCGGCGACCAGGATCCGGTCTACCGCCGCCCCGGTGCGCACCTCCGCCCCGAACCCACGCGCGCTGCGCTCGAGCGCCTCGGCCACGGCGCCCATCCCGCCCTCGGGTACGCCCCACGAGCCGAGCGTCCCATCCCCGACATCGCCGATCTCGTGATGCGCCATCACGTAGGCGGTCCCCGGCTCGTGGGGCCCTGCCCACGTCCCGATCAGACCGTCGATCGCCATCACGGCCTTGATCTGTTCGGATTCGAAGAACCGGTCGAGCAGATCGGCCACGCTCATCGTGAGCAGCCGCGTCACCTCGCCGACCGTGCGGACGTCCAGGCCGCGCAGCCGCCACGCCAGGCGGAGCTGCTCGAACAGGTCGCCGGGGCGCTTGGAGCCGATCTGCGGCGGCGTGGTCATCAGCAGCGGCCCGAGCACGGCGGCGAGGCCGCCGATCCACGCCTCCCAGCGTTCGAGCGCGTCGGCGTCCTTCTTGGAGAACTTCGCGAACCCGTCGTGGTTCTTGGACGGGTCGTCGTACTCGATCATCACGCGGCCGTCGGGGAACGGCACGACGTAGGGACCGACCGGGTGCACGCGGTACCCGTGCCGGGCGAGCCGGAGGTCGCGGACGATCGTGTCCGGCATCAGGCTCATCACGTACGACAAGGTCGTGACGCGGAACTCCGGATGATCGGGCCAGGGCTGGTCGGTCGCCGCCGCGCCGCCGGTCTTGTGACGCGCCTCGCACACCATCACGCGGGCGCCGGCGCGGGCGAGGTAGGCGGCGGCGACCAGGCCGTTGTGGCCGCCACCGATCACGATGGCGTCGTACGTGTTCGCGCTCACGCCGCCTCCGGAGTTGAACGGGCGTTCAGGGCGACGATACCCCGCGCCGGCGCTTCAGGCCGCCGGGTCGCCGGGGATCACCGGCGCGTGCAGGACCGGCGTCTCCGCCTCGGCGCCGGGCGAGGTATCGGGCCGGTCCAGTCTCAGGATCGGTGCGATCACGATGGCGGCCAACGCGGCGGTGACGGACAGGATCGCGTACATCCCCTGAGCCCCGACCACCGGCAACACGAACGCCGCCGCGATGTAGGAGACCGAGACCGAGCCGTGCCAGATCCCCTCCTGCGCGCCGAACACGCGGCTGCGCACCGAGTCCGGCGAGCGGCGCTGCATGATGTTCTGGTCCGCCACGTTGGTCAGCCCCTCGGCGGCGCCCCAGGCGGTGTTCAGCGCCAGGACGAGCCCGAACCACGGCGAGAGCGCGACCCCCAGGCTGAAGCCGGCGACCAGGGCCGTGCCGATCACGAGCCATCGCGCCTCGTTGGCCGGGCGCAGCCTCCGGCCGAGCAGCGACCCCATGATCGACCCGGCGCCCCACAGCCCGATCATCACGCCGAACGCGCGGGGACCCGCGTCGAACACCTCGACCAGCGGGACGTCCGCGACCATCGCCATCCCGACCCCGAGGACGAACACGACCCACCCGAGCGCCAGCCGCCGCAACACGGGCTCACGCCATAGGTACCTGAACCCCGCCGCCAGCCCGCGGTGCTCCGCCTCGTCTTCGCGGTCGCCCGAGAAGCTCGGCCCCCGCACGGACACGACGAGCAGCGCCGACACGACGAACGAGACCGCGTTGACGAGGAACACCGCCGGAGCGCCGGCGGCGGCCAGCAGGAGCCCGCCGATCGCGGGACCCAGCATGATGCCCAAGTTGCGACCCACGGCGATGAGGCTGTTCGCCCAGCTCACCTGGTCCTCGGGGACGAGGTTCGGGATCGCAGCGCCCGAGGCCGGCCAGAACGGCGCCTCGGCGAACGCCGACAGCAACGCAACGAACACGAGCGGCCCCGGCACCGACGCGACCGCCATCCCCGCGAAGCACGCGGCGGCGGCCAGGTCCGAGAGGATCATCACCTTGCGCCGGTCGAACCGGTCGCCCAACACGCTGGTGAGCGGCGCGACCACGCCCGTCAGCCCCTCGGTCACCAGCAACGACGCCGCAAGCCACCCGGCCGAGCCCGTCTTGTCGTAGACCTCGAACATCAGCGCGGTGTATGCGGCCGCGCTCCCGGTGACCGAGATCGCGCGCGCGATCGCGAGCCGCCGGACGGCGGTCCGGGCCGGCGTCATCCCGCCGCCTCCTCCACCCGTGCGGCCTCGTCCGACTCGAGGTACCGCTTCATCCGCAGGAGGACGAACACCGCGAGCCCGGCGGTGACGCCGCCGATCAGGTAGGTGGTCTTGGGTCCCAGCCACGGGACGACGAACGCGGCCGCGATGAACGCGAATGCCAGCATCAGATGCATCACGCCCATGAACGCGGCCGAGACGCGACTCCGAACGGCGTCCGGCGCCCGGCGTTGCCGCAGGTTCGTCTCGGCGACGATCGTCGTTCCGTCGGCAAGGCCCATGACGAAGAGCAACGCCACGGCCAGCGCGAAGGCGGGCGAGATCCCTACGCCGATCCCGGTCGCCGCGATGATCACGCCGGACACGACGAGCCACGTCCCCTCGGCCCCCTCCCGCATCCGCTTGGCGAAGAGCGAGCCGAGCGCCGATCCGCCGCCCCACGCCGTGATCAGCAACCCGAACCCGAACGAACCCGCACCGAAGAACGCGGCCAGCGGCGCGTCGGCCACCATCGACATGCCCATGCCCGAGATGAAGACGACCCATGCGAGCAGCAGCGTCCGCAACACGCGGTCCTGCTGGAGAAACCGGAACCCGGCCCGCAGCCCGTGGTACTCATCCTCGCCCGACCCGCCCGAGAACGTCGCGTGGACGGTCATGATGATCACGGCCGACACGACGAACGACACGGCGTTGACGGCGAAGACGAGATCGGAGCTCGTGGCCGCGAGCAGCGCCCCGCCGAGCGCCGGACCGATCGCGATCCCCGAGAGCCTGCTCGCGCTGAGCAGGCTGTTCGCCCACGTCGTCAGCTCGGGGCCGGCGACGTTGGGGATCGCCGCCTCGGAGGCCGAGAAGAACGGCGCCTCTGCGACCGCCGACAGGAACGCCCAGGGCAGCAGCCACGCGGGCTCGGACGACAGCGCCATCATCCCGAAGCAGAACGCTCCCGCGAGGTCCGAGACGATCATGACCTGTCGTCGGTCGAAGCGATCGCCGAGCATGCCCGCGGGAGGCGCGATGAAGCCCTGCACCCCGAACGTGAGCAGCAGCGAGACCGCCACCCACGACGCAGAGCCCGTCTTCTCGAAGATCCTGAAGTTCAGCGCGGCGTATGCGGCGGCGCCCCCCGTGATCGAGATCAGTCGGGCGGTCGCCAGCCGGCGAACGGCGGATCGGGGGGCGGTCACCGGTCGAGTGTCCATCCGCCCCTCGATCCCCGTCTACCCGCCGACTCGGGCCGTGACGAGCTCGCCGGCCTCGATCCCGTCGACCGAGGGTTCAACGAGCCGCTCGCGATCGGCCTTCGCTTCGCGTCTGGACGCCCGCAGCACGGGTACGAGCACCACCGCGCCGAGCAGCCCGCACGCGCCACCGATCGCGTACACGGCCCGCGGGCCGAGCGCCGCGACGGCGGGGCCGCCCAGCACGAACCCGATCGACAACGCGATGTCGATCATCGCCTCCGAAGCGCCCACCACGCGGCTCCGAACCGCGTCCGGCGTCCGGCGTTGCTGGATGCTCCTGTCGGCGATCATGATCACCGCGTCCGCGGCGCCGCAGAGCACCAGCAGCGCAAGGATCGGCGGGAACCACGGCGAGAGCGCGATGCCCGCGGTGGTGGCGCCCATCACGATCGTGCCGAGGATCAGCGCGCGCGCCTCGTTGCGCTCGTGCATCTTCCGGCCCGCGAGCGACCCGAGCACGGACCCGGCGCCGAACGCGCCGATCATCAACCCGTAGCCGGTCGAGCCCGACCCGAACAGTTCCGCGAGCGGGACGTCGGCCACCATCGCTAGCCCGATCCCGAAGACGAGCGCCACCCACGCGAGGACGATCGTGCGCAGCACGCGGTCACGCGCGATGAACACGAACCCCGCGCGGAACCCCCGGTGCTCGTCGTCGTGCTCGTTCCGATCCTCCGCGAACCGTCCGCGGACGGTCGCGATGAGCGCCGCCGACACGACGAACGAGAAGGCGTTCAAACCGAACACCATCCCCGGCCCGATCGCCGCGAGCAGCACGCCGCCCAGCGCAGGCCCGAGCATGATCCCCGCGTTCCCGCCGAGCTGGAGCAGGCCGTTCGCCCACGCCAGGTCGTCCTTGCCGACCAGGTTCGGGACGGCCGCCGCGGAGGCGGACCAGAACGGCGCCTCCACGACCGCGGCGACGAACCCCAACGCGAGGAGCAGGGCCGGCTCGTGCACGAAGGCCAGCGCGAGGAAGCACGCCGCGCCCGCGAGATCGGACGCGATCATCACCCGCTTGCGGTCGAAGCGGTCGCCCAGCATCCCGCCGAGCGGCGCGAACACACCGGACACGCCGAACGTCAGCAGCAGGGACGCCGAGAGCCACGTCGCCGAGCCCGTCCGCTGGTAGACGGTGAAGTTCAGCGCCGCGAACGCGGCAGCGCCGCCGGTGATCGAGATCAGGCGTGCGAGCGCGAGCCTTCGAACGGCGCTTCGAGAGGTGTGTGTACGCATCGGACGACTCCTTGGAGCTTCGTGGGACTGAGGGACGGTGGTTCGGGCGGTCCCGCCGGAGGGGCGGGGGTCGCGACCGCTAGACGGCCGCGACGAAGGACGGGATGAGACCCGTCTTCCTGCTCCCGAACGACACCTGGAGTCGCCTCATGACCGACGGAGTGTAGCAGCGCGGACCTTGCGAGGGAAGCACTTGTGACGAACGTCACATGGGAGACACAGCGTTGCGTTCGATCAATCCGGGAGAACGATGGACCGCGCGGCGCGGCCGCCGATCGCCGAGGTGATCTCGTCGATCACGTCTTGGCCCGCGGGTGTGTCGAGCGTGAGCCCCATCAGCGCCGTCCCGCCGCGGGACGCCCGACCGACGTCCATGGTCGCGATGTTGATCTCGTGCTGGCCGAGGATCGTCCCCACCTTCCCGATCACCCCGGGGCGGTCCTCGTACTCGAAGAACAGCATGTTGGTCGCGGGCGCCATCTCGATGTCGTAGCCGTTCACGTGCATGACGCGCTGGTCGTTGCGCTTGCCCACCAGCGTCCCCGCGACCGAGACCTCGCCCGAGTCGGTCTCGGCTCGCACCGAAACCAGGTTCACGTAGTCGCTCGAGACCGACGAGCGCGTCTCGCTGATCGCGATCCCGCGTTCGCGCGCGATGATCGGCGCGTTCACGAACGACACGGGCTCGTGAACCACGCGCCGGAGCACGCCCTTCACCACCGCGAGCGTGAGCACGCGGGTGTCCGCCTCCCCGATCCGGCCGAGATACTGGGCTTGCACGGTCCGGACGGCGCCCTCGGCCAGACCGGTGAGGAGCGCGCCGAGGCGTTCGGCGAGCGGGAGGAAGGGGCGCACGATCTCGGCGACCTCCGCCGCGGCCGAGACGTTCACGGCGTACGGGACGAACTCGCCGTTCAGCGCGAGGCGCACCATCTCGGCTACCGAGGTGCCGGCCTTGTCTTGCGCCTCGGCGGTGGAGGCCCCGAGGTGCGGGGTCGTCACCACCTGCTCGAACCCGAACAGCGGCGAGTCTTCGGGAGGCTCGTGTTCGAACACGTCCAGGGCGGCCCCCGCGATCCGTCCGTCCTCGAGCGCCTTCGCGAGCGCCTGCTCGTCGACGATGCCACCGCGCGACGTGTTCACCAGCCGCGCGCCCTCCTTGACCAGCGCGAGCTCGCGCTCCCCGATCAGGCCCTCGGTCTCCGGCGAGCGCGGCAGATGGATCGAGACGAAGTCCGACTGCACGAGCAGCGCCTCGAGGCTCGGCATCAGCTCGATGCCCATCTCCTTCGCGCGCTCGCGCGGCACGTACGGGTCATACGCGATCACGCGCATCCCGAACGCGACGCTGCGCTGCGCGACCAGCGCGCCGACCCGTCCGAGCCCCACGATCCCGAGGGTCTTGCCCTGGAGCTCCACGCCCTGCCACTTCGAGCGGTCCCAGTGGCCGTGCTTCAGGTCGTCGTGCGCCTGCGGGATGTTCCGCGCCTGCGCCAGCAGCAGCGCGATCGTGTGCTCGGCCGCCGAGACGATGTTCGACGACGGCGCGTTGACCACCATCAC
>JBKPRY010000322.1:0-2494 GCA_046734755.1 Actinomycetota bacterium | reverse complement strand
CCCACTGCGGGCGATGGGCGCCGACGTGGTGACCACCGACGGCCACGCGCCGATCGTCGTGCGCGGAGGGCCCCTTCGAGGGATCGAGCACCGGACGGTCGTCCCGAGCGCCCAGGTGAAGAGCGCCGTCCTGCTCGCCGGTCTCGCCGCGGAGGGTCCGACCACGCTGCGCGAGCCCGTCCCCACGCGCGACCACACCGAACGGGCGCTGGCGGCGCTTGGCGCCCCCGTCGAGTTCGAACCCGGGATGGTGTCGGTCCGCGCGTTCGTGCACGAGGGGTTCGCCGCGGCGGTGCCCGGCGACGTCTCATCGGCAGCGTTCCTGGTCGCGGCCGCGGTGCTCACGGGAACGGCCTTAGCGGTCGAGGGAGTGGGGCTCAACCCGACACGCACGCGTTTCGTCGGCGTCCTCCAACGCATGGGCGCGTCGCTCGGATCCCGGATCGAGCGGATGGAGCTGGGCGAACCCGTGGGGACCCTCGAGGTGGAGCCGGGGCCGCGGCTCGCCGGAACGACGATCGACGCGGCAGAGCTTCCGCTGGTGATCGACGAGGTGCCGGTGCTGGCGATGATCGCCGCGCACGCGAGCGGTCCGACGCGGTTCGAGGGAGCGGCCGAGCTCCGGGTCAAGGAGAGCGACCGGTTAGCGGGGCTCGTGGAGGCGATCCGCGCGCTCGGGGGGGATGCCGAACTCGAGGGCGACGACCTGGTCGTCGGAGGTGACGGCCTCGTTGGCGGCGAGGCAGGGGCGCGCGGCGATCATCGGATGGCGATGGCCCTGGCCGTGGCCGCCCTCGCGGCGCGGGGTCCGGTCGTGGTCGATGGGATCGAGACGGCCGAGGTGTCCTTCCCCGGGTTCGAGGAGCTCCTCGTCGGGCTCGGCGCGAGGATCGAGGCGTCTGCGTGACGACGGTGATCGCGATCGACGGCGCCGCTGGGGTCGGCAAGAGCACGCTCGCACACCGGCTGGCTGCCGAGCTCGGCCTGCCGTACGTGAACACCGGGCTGATGTACCGGGCCCTCGCCCTGCGCGCCCATCGTGACGGCGTCTCGCCCGAGGATGCACCCGAGCTCGAACGCCTCGCGCGCGGCCTGCGCTTCGAGCTCGACTCGAGCGTTCGACCCCCCGAGCTCCGGATCGACGGTGAGCCCCCCGAGCCCGCCCTCACGTCCGCCGAGGTCGAGTCGAGCGTTTCGGCGGTTTCGCGTCATCCCGAAGTCCGTGAGGTGCTCCGCCGGGAGCAGCGTCGCCTCGCGGTGGACGGCGCGGTGATGGAGGGCCGCGACATCGGGTCCGTCGTCGCGCCGAACGCAGACCTCAAGCTGTTCCTTCGGGCGGACCGCGGCGAACGGGTCGGCCGGAGGGCGCTCCAACGCGACAGGGATCCCGAGCACGTGGCACGGTCGCTCGGCACGCGGGACCAACAGGACGCCCGGACGAACCCGTTCGTGCCGGCTCCCGACGCGATCCTGTTCGACACGACGGAGCTGTCGCCGGACGAGGTCGCCCGGCGGGTGCTCGCGCTGGTCCGCGAGCGCGGGCTCATACGGTGAGGCCACCCGCCGTCGCCGTGGTCGGCCGCCAGAACGTGGGCAAGTCGACCCTCGTGAACCGGATGTTCGGCTCCCGGGAGGCGATCGCACACGAGATGCCCGGGGTCACCCGCGATCGGCTCGAGCTCGAGGCCACGTGGGGAGGTCGAACCCTCAAGCTCATCGACACGGGTGGGTTCGCGCACGACGCGAAGGGGATCGAGGCGCTGGTCTCGGACCAGGCGGAACGGGCGGCGCGCCATGCCGACGTCGTGCTCCTGGTGGTCGACGTCCAGACGGGCCCCCTCGAGGAGGACGCCGCGCTTGCCCGGCGGCTCCGGCGCGCGCAGGTGCCGGTCCTGGTGGTGGTCAACAAGGTCGACAGCGAGCGCGACGAGAGCGACGTCCCGGCCTTCCTCTCGCTCGGGCTCGGCGACCCGGTCCCGGTCTCGGCACTCCACGGGCGCGGTTCGGGCGACCTCCTGGACCAACTGGTCGCCGTGCTGCCGGACGAGGAGGCCGAGGAGGACCAGGAACCCCAGGAGCCGCGGTTCGCGATCGTGGGGCGTCCGAACGTGGGGAAGTCGAGCCTGTTCAATCGGTTGGTGGGCGATGAGCGCTCGGTCGTCTACGAGGAGGCAGGGACGACCCGGGACGCCGTGGATGCGCTCGTGAGCTGGCCGGACGGCCCCGTCCGCTTCGTCGACACCGCGGGGTTCCGGAGGCCCTCCAGGATCCAGGGCGTGGAGTACTACAGCTTCCTTCGTGCGGAGCGCGCGATCGAGCGCACCGACGTGGCGCTGCTGGTGCTCGATGCATCGCAGGGGTTCACCGGCGAGGACAAGCGGATCGCCGCCCGCGTGATGGAGGTCGGTCGCGGCCTGGTCGTGGTCGCGAACAAGTGGGATCTGATCGAGGAGCGCGACCGGAGCTTCAAGGAGCTGACCGAGCTCCTGTCCCC
>JBKPRY010000321.1:0-1372 GCA_046734755.1 Actinomycetota bacterium | reverse complement strand
GCGCGCCTCGTCCTTGTTCGGATGTCCACACCGGGTGCAGTACACGCTCGACCCCCCGTTGCGCTCGTCTCACCTCGACGGTACGGTCTCAGATGCTCCAGAGGCTCAACCTCGACCTCGAGACCCGCTCGAAACTACCGTTCCACCCACGAAGGGTCAACCGGACCCCGGCCGGGCTCGAAGGCAACTCGACGGTTCGGGACTGGGATCGGGTGCAACCGTCGACATGAGCCCCACCCAAGCGTCGAGGGTCGGCGAGGGGCGGGCTCCACCACCGCCCGGAGTCAACGTATGATCTCGGCGTGCTGAACCTCGATGACGGCTCGGGTGCTCCCGCGATCGGTGGTCGAGGTTCGGGCGTCGAGGAGGTCTCGACCTGGACCGACGTCCGATACCTCGGCGCCCGTGAGGGCTAGTCGGCCTGTTGCTCGACGAACGATCGATAGGCGACGGCGTCCATCAGCTCACCGAGGAGGGCCGTGTCGGTGACCTCGAGGACGACCAGCCAGCCCTCGCCGTAGGGCTGTTCGTTGACGAGCTCGGGACGCTCCTCAAGGTGTAGGTTCCGCTCGACGACCGTCCCGGAGACGGGCGCGTACACGTCCGAGACCGACTTGGTCGACTCGACCTCGCTGAACGGCTGGTTCGCGGTCACGCTCGCCCCCTGTTGCGGAACGTCGACGTAGACGACGTCGCCGAGCGCGTCCTGCGCGAAGTCGGTGATCCCGACGCGGACGCGGTTCGAGCCCTCGTCGCGCGCCCACTCGTGTTCCTTCGTGTACCGCAGGTCCTCTGGGAACTCCATCGGCTTCTCCTTGAGGGCTTGTCCTCGGGGCGCGATGTTCCTTGGCCCGTCACGACGTCATGAGGCTGAAGGTAGCACGCCGGGCGCGATGGACCGACCCGGCTCACGTCGCGGGGTCGACTGCGCGATCGTTGGTGCCCCGCCAGGCGCGTCGGAGGTCGCCAACGTAGAGGACGCTCGCGACGTAGTACTCGACGATCCCCGCGGCGTAAAACGCCCACCCGCACGCGAGCGCCGCGGGCGCAAGTGTGTAGCCGAGGCTCCCCCACGCGATGCAGGCGATCGCCGCCATCAACGCGAACGTCGCGACCTTGCCGAGGTACCGCACCTCGATCCGTGCCCGGCGCGTCCAGAGCAACACCAGCCCGGCGATCAGCACGACCATGTCGCGGACCAGGATCAGGAGCGCCGCCCAGAACGGGAAGGCGTCGGCCACCACCAGGGCGATCAGGCCCGCGGCGATCGCCAGCCGGTCGGCGACCGGGTCCAGGACCTTGCCCAGGTCGGAGACTTGCCCCGTGGCACGGGCGAGCGTCCCGTCGATCCAGTCGGTGGCGACCACCACCA
>JBKPRY010000320.1:0-2986 GCA_046734755.1 Actinomycetota bacterium | reverse complement strand
CGTGTACGACGACGTCCGGATGGCCGCCAAGTGCGGGCCGGACACGATCTACCTCGACGGCGCCGAGGGGTCCACGGGCGCGGGACCGCACATCGCGACCGAGGAGACCGGCATCCCGTTGATGGCCGCGATCCCCGAGGCGCGTCGTGCCCTCGAGGACGTGGGCCTGGCGGACGACATCGACCTGATCGTCGCCGGTGGGATCCGCAACGGCGCCGACGTGGCCAAGTGCCTGGCGCTCGGCGCGAAGGCGGTCGCGATCGGGACGACGGCGCTGATGGCGCTGAACTGCAACAAGGAGATCCCCGGCGTCACCGACTACGAGGGCACGGTCGGCGTCCCGGCCGGCCAGTGCTACCACTGCCACACGGGCCGGTGCCCCGTCGGCATCACGACGCAGGACCCCGAGCTCCGCAAGCGCCTGGAGGTGGACGAGGCCGCCGAGCGCGTCTACAACCTGCTCACCGCCATGACGATGGAGCTGCAGATGCTCGCCCGGGCGTGCGGCAAGACCGACGTGCACTCGCTCGAGCCCGAGGACCTGTGCGCGCTGACGGTCGAGGCGGCGGCGATGGCGAAGGTCCCGCTCGCCGGGACCAACTACATCCCCGGCGTCACCGAGGAGGCCACGCTCGAGGAGCTCAAGACGATGATGCAGAAGTACCTGGCGGACACCGGCCAGTACGCGGGGGCGTGATCCGGATGAGCGACCAGCACCTGACGATCAAGGGGAAGCTCGACGCCGAGGAGCTCGCGGGCCATCGGTTCCCGTACCAGGAGGACCGCTCGCTCGTCGAGGACATCGACCTGGACGCACTCACGCCCGGCGAGGACCTCAACTGGCTGGAAGACATCCACCTGCTCGAGGAGGACGGCAAGCCGGCCGTGTTCGACCGCTACTCGAGCTCGTTCCTGAAGATCTACTTCGAGATCCCGAAGGGCCGCGAGGACGAGATGGCCCGCAAGGTGCTGATGAAGCACCTGACCGAGGGCAACTCGTACGGGATCCAGCTGAAGCGGCGGCATGCGAAGTTCCCCCAGCCGATGCTCGGGCCGTGGGTCGAAGGGTCGGAGACCGTCGGAGGCGATTGGGAGCCATCGACGCTGGAGGGCTGGGAGAAGCCCGCCGGGCACTGAGCGTGGATCACCGACCGATCGTCGGCATCTCGGAGGGCTTCTCGGACTACGGCGATTACTACGGGTTCGGGTACGGGCGGCCGCTGTTCGCCGCCGGGGCGCTCCCGGTGTTGCTGCCGTACTACGAGCGGGCCGAGGACCGCGTCGAGCTGCTCCGCCGGCTCGACGGGCTCGTGCTCGCGGGTGGCAGGGACATCGAGGCATGGAGGTACGGCAGGGCGGAACCGCACCCGAAGCACCTGCCGGGGCAACGCCACCTCGACGAGATCGAGCTGCACTACGCGCGCCTGGCCGTCGAGGCGGGCCTGCCGCTGCTCGCGATCTGCCGCGGATGTCAGGTGCTGAACGTCGCGTTTGGCGGCACGCTCTACGGCGACCTCGAGGAGTTCCCCGAGGGCGGCGCAGATCATCCGGGCGCGAAGTGGGACGAGTGGCGCGCGCTCGTTGCCGCGACGCTCGAGAGAACGCGGCGCCCGCCGCATCCGACCCACCCAGTCGAGATCAAGCGCGGGTCGATGCTCGCGTCGCACCTCGGTGAGCGGTACGTCGTCGACAGCTACCACCACCAGGCGATCGACCGGCTCGGAGGGATCTTCGAGGCGGTCGCGTGGGCCCCCCACGGGGTGATCGAGGCGATCGAGATGCCCGGTGGGACCGAGTTCCTGCTCGGCGTCCAGTGGGAGCTGCACGAGGAATGGCAGGACGACGAGCGCTCGCTCGGCATCTGGCGCGCCTTCGTCAAGGCCGCGATCGAGCGCGCCGACGCCCGAGAGAAGGCCGCGATCGGATGAGTTCCTCGATCGAGATCGTGGTGGATGCCGTCGACTCCGACGCCGCGGCGGCCTTCTGGAGACAGGCGCTCGGCTATGAGCGCCTGTACGAGCGAGGCGCCTATACGGCCCTCGGGCCCCCGGAGGGCGACACGCGCCCGCTCGTGTTGATCCAGAGGGTGGATGTCGTCTCGCCCGGCAAGACCGCCGTGCACCTGGACATCCGCGTCGAGGATCCCGAGGCCGAGGTGGCGCGACTCGAGGGGCTCGGCGCGCGGGTTGCCTGGCGGGTCGACGAGACCGATCGGGGCGGCTCGAGGTGGACGACGATGGCGGCCCCGCACGGGACCCTGTTCTGCGTCTGCCCCGCCCGCGACGAGAAGAAGTAGCCCATGTCGTTGCCGCGAAGCGCGAAGGTGGTCGTGATCGGGGCCGGCGTGCACGGCCTCTCGACGTCCTGGCACCTGGCGAAGGAGCTCGAGGTGCGAGGTCTCGGCTCGGGCGCCGACGTGGTCGTGCTCGACAAGACCGGCGTCGGCGCCGGGCCGTCGGGCCTCGCGTGCGGGGTGATCCGCAACAACTACTTCCAGCCCGCCATGCGCGAGCTGATGGCGCACTCGGTCGAAGTCTGGGAGTCCGATCCCGAGGCGTTCCACTACCACCCGGTCGGCTACCTGCAGGTGGCTCCGGAGGTGATGCACGAGGACGTCGCTACGATCCACGAGCAACAGCGCGCGATCGGCTACACCTCCGATCTGATCGAGGGAGAAGACGAGTGCCGCGTCTACATGGAGTCGATCTTCTCCGATTGGCAGGCGAGGAACGTGACGGTGGTCCTGCACGAGAAGAAGGGCGGGTACGCCGAGAGCATGCCGTCGATGCTCGCGCTGCGGGCCAAGGGCGAGGCGCTCGGCGTCGAGGTGCTCGCCCCGGTGACCGTGACCGGCTTCGAGAGCGACGGGGGCGCGGTCTCGAGGGTCGTCACCGACCGGGGCAACATCGCGTGTGAGCAGGTCGTGGTCGCCGCGGGCCCATGGGTGCGCGACCTCTGGCACATGCTCGACTTGCCGGGAACCGTC
>JBKPRY010000319.1:0-2980 GCA_046734755.1 Actinomycetota bacterium | reverse complement strand
ACCATGCCCCCGTCGGCGGACGCCAGCAGGGTCGGACGACGTTGGCCCGCCGCGTCGAGGACCGCGAGAAGGTCGGCCGCCCGCGTCTCCAGGTCGGGGAGGCCGCCCATCTCATCCGACAGGCCCGTCCCCCGCCGGTCGTGGAGGCTCAACCGAGAGAAGGACGCAAGCTCCAACCAGGACCTCGCGGCGGGCTCGAAGTCGAAGAAGAGCTCGACGTTGGCCGCGATGGAGCCGATCACGGCGACCTCGTTCTCGCTCGAGGGATCGCCGAGCGCCTTGTACGCGATGTAGCCGCCATCCAGCGTCTTCGCGTACCGGGTCTCGGCGACCTCAGTCATGCGTCCCCCCACCGGGTCGACGTGCCGGCCGGGGAAGCCATCGGTTCCTGTTCGCAGAGGTCGAACGCTCAGTGGGATGTGAGCTCACCGGCCCCTCCCAGTCCCGGATGATCGCCTTCAGTCGCTACCCATACCACGGATGGATAACGCCGTCTTTGCCGTGATGGTGCGTCGATCAGCCCGGCACGAAGGCGGACGCGACCAGCCGAGCACGACTGACCGTCGGACCGCGGGTTTGCCCGGTGGCACACGTTGGTAAGTGACGCGGAGGAACGAAAGGAGCGACCGATGAGCCTGCTTGGCTACCTGAACGACCACCTGGCCGGAGCCGCCGCGGGAATCCAGCTCGCGGAGCGTTGCCGGGATCGAGACCCCGAGAGCGAGCTGGGCCACGTGCTTCAGGCCCTGCTCATCGAGATCCGACATGACCGGGAGGTGCTCGAACGCGTGATCCGCGTCCTCGGAGGATCGCCGAACACGATCAAGCGTGCCACGGCGCTCGGCGCCGAGCGGGTGTCGAGCCTGCGGATGTCGCTCCCGATGATCGGTCCGGGCTCGCAGGAGTCGGCGCGGCTCGAGGAGATCGAGGTACTCAGCCTCGGCATCGAGGGGAAGCGCCTGATGTGGGCCGCGCTCGCCCAGCTGTCGTCGACGGACGAGCGGCTGAGCGAGTTCCCGTTCCCCGACCTCAAGCGTCAGGCGAGGTCGCAGCGGGATCGACTGGAGCGCTTCCGGCATCGGCTTGCCTCGGAAGCGCTCGGTCCGCCGAAGGTGATTCCGATGCGGGCGACCGCCTGAACAGAAGCGGAGGCCGCGGCTAACGCGGCCGACGGTGTTCCATCTGAACATGAGGCTGGCGCCTCGGCGCCATCCGCGGACACGTCACGTCTCTTCGCACCCGATGCCGTTGTGATCGCCGTCGAAGTTGTGCGGGTCGGGCGGCAACACCGCGAACCTACGCTCGTCGATGTCCGAACACTCCAGGTCGGGCGGCGGTGGCGGGATGCACGCGTCGGGGTAGGCCACGTCGCACGTGCCTTGCTGGACGCACCGGTCCCACACACCTCGCCTCGCCGAACGGGCCTCGCGCTGGGCGGCTCGGAACCGGTCCACGTACCGGACGTTCGGCGGGTACGTCGTGACGAACGCGTACCCCTCGCGCACCAGCGTCTCGTTGAACAGCTCGTCCCCCAGCCACACGTACGCGAGCGTGCGCCCGAAAGGGTCGATCCGCTCGAGGTCGAACTGCAGCCGCACACGCGCTCCCTCGAGTCGCCCGGTCGTATATGCCGAGGCCCGGAGCGCGAAGCACTGGACCGGCTGCTCGGGCGCGACCGACTCGGGGGTGTCGATGCCGATCAGGCGTACCGTGAGCGTTCGGCCCCGGAAGTCGACCTCCACGGTGTCGCCGTCGACCACCCGCGTGACGAGAGCGTTCGAACCACGCTGCGGGCCGCTCGTCGTGGTCCCGCCCGTGGAGGTCACGACCGGCGCGTCAGGCGTCGTCGGACCTCCCGAGTTCCCGGTGCTGCAGGACCCGATGAGGAGCACGGCCAGGAGGGTCACGCCCGACAGGAGCCCTCTTCGCCTCATCACGCCAGATCCCAGCGACGCACCCCGGGGAGCCGCAACAGCTCCAGCCCGGCTCCGGCAGGACGGGAGAGATCCAACCAACACACGGAGAAGCCGGGCCTCCGCGAGTACGCGTTACCGGGCTTGCACTCGCGCATCGGTTGGGCCGGCGACTCATAGAAGCCCAACAACGCCCCCGGTCGACCGCATCCCACGATCTCGGCGCGATCGCCCACCCGCCGACCGCACACGAGTCCGAAGGAGAACGCGAGATACCGATGCACCACCGGACCTACACGCTCGATCGGTGCCGGGTCGAGGGCGTCGGGGAAGGGCTGATGGATCGCGATCGGAGCCTTTACGGGGACCTGACTCGGGACGTCGCTCGCATCGGTCGAGGGGAACAGCCCGAGCGCGCGGACGATCAGGAGCGCGGCGACGAGCGAGACGAGCGCGGCCACGCCCGAGCGACTCCGACGGAGCTCACGGAGCTCGGCTCGCGCGTTGGGGATTACGCCGGTGGGCGGTACGGGGCCCGCCTGGAAGCCGGCGCGGTGCAGCGTCTCCAGAGGGAGCACATCGACCGCGTACGCCGACAACACCTCCTGCTCCAGCTCCGCCGGGGTCATGCCCTCCACACTCATACGACCCTCGTTGGCGTGCGCGTCGCATATCGGCACGATGCGTCCCTCGTCCACGTGCTCGATGCGCGTCGGAACGCCGTCCCGACGGGCGACGAAGCATCGCCCACAGACCAACCGGATGCGATCGGGATAGGCGAGCTGCCCGCGATACCCGGCTGTGTGCTCGACGACCCGGCCCCACATCGCCACGGACCCGACGGCACCGATCGAGAAGGTCGAGGCGACGGCCACCGGCAGGCGTTGGAGGTGCGAAACCGCATAGAAGCCGCACCCGCACCCGAGGTTCGGGAGCTGCCGGCCGAAATGCGACCGGCACCGGGCCCGGTTCGGCTGCATCGGCTGCCAGTCGTACTCCTGCATCGGCGACGCCAGGTAGACGCCATCGTCGTTCCACCCGATGCTCCACGTGCGCCACCCGATGAC
>JBKPRY010000318.1:0-3126 GCA_046734755.1 Actinomycetota bacterium | reverse complement strand
CATGAAGGGGAAGCCCTCGTTCGAGAGGTCGTCCGGGCAGACGGAGGTCAGGATGTCCCGCGCGCGCGGGCCCCACACGCCGAGGCACCCGAGGCTCGAGGTCACGTCGCGGACCTCGATGCGTTCGGCCTCGTCGACCCGCCCGGCGATCCACGCGAGGTCGAGGCTCCCGGAGGCCGTCCCGGTCACGATCCGGAACCGCTCGAGCGACAGGCGGGTCACGGTGAGGTCGCACTGGATCCCACCGCGGTCGTTGAGCATCTGCGTGTAGACGACGCGGCCTTGCGCCACGTCGACGTCGTTCGAGCAGATCCGCTGGAGGAACGCGCACACCTGCGGGCCCGAGACCTCGAGCTTGGCGAAGCTCGTCTCGTCGAACAACCCGGCGCGCTCGCGCGTCGCCACGTGTTCGGCCACGATCGCGGTTGACCAGTGCTCGCCGGCCCACCCCCTCGGCCGCAGCGAGGCGTAGGCGGGATCCTCGTTCGACCGGAACCAGTTCGCGCGCTCCCAGCCGGCCTTCTCCCCGAACTCCGCGCCGAGCGCCTCGAGCCGCGCGTAGGTGGGTGAGACCTTGAGCGGCCGGCCCGCTCGGTAGTCCTCGCCCGGGTACTTCACGTCGTAGTGCTTCGCGTAGATCTCGTGGGCGCGGGCCAGCGCGTACCGCCGGCTCCGGTAGTGCTCCCCGAAACGCCGCACGTCCATCTTCGACAGATCCATCGACGGCTCGCCGTCGACGATCCATTCGGCGGTGTATCGCCCGACGCCGGCGCCCCCGGTGATGCCGTGGGCGCAGAACCCCGACGCCACGAAGAAGCCCCGGACCTCGGTCTCGCCCAGGATGAAGTCGTCGTCCGGGGTGAACGCCTCGGGGCCGTTGATGAAGCGGTTGATCTCGGTCGTGCGCAGGGCGGGGATCAGGTTGAACGCACCCTCCGCGATCGGCTCGAACCGCTCCCACCGTTCCGGGAGCAGGCGGTGGTTGAAGTCCCGCGGGATCGGCGTCTCGACGTGCCACGGGTCCGGGTTGCGCTCGTACCCGCCGACCACCAGCCCGCCGACCTCCTCGCGCACATACAGGAGGTTGTCGGGGTCGCGCAGGGTCGGGAAGCTCGCCGTGACGCCGTCGATCGGCCGCGTGATCAGGTACTGGTGCTCCATCGGCACGACGGGGATCTCGACACGGGCGAGCCGGCCGAGCTCGTGGGCCCAGATCCCGGCGGCGTTCACGACGACCTCGGCCTCGATCGCGCCGTGGTCGGTCACGAGGCCGGTCACCCGGCCGTCGCGAACCACGACCTCCTGCACGCGGACGCCGGTGCGGATCCTGGCGCCACCGCGCTTGGCTCCCTCCGCGAAGGCCATCGTGAGCCCGGCGGGATCCAGATGGCCGTCCGTCGGGACGAACTGCGCGCCCAGCACGTTCGAGACGTCGAGCAGCGGGAACCGTTCGAGCGCCTCGGCGGCCGAGACGATCTCGACGGGCAGGCCGAAGCTCTTGGCCCAGCCCGCCTGTCTTGCGAGCGCCTCGAGCCGGTACGGGGAGGACGCGAGGTGCAAGGTCCCGACCTCGTGCCATCCGGGGTCGACCCCGGTCTCCGCTTCGAGCTTCGGGTACAGCTCGACCCCGTACATCATCATCCGCGTGTGGCTCACCGAGTTCCGGAGCTGGGCGACCAGGCCCGCCGAGTGGAACGTGGAGCCGCTCGTCAGCTCGGAGCGATCGAGCAGCAGGACGTCGTTCCATCCGAGCTTCGTGAGGTGGTAGGCGATGCTGGTCCCGGCGACACCGCCACCGACGATCACGACGCGGGCGCGATCGTCCCTCGCATCGGTTGGCTCATCGGTTGGCACGTCAGATCGCCTCGGCGGCCTGCTCCAGCCACCCCTCGAAGCGCTCGTCCGCCATCGAACGCGAGAGCCGGTCGAAGTGCCGGTCCGCGTAGGCGACGTAGTCGATGTCGAGCGTGGACAGGCCCTGCTGGATCACGCCCCACATCGCCTCGCGATAGTCGGACATGATCCGCATCAGCTGCAGGCGGGCGCGATGCGCGTCGGTCGGCTCGTCGAACATCAGTCGGATCAGGCGCTCCTGCGACGCCTCCGAGAGACCGTTGTTGATCGAGAGGTTGCCAAGGTCGAAGAACGGGTCGCCCATGCCCGAGTACTCGTAGTCCACCAGCCAGAGTCCGTCGTCCCCTTTCAGGAAGTTGTCCGCGAGCAGGTCGTTGTGACAAGGAGCCGGTGGGATGGGCGCTCGTGCGAACGCGGCCTCGATCCGCTCCGCGTGGGCATGCGCCGGGTCGTAGGCGTCGGGGATCGCGACGCCGTGCTCCTCGGACACGCGCCGGTAGTCCTCCACGATGCGGAAGGCGTCGAACGTCGTGGGGAGCGCCGGTCCGGCGTGGATCGTCGAGACGACGCGCACCACATCGGCGAGCACCGACCCTCGATCCATGTCGCCCTCGGCGAGCGGTTCCCCGGGGACCCAGACCGTGATCAGGCACCCGTGTTCGGGCAGGTGGGCGACGACCTCGGGTCCCACCCCCGCGGCCGCGGCGGCGAGCGCCGCCTCGTACTCGGCCGCACGGTCGATCCCGAGCAGAGCGCTGTCCTCGTGCGAGAGACGGAGGAAGAACGTCCCCGTACCCACCTCGACCCGGAAATTGCGGTTGGTCCGGCCGGCCTCGACGGGGGTGATCTCCGGCTCGTGCCCTCGCCATTCGGGCACGGCCGCGATCACCGCATCGAGCTGGGGATCGGGGCTCACGGCGCGAGACGCTAGCCGGGGTGATCGTTTCCGGTCAAGGCTGAGCGGTTCCGAGCGACTACGCCGTGTCGGCCGACCGTTCCTGCTCGGGTCACCCATACGGTGGGTTGACAGGGGAACCCATCTCCGTACACTGGCCGAACCATGTCCAGCACGGAGAAGACCGGACCGCGAGCCCTCGTACTTATCGCGTAGGCGCGGCCGGGCCGAGATAGGCCCGGGCCCCGCGCCAGATGCCCCTCGCCCGGCGAGGGGCTTTTTGTACCCCGGTTGGGACGCAAGGTTCGCACCGATCGAGACGATCGATAGGAAGGGTGGTCGGGATGCGGTACGAGTTCGAGCGAGGCGGCAGGACG
>JBKPRY010000317.1:0-3106 GCA_046734755.1 Actinomycetota bacterium | reverse complement strand
CGCGAGTTCGTGCCGTCGTCGCAGCTGTCGACCGGGCCCGTGGTCCGCGTGGAGGTCTCGCCCGTTCGCGAGCTGGTCCCCGACGACACGCTGGCCGAACGCGCGCGAACGCGGGCGCCCCGCTACCTCGACCGGTTCCGCGACGGGCTCGAGCGGCTGGCGGAGGGCCTGCACGCCGAGGGGCTCGAGTCGCTCGCCCCCCTGCTGTTCGACCGGATGCCGGTCCCCGCCGAGCTGCTGCCGGATGGCTCGTGGGTCGTGGTCTCGGAGGCCCGCCGCACGTTCGACCGCGCGCATCGTGCGTTCGAGGACGCCCAGGCGCTCGCCGAGGCCTCGAACTGGCCCGGCCCCCGCGCGGTCCACGACCTGGGGGAGGCGCTCCGGGGTCCGGTCCGGCTGGAGCTCACGGGGTTCACCGAGGGCATCGACACCGGTCTGGAGGGATGGGGCTCGGCGCAGGGCAACCCGGCCGAGCTCGCCCGGCGGGCCGCGGAGCTCGCCGAGCGCGGGTACCGCGTGGTGCTCACGGCGCGCGGCCACGGCTCGCTGGAGCGCGTCCGCGAGTTCGTCGCGCTGCCGCGGGCCGAGGCCGTCGAGGCCGAGCTGCAGGCCGGCTTCGTGTTCCCCGCGGGCAAGCTCGCGGTGGCGACCGAGGAGGACCTGTTCGGCTCCCGGCGCCACACGCGCGACGCCCCGCGGTTCACGACACGGCGCGGCGACGCGATCGCCGAGGAGCTCGAGGTCGGCGACTTCGCGGTGCACCGCGTGCACGGGGTCGCCCGCTACGTGGGCGTGCAACGTCGCGAGATCGGCGGTTCCGAACGCGACTACATGGTCCTCGAGTACGCCTCGGGCGATCGGCTCTCGGTCCCGACCGACCAGGTGGGGATGGTGGCGAAGTACCTCGGCGGCGAGACGCCTCGCCTGTCGCGCCTGGGGACGAGCGACTGGGCGCGGACGACCGGGCGTGTCAAGCGCGCCGTGAAGGACATGGCCGGCGAGCTCGTGCGGCTGTACTCGGTCCGGCTGTCGATCCAACGTCCCCCGTACGGCCCCGACACCCCGTGGCAGATGGAGCTCGAGGACGCGTTCCCACACGAGGAGACCGGCGACCAGGTCACGGCGATCGAGGAGGTGAAGGCGGACCTGATGCGGCCGCGGCCGATGGACCGGCTGATCTGCGGCGACGTGGGGTTCGGCAAGACCGAGATCGCGGTGCGGGCCGCGTTCAAGGTCGTGATGGAGGGCAAGCAGGCGGCCGTGCTCGTGCCGACGACCCTGCTTGCCGAGCAGCACCTGATCACGTTCGGCGAACGCTACGCGCCCTTCCCCGTCAAGGTCGCGATGCTCTCGCGCTTCGTCACGAAGCCGGAGCAGGAGCGCATCGTCGAGGACCTGCGCCGCGGCGCGATCGACGTCGTGATCGGGACGCATCGCCTGCTGTCGGCGGACATCGGGTTCAAGGACCTCGGTCTGGTGGTGGTCGACGAGGAGCAGCGGTTCGGGGTGGCGCACAAGGAGCGCCTGAAGAAGCTCCGCGCGCAGGTCGACGTCCTCACGATGACGGCGACGCCGATCCCCCGGACGCTCGAGATGGCGCTCGCCGGCATCCGCGACATGTCGACCGTCGACACGCCTCCCGAGGACCGGCAGCCGGTGCTCACCTACGTCGGCCAGTACGACGAGGGGCTCGCGCTCGGCGCCGTGCGGCGCGAGCTGCTGCGCGAGGGCCAGGTGTTCTGGGTCCACAACCGCGTTGCGACGATCGAGCGCCAGGCCGCGTGGTTGCGGGAGCAGGTCCCCGACGCCCGGATCGTGGTCGCGCACGGCCAGATGGACGAGGACATGCTCGAGCGGCGGATGATCCGGTTCTGGGACCGCGAGGCCGACATCCTGATGTCGACCGTGATCATCGAGTCCGGCCTGGACGTCCCGAACGCGAACACCCTCGTCGTGGACGCGGCGAACCTGCTCGGGCTCTCGCAGATGTACCAGCTGCGTGGCCGAGTCGGGCGCAGCCACGAGCGGGCGTTCGCGTACTTCTTCTTCCCGCCGCAGCGCGAGTTGACGGAGGAGGCGCACGAGCGCCTCACGACGATCGCGCGGCACCAGGCGCTCGGCAGCGGGTTCCAGATCGCGCTCCGAGACCTGGAGATCCGCGGAGCCGGCAACGTCCTCGGCGCCGAACAGCACGGCCACATCGCGGCGGTGGGGTTCGACACGTACGCGCGGCTGCTCCAGGAGTCGGTCGCGGAGATGCGGGGCGAGCCCCTGCCGGAGGAGAAGGAGATCCGGATCGACCTCCCGCTCAAGGCGTTCGTGCCGCCGGGCTGGCTCGAACAGGAAGCGCTCCGGCTCGACCTGTACCGGCGGATCTCCTCGGCCGGCGACCAGGGCCTGCTCGAGCGAGTCCGGACCGAGACCGTGGACCGGTTCGGCCAGCTCCCGGAGGAGGTCGAAACCTTGTTCGCCGTGGCGTCGCTCCGGATCACGTGCGCGAGGCTCGGCGTGGCCGAGGTCTCGACCTACCGGCAGCAGGTCCGCGTCAAGCCGCTCGACCTGCCCGAGCCGCTCGAACTCGACCTGCCCGAACGGGTCCGGGGGGCCCGGTACCTGCGGACGACCCAGACCCTGAACCTCGACATCGGCCGCGTCCCGGGTTCGGAGCTCCCCTCGCTGGTGGAGCACGGCCTGGTCCAGGCCATGGGCGAAGACGAGGTCGTTGCTACGATGACGCCGTGATCCCCCTCCCGCGGCCCGTTCGCGTGCTGGCGATCGTGTGTGCCGTCGTGCTGTTCGCGGCCTGCGCGAACGATCCGTCCTCGGCAGCCACCGTGGGTGACGGCGAGATCTCGATCGACCAGTTGCACGGCGACGTCGCGCTGTTCGGCTTCCTGACCGGCCTCTCCGGCGCGCCGTGCGGGACGCCGGTCGGGAACGAAACCCAGGATGCGGCGTGCGCGCGGTTCGCGCTCGCGAACGACATCCGCGAAGAGCTCGCGAAGGCCTACGCGATCGAGAACGACCTGAAGGTCGAGCCCTCCGATGTGAAGGACGCCCTCACCCAGCTCGAGCAGGGGCTCGGGGGTGCCGACGCCCTGAAGAC
>JBKPRY010000316.1:0-11039 GCA_046734755.1 Actinomycetota bacterium | reverse complement strand
TGTATGCGTGCACCGAGTGCGGTCGCTGTCAGGGAGCGTGCCCGGCGTGGAACACGGGCAAGCCGCTCTCGCCCAAGCTCCTGGTCATGAACCTGCGGGATCACCTCTTCGAGCGGGGCCCCGAGATCCTGGAGGCCAGGGGTGCCGAGGCCGAGCTCGAACCGGTCCCCCTCGTGCCCGAGATCGTCGACGAGGAGGTGCTGTGGGCCTGCACGACCTGCGGCGCCTGCATGCAGGAGTGCCCGGTCGACATCGAGCACGTCGACACGATCGTCGACCTACGCCGCAACCTCGTGATGGCGGAGTCTCGGTTCCCGGCCGAGGCGGGGGCCCTGCTGCGCAACCTCGAGACTGCCGGCAACCCATGGGGCATGCCCCAAGCACAGCGAGCGGACTGGGCCAAGAGTCTGGATGTCCGCGTGATCGAAGAGAGCAGGCAGGCGCCCGAGTACCTGTACTGGGTCGGGTGCGCCGGGGCGTTCGACGACCGAGCGACATCGATCTCCAAGGCGGTCGTGCGGTTGCTGCAGCGCGCCGGCGTCTCGTTCGCGATCCTCGGGCCGCGCGAGCTATGCACCGGCGACCCGGCGCGCCGGATCGGCAACGAGTACCTCTTCCAGACCCTGGCCGAGCAGAACGTGGAGACGCTTTCGGACGCCGGCGTGACGAAGGTGGTCGCGAACTGTCCGCACTGCTTCAACACGCTGCGCAACGAGTACCCCGACTACGGCGGTCGCTTCGACGTGATCCACCACTCGCAGCTGTTCGCGCTCCTGGTCGCCGAGGGGCGCCTGCGGCCGACCGGCCGCGTCTCCGCCACCCTCACGTACCACGACCCCTGTTACCTCGGGCGCCACAACGGCGTCTATCGCGATCCTCGCGCGACGTTGGAGGCGGTGCCGGGCGTACGCATGGTCGAGATGCCGCGCCACGAGGACCGAGCGCTGTGCTGCGGGGCCGGAGGGGCCCGCATGTGGATGGAGGAGCGCATCGGCAAGCGGATCAACGAGGAGCGCGCCGACGAGGCCGCGTCAACCGGTGCCGACACCGTCGGGGTCGCCTGCCCGTACTGCCTGATCATGCTCGATGACGGCGAGCGGGCCCGCGGCGGCCGCACCGAGGTGCTCGACCTCGCCCAGGTGCTGGCGCGCTCGGTGGTCGAGCCCCAGCCCTGACCCCGGGGGGTCTCCCCTCAGGGAGCAGGGCGTCCGACGACCGAGCCTCGTGCCTGGTGCCCCGGCGCCCCCGAACGGTGGGGTTCAAGCCGCCGCCCAGAACGACCGAAATGAACTAGACCGAGCAGACTCGGCATCCCTTGGCTTGGGGGGAGCGACCGGAGGTGCGCCGATGCAGGCACGAGCCGAACCGGCGGGCACCGTGAGATGGCCATGCAAAAGGACGGGAGGACGGTGGAAGCGATGACGCTCCGGGGCGAGGCCACGTCCGCCGAGGGCGTCGTACGACCCGATGAGGTCCTCGAGTTTCCTCGAGACGTCCACGAGCCGGTCGACAGCGACCGGGCCCGTCTCGCCTACGAGATCCACGACGGGCTGACCCAGGTGGTCACGGCATCCGTCCTGGAGCTCGAGTCGCTTGCCCATCGCGCCGAGATCGGGCCGTCGGAGGCCGCCGAGGCGCTCCGCCAGGCGGTCCGCGAGCTGCGGACGGCGCTCGAGGAGATCCGCAGTGTCCTCGCGAACCTGAGCGAGGTCGCGCCGGCACCGGCACTGCCGATCGAGGAGCTATTGCGTAGCGTCCTGGATCGCTGGCAGCTCCCGGCCAGGTGGTCGATCGAAGGCGACCTGGACGAGGTGCCGCCGTCCGTGCTCGAGGCCGCGTCATCGGTGATCCGGGAAGGCATCGCGAACGCCGCCAAACACGCGGGCGGTCGCGACGTCGCCGTGCATGTCCTCGCATCCGATCGTTCGGTCGAGGTCAGCGTGGAGGACCACGGCCGGGGTTTCGAGAGCTCGCAGCATGAGCCGGTCGCCGGTCACCTGGGCCTGGACATGTTGCGCCGGCGAGTCGCCGACGTCCACGGCACGCTCGACGTCAGATCGGCGCCGGGCAAAGGAACGCGGGTCGTCGCGAGGCTGCCCCGTTACGGACAAGGAGCTAGCCCGTGAAGGTGCTCGTGGTCGACGACCATGCGCTGGTGCGCCGCGGGATGGGGCACGTGATCCACGAGTGCTTCTCCGATGCAGAGGTGGTCGAGGCGGGGAGCGCGACCGAGGCGCTCGAGAAGCTGGCGAGCGGCACGATCGACATCGCGCTCGTGGACGTGCGCATGCCCGACTCCGACGGCCTCGAGCTGCTGCACAACGTGAAGACCCGTTGGCCGGATCTGCCCGTGATCATGCTGACGTCGTTCGACCACGCGCACTACGTGCGCCGCGCTCTCGCCGAGGGCGCGGCCGGGTACATGCTGAAGGATGCGACGCCCGAGGATCTCGAGCAGGCGATCAACGTCGCGCTGTCCGGCGGCGGTAACGTCCTGTCGCCGAAGGTGATCCAGAACCTGTTCGAGTCGATCGACGGCGGCGTCGCGAACGACGGGACACCGTCGGTGCGCACCGCCGGGTCGCTCACGCAGCGCGAGACCGACATCCTCGCGCTCCTGGCCGAGGGCCGGAGCAACCGAGACATCTCGCGCGCGTTGTTCCTTTCGGAGAAGACGGTGAAGGCGCACCTCGCGGCGATCTTTCGCAAGTTGAGCGTCACCAACCGCACGCAGGCGGCGATGGCGGCGGTTTCGATGGGGATCGGGCCTGGCCTGCAGCCGGTCGAAACGGTCGGCCGCCCGATCGAGTCCGGTCACTAGCCAGCGTTCACGAGGAGAGGAGCGATGTCGACCGATCGATACAAGGCCCCGACGGACCCGGACGAGGACGCCTACGAGGACGCTTGGTACCGCGCACTGAAGGCGAAGTCGTCGAAGAAGTCCGCCGACCCGAAGGACGACAGGACCGACCTGCCGCCCGCACCGGAGCTCCCGCCGGCCCCGGACCAGCACGAGGGCAACGCCCGGGGCCGCTAGGCCTCGCGGTCGCCAAACTCCTCGAAGAACCGGCTGGCGGTCGGACCTCGCTGGCCCTGGTACTTGCTCTTGGTCCCGGTCGCCCCGTAGGGAACCTCGGCGGGGGTGCTCAGCCGGAAGAACGAGATCTGGCCGATCTTCATCTCGGGGTAGATCGTGATCGGCAGGTTCGCGACGTTCGACAGCTCCAGGGTCAGGTATCCGTCCCAGCCCGGATCCACGTAGCCGGCGGTCGAATGGATCAGAAGCCCGAGGCGCCCGAGGCTCGACTTGCCCTCGAGACGAGCGACCAGGTCATCGGGCAGAGCCACCCGCTCGATCGTCGACCCGAGCACGAACTCTCCGGGGTGCAGGATGAAGGCTTCGTCATCGGCGACCTCGACCATTTCGGTCAGATCCGGCATCTCGCGACGGACGTCGATGTACGGGTAGCGCGAGTTCGCGAAGACGCGGAACTGGCGGTCGACGTGCAGGTCCACGGAGGAGGGCTGGACGGACGCGTCGTCGAAGGGGTCGATCTCGATGCGGCGCGCCGCCAGCTCCTTGCGGATGTCGACGTCCGACAGGATCATCGGGGCCGGATGCTACTCGTTCCCCGAAGACGACACCCAGCGTTTCAACACGTCGGCCGCGGCACCCGAATCGATCGACGCGGCCGCCATCGCGAGTCCCTCGTCGAGCGAGCTCGCCCTGCCAGAGACCTCCAGCGCGGCCGCCGTGTTGAGCAGCACGACATCGCGGCGCGGACCGATCTCGCCGCGCAGGATCGAGAGGGCGATGGCCGCCGAGGCCTCCGGGTCACCGCCCCGCAGGTCCTCGACCTCGGACCTGGCGAGCCCGAGGTCCGCAGGGTCGAGCATCGACTCGCGTACGTCGCCGTCCACCACGTCGAAGACGAGCGACGGACCGGTCGTGGTGAGCTCGTCCAGGCCGTCGAGCGCCCGGAACAGCCTCGCCCTCGTCCCGCGCCGGGCGAGCACCCGCGCGAGGAGCGGCAGCATGCGTTCGTCCGACACTCCGACGACCTGCGCGAACGGTCGCGCGGGGTTGGTCAGCGGGCCGAGGAAGTTGAAGACGGTGGGGACGCGGAGCTCACGGCGGACCGGGCCGGCGTGACCCATCGCGGGGTGGAACACCGGCGCGAAGATGAAGGCGATGCCGGCCTGGCCCAAGCAGCGTTCGACGCCGGTCGCGTCGAGGTCGATCCGGACGCCGAGCGCCTCGAGCAGGTCTGCCGAACCGCAGATGGACGACGCGGCCCGGTTGCCGTGCTTGGCGACGGGGACGCCGGCGCCCGCGACGACCAGCGCCGCCACCGTCGAGATGTTGAACGTCCCGCTTCGATCCCCGCCGGTCCCGCAGGTGTCGACGACCGGCACCGGCGGGGCGACCGGGTTCGCGAACGCAAGCATCGTGTCCGCAAGCCCCTCGATCTCCTCGACCGTCTCGCCCTTGGTGCGCAGCGCCATCAGGAAGCCTCCGACCTGCGCGGCCGTCGCCTCACCCGACATCACCACCCGCATCGCCGCCGCCGCCTCGTCGCGATCCAGGGAGACTCGGGCAGCGATCTTCGACAGGACGTGCGGCCAGAGGTCCGGATCCGGCTGCGTCATGGGGCATCGGAGGCTAGCAGGGCGGCCTCCAACGCGGTCCGCGGGCTCGCTAGACTAGGGAGCCGCTCGCTGCGGCGAGCGGTAAGCGCGGGCGTGGTTCAATGGTAGAACGCAAGCTTCCCAAGCTTGAAACGGGGGTTCGATTCCCCTCGCCCGCTCCGACGCGGCACGGGGCAGCTACGAGGTCGAGCTCGGCGGACGCGCCACGCCGAGCACCACGGGGCCCGTCGGGCACAGCTCGAAGAGTGGACAATCCTCGCACCTCGGTCGGCCCGCCTTGCAGATCTCCCGGCCCAGCCTGATCATGCCGACGTGCATCGGGGTCTTGAGCTCCTCCGGCACCAACTCCTCGAGCAAGCGCTGCGCCCGCTCGGCCGAGGTCTTCGGAACAAGGTCGAGACGCGTGGCCACCCGGTGCACGTGGGTGTCCACCGGGATCGTCTCGCGCCCGAACGCGAAGGCCATCACGACAGCGACGGTCTTCGGCCCCACACCGGGGAGCGACGAGAGGTACTCGGCGATCTCCTCGTCCGAGCGCGAACGCAGGCTCGACAGGTCGTACCGGCCCTCCCGCAGATGGATCTCACGCAGGATCGCCTGAATCCGGGCGGCCTTGGTGTTCGCGAGCCCTCCTGACCTGATCGTGTCGGCGAGCTCGCCGGTCGGCGCGCGCACCACGTCGTCCCAGGTCGGATACCGGCCTCGCAGGAGCCCGAATGCGCGCTCGGCGTTCAGGTCGCTGGTGTGCTGAGACTGCACCGTGAGGATCAGCTCGTCCAGCGGATCCGAGGCTCGGGGCGGTCGGAGCTTCCCGAAGTGCCGCTCGAGCCGGCGGGCGAGCGCCCGGACGCGGCGGCGGTCGACGGTCACGTCACCGCGGTGGCGTGGTTCCGGAACTGCGTTAGGTGCGGGAGGAACGTGAGCGGCACCGTGTCGGTCGGGCCGTTGCGATGCTTGGCGACGATCAGGTCGGCCAGGCCCTTCTTGGCCGGGTCCGCGTCCTCGCGGTGGATGAACATCACCACGTCTGCGTCCTGCTCGATCGCGCCGGACTCCCGCAAGTCCGAGAGCTGAGGTCGCTTGTCCTGGCGGCGTTCGGGGTCGCGGTTCAGCTGCGAGACGGCGATCACCGGGATCTCGAGCTCCTTGGCGAGCATCTTCAGACCACGGCTGATCTCGGCGATCTCCTGCTGGCGGTTGTCGACGCGGCGCGTGTGGGACATGAGCTGGAGGTAGTCGACGATGATCATGCCGAGACCCGCCCTGCGTGCGGACAACCTACGGGCCTTGGCGCGAATGTCGACGAGCGTGACGTTGCCCGAGTCGACGATGAACAGCGGAGCCTCGTGCAGGCTGTCGGCGGCCTGGGCGATCCGCGACCAGTCCTCCGCGCCCACGCGCTTGTTGCGGATGCTGTCCCACGGCACCCTGGCCTCACCGCAGAGCAGCCGCATCCCGATCTCCCACCGCGACATCTCGAGGGAGAACATCGCGACCGGCAGGCCGGCGTCGACCGCGACGTTGCGGGCGACGTTGGTGACGAACGACGACTTGCCCACGCCCGGACGGGCCGCGATCACGATCAGGTTCCCCGACTGCATCCCCGACAGGAGGGTGTCGACGTCGCGGAACCCGGTCGGAACGCCCGCAAACGCGGACTCGCGGTTCTGGATCCGCTCGAGGTCCGTCATCGCCTCGTCGACGAGCTCGTGCAGCGAGGCGACCTGCTCCTTCTCGCCGTGCCGCGCGACCTCGTAGATCCGCTGTTCGGCCACGTCGGCGACGTGCTCGGGCTCCTCGGGAGCCGAGTAGGCCATGTCCATGATGTCGGCGGCCGCGCCGATCAGCCGGCGGAGCAGCGAGGTCTCGGCGACGATCCGGGCGTAGGACGCGGCGGACGAGGGCGTGGGGACCCGGTCGACGAGATCGGAGATCGCGAGGTGGCCACCCACCTCCTCGAGCGTCCCCCGCCGCTTGAGCTCCTCCACCGCGGTGATCGCGTCGACGGGGTCGCCGCGGCCGTAGATCTCGCGGAGGGTGTCGAAGATCTTGGCGTTCGGGGTTCGGTAGAAGTCGATGGGCCGGACGATCTCGATGACGTCGGCGATCGCGTCGGGCGAGAGCATCATGGAGCCGAGCACGGACTCCTCGGCCTCGAGGTTGTGCGGGGGCACCCGCTCCGGCCTGATCCGCCGGACGTCGTCCGCAGCCCTCACCGCCCCTGCTCCCCCCTCGAACGCCGATGGAACCGGCGGGCAACGCTAGCCCCGTGGCGTCTCCGCTCCCAGCGGAAAACCCCTGGGGAAACCCGATCCGCTGGTCGTGCCAGAAGATTCCTTGTCATTGTCCCTTCCACCTGCGCTTCCCCCGGGGGAAAACCCTGTGGATAGGTGTGTATCGCTCCCCGCCGACATCGGGATCACACGGATGTGATTCTCCCCGGCCTGGCGGGCGCGCGTCCAGCGGCGGAGCGAGGTCGTGGGTCGCGTGAGGTCGGTCACCGCCAGCGCCAGCGGTCGTCCTCGGCGAGCAGGCTTCGGATGTGATTGATCTCGCCCGCGTGGTAGGTGTCGTGCTGCAGGATCGTCGAGATCAGCCATCGGGTCGGCTTGAGCTCTCCCCAGTTCGCGCGGCGTGGGACGGCGAGGTCGGCCTCCGACAGGTGCCGGACGTGGTCGACGAATCTCGCGTGCGACGCCTTCAGCCAGCCGACCGTCTCGCGCATCGGGGCGTGGCCTTCGGGCCACGGCGTCAGGGCGGGGTCGTCCCAACGGCGCTCGCCCGGGCCGAAGGCGTACTCGTCGTACATGATCTTGCAGGCGCCGACGTGGAGCGCGATCGACTCGATGGTCCGAACCCCACCGTTCGGAAGCTCCCGCCACTGTCCCTCGCGGACCGTCGCGAGGTTCACCAGCAGCGACTGCGCCTCGTTCGACTCCTCGATCCCCGCGCCCGCGAACGCCTCATCGAGCAGGTAGACGAGCTCCGCGACCGCCCTCTCGCCCTCCCGGTCGCTCGGCTCGCCCATGCGTCCAGCATCGACCCCCGAGGGCCGACCGGTCCAGCCGGGACCTCCCGGCCCCGGGCGTCGAGATCGGGACGTCCGGGCCGATCACGGTCAGCTGATCAGGTGCCGAAGCTTCTCCGGGTTGCTGACGGCCCGGACCGTCTGGACCTGATCGTCCGCGATATCGAGCGTGACCACCGCCAACGGCCGACCCTCGGGGTCGATGAAGATGGCCCCGGGCTGCCCGTTGATCTCGAGGTATCGGGCCCCGATCACGCCCCGCTTCAGCCCCTGCTCCGCGGCTCGGAACAGCAGACGGGCGACGTGGTCGCGGCCGTAGACGGGCTTCGGGAAGGCGGGCGCCTTGCCGCCGCCGTCGCCGTACGCGACCACGTCGGCTGCCAGCAACGCGAGGAGGCCGTCCGTGTCGCCCTCGGTGACCGCCGCGAAGAATCGGCGCGCGAGCTCCTCCCGTCGCTCGCGAGAGGCCTCGAACCGCGGCTTGTGCGCCTCGACCGCGCGGCGGGCGCGAACGGCGATCTGCCGGCAGTTGTCCTCGCTCTTGCCCACCACGTCGGCGATCTCGTCGTAGCCGTAGTCGAACACCTCGCGGAGCAAGAACACCGCCCGCTCGACCGGCGACAGGCTCTCGAGGAGGAGGAGGAACGCCATGGAGAGCGAGTCGGCGGCCTCGGCGTGCCGGGCGGCATCGGACTCGGTGTCGGTCACCAGCGGTTCGGGCAACCACGTGCCGACGTAGCGCTCCCGGCGCACACGAGCGGACCGCAGCTGGTCGATCGCGAGCCGGGTCGTGATGGTTGACAGATAGGCCTTCGGGGACTCGATCACGGTGCCCGAGGTCGATTCGCGGTGGAACCGCAGGAACGCCTCCTGCACGATGTCCTCCGCCTCGCTCGCGCTCGCGAGCATCCGGTAGGCGATCGAGAACATCAGGGGGCGGAACTCCTCGTACGGGTCACTCACGCGTGCCTCCCGGGCCCTGGGGTCCATCGTCTCAGGAGACGAGACAGCCGGCCCGGTTGTGACACCCGCCCGCTTCGTGGGGGTGTCACACGCCGCGGGGTCGTCTCGTCCCGATGGGTGAACACGCGCAAAAGGAGGTAACCCGATGAGCGCGACCGCCGAGCGGATCCGAGCCGCAGGCACGCTCCGTCGCAACCGGATGCCGAGGGCGGAGATCCGCGCCGTCCTGGGCGCCGGGGACCCCGAGATCGTTCGGCGATACCTCGACCTCCACCGGGAGCGTCTCGAGGAGCAGCTGGCGGCCCATCGACGCGAGCTCGACGCCCTAACGTGCTCCCTGATGGAGCAGCTGGAGGCGCGGGGCCGACGCACCGAACGGGGCCGACGGCATCGATCTCCCGACCTCGGCCGCACGGCCGAGGTCGGGTGAACCGCGGTTTTACTCCTCGGAGGCCGCGACCTCGACCTGGATCACGGGGTCGACCTCCGCGAACAGGTGGACCTTGACCTCGTGCACCCCCACCGAGCGGATCGGCTCGTCCATCGTGACGTCGTGCCGGTCGACCCGAACGCCTGTCTGCGCCTCGATCGCCTCGGCGACATCGCTCGGCGTGACGCTGCCGAACAGCCGGCCCTCCTCGCCGGCGTGCGCCGAGACCGTGAGTGGCGACGCCGTGAGGCGCTGGGCGATCTGCTCGGCCTCGGCCTTGGCCGCGTCGACACGGGTGCTGTGGGCACGCTTGAGGCTGTCCACATGCTTCACGCCGCCCTTGGTCGCCTTGACGGCGAGTCCGCGGGGCATCAGGTAGTTGCGCGCGTAGCCGTCGGCCACGTCCACGATGTCCCCGGGGACGCCGAGCTTGTCGACGGGCTTCTGCAGGATGATCTTCATCGGGTCGAGTAGGGCAGGAGGGCCATCTCGCGGGCGTTCTTGACCGCCGTAGCGACATCGCGCTGGTGCTGCGAGCAGTTGCCCGTCACCCGGCGCGAGCGGATCTTGCCACGTTCGGACACGAACCGCCGCAGCGTCGCGGTGTCCTTGTAATCGACGTACTCGATCCGGTCCTTGCAGAAGATGCAGATCTTGCGCTTCTGCTTCTTCTGCCAGCCCTTGTCGTCCTTCTCCCGCTTGGCGGGTCGCTTCTTCGTCTTAGGTGGCATCCAGCGGTGTCTCCTCGTCTGCCATGGGAGCGCCAACCGTGGCGGGCGTCCAGTCGCTCGAACCTCCCGAGCGACCCTGGCGCTCGACCTTCGCGGTCGCCCAACGCAGGCTCGGGCCGAGCTCGTCGGCCTCGATCTCGACCACCGTGCGCTTGTCGCCTTCCTGGGTCTCCCAGGAGCGCATCTGCAGCCGGCCGGTCACGACGACGCGCGTCCCCCGCGTGAGGGTTTCGGCGCTGTTCTCGGCCAGGCTTCGCCAGGCGTTGACCGAGAAGTACGACGTCTCGCCGTCCTTCCAGTTGCCCGACTCGTCCTTGTAGCGGCGGTTGACCGCCACGCGGAACTTCACGACGGCGGCCCCGTTCGGCGTGTAGCGCAGCTCGGGATCGTCCGTGAGGTTGCCCACGATGGTGACCTGGTTCTCGCTCGCCATCTCCATCACCTTCCGTTCCGTGACCGCTCCCCGTCGGATGGCGTCCCGGGAAGGGGGAAGTCGCTGTTCGTTACGCGGCCTCGCCGCGAACGACGATCTTGAACCGCAGGACCTCGTCGGCCAGCCGCAGCGTCCGTTCGAGATCGGTCAGGATCCCGGGATCCGCCGTGAACTCGACCACGACGTAGTAGCCCTCGGCCTGCCGTTCGATCTCGAATGCCAGACGCCGGCGGCCCCAGCGATCGACCTTGCCGACCTGGCCACCCGCCTCGCCGATGACGCGGGTGATGCGATCCAGCGCCCCGGACACGACCGACTCGTCGGCCTCCGCGGGCAGGATGAGCATGCCTTCGTACTGCCTCAGTTCTCCACCTCCTCTGGTCTGGACGGCCCCCACCGGGGGAGCAGGATGTGTGGCTGGCGCCCAGTCTAGCGGCTCGCTGGTCGGGCGACCCTAGCACCCGCGGGTGACACGCCGGTTCGCGTTCCCGGTGTCCCGTCGGCACCCGGGTAGACTGCTGGGAACGGCTGCCGTGCACTCACGAAGGAGGCGCGAGCGATGACCATCACGATCCGCGACCTGCAAGCGTGGAAGGCCGAGGGCAAGCGTTTCGCGATGCTCACGGCCTACGACTACCCCACCGCCAAGGTCTTCGACGAGGCGGGGATCCCGGTGTTGCTCGTCGGCGATTCGGTCGGCAACACCATCCTCGGCTACGAGAACACGCTGCCCGTCACGATGGACGAGATGCTGCACCACACGCGCGCGGTCGCGCGCGGCGTCACCGACGCGCTCGTGGTGGG
>JBKPRY010000315.1:0-2207 GCA_046734755.1 Actinomycetota bacterium | reverse complement strand
CGGCGGGTTCACGCTCTCGAAGCCTCGACCCGCGGAGCAGGAGGAACGCCGGTCGTTCCTGCGCGAGCTCCCGATCCTGTTCATCGTCGCGTTGGCCGTCGCGATCGTTCTCAAGACCTTCGTCGTCCAGGCCTTCTTCATCCCCTCCGGCTCGATGGAGCCCACCCTGGACCCAGGGGACCGCGTGCTCGTCCAGAAGGTGGTGTACGGTCCCGATCGCGGCGACGTCGTCGTGTTCTCGGACCCGCAGGGGCGCCCCGGCCCAGAGCGCGGGCTCGTCGGCGGGTTCGTCCACTGGTTGTCCGCCACGCTCGGCATCGAACGGCCCGAGCACGAGGACTTCATCAAGCGGGTGATCGGGCTCCCCGGCGAGACGGTCGAGCTGCGGGACGGGAGACTGTTCGTCGACGGGGCCCGGATCCACCAGCCCTACCTGAAGGGGGCGGTCGACACGAGGGATTACGGCCCGGTGAGGGTTCCGGGGGGCGCGCTCTTCGTCCTGGGCGACAACCGGCTGAACTCGAACGATTCGCGGTTCGGCCTCGGGTTCGTCCCGGTCGACAAGGTGGTGGGGAGGGCGTTCGCGATCGTGTGGCCACCGTCGAGGGTCGGGTGGATCCACTAGTCCTGGACCTCGGGCGCTACGAGCGCGGGCTGCGGGAGCAGGGCTTCCGCCTGATCGCCGGCGTCGACGAGGCCGGCCGCGGGGCCCTCGCCGGGCCGCTCGTGGCCGCCGCCGTGATCCTGCCCGTGGAGTTCGACCTTGAGGGGATCAACGACTCGAAGGTGCTGACCGCCCTCCAGCGCGACGCGGCCTTCGAGCGCATCGTGGGCCACGCCGTCGCTCGTTCCGTGTGCCGGTGTACGCCGACGCGGATCGACCGGCGGGGCCTACACAAGACCAACGTCTGGCTGCTCCGACGGTGCATCACCACCCTGTCGGTCGCACCCGACTACGTCCTGACCGACGGCTTCCCGGTGAAGCGGCTCGGGATCCCGAACCTGTCGATCAAGAAGGGCGACGCGGTCACCGCGTCGGTCGCGGCCGCCTCGATCGTGGCCAAGGTGACGCGGGACCGGATGATGGATCGCTACCACCGCAGGTTCCCCGTCTATGGGTTCGACCACAACCGCGGGTACGGGACCGACGAGCACCGCGAGGCGATCAGGCGCCACGGCCCGTCGCCGATCCATCGGTACTCGTTCAAGGGCCTGCGGACCGGTTACTACGACGGCGATAGGGTGGAGGAGCCATGAACCCCGAAGAAGACGACATCGAGCGCTACGAGGAGCAGCGCGAGCTCGAGCTGTTCCGCGAGTACCGCGACATCGTCCCGATGTTCGCCTATGTCGTGGAGACCGAGCGGCGCTTCTACCTCGCGAACACGGTCGAGCTGAACCAGCGGGAGGACGGCTGGGTGGAGGTGGTGCTCGGCGATGCCTGGGTGTGGGACATGTACCGCCCGGCCCGCCTCGTGTCGAACGTGCGGGTGCTGACCCGCCACGACGTGAACGTGGAGGAGCTGCGTCAGGAGGACACGATGCAGCTCCCTGAGTAGCGACCGAGCCGCCCCCGCGAGACCAGCACTCGAGTCGAGTGACGGCGTGTCGGCGACGCGGTCTAGCGTCGCCATGGTGAGCGGATCCACGACCGACCGGCGTTCCGAACGCGGCCGCACGGGCGAGGACGCGGCGCTCCGCGTCTACGAGCGACGGGGGTTCGCGCTGGTCGCGCGCAACTGGCGCTGCAGCCTCGGCGAGCTCGACCTCATCATCGTGCGCCGGGACCTGCTGGTCGTGTGCGAGGTGAAGACGCGCTCGGGGGCCGCGTTCGGTGGCGGCTACGAGGCGGTGACGCGGGCCAAGCGCAGGAAGGTCCGGAGCCTCGCGGACGCGTTCTTGCAGGGGAACGCGTTCGAGCACGCCCGGGTGCGCTTCGACGTCGCGAGCGTCTGGCTGGGTGCGCGCGACACGGACGTCGAGATCTTCGAGGACGCGTTCTAGGTGTCGGTGGCTACCGCTAGGGTCGGCCGACCGTGTACGGACGCGTCAACGGCGTCACCGTGGTCGGCGTCCGCGGCCATCTCGTCGCCGTCGAGGCGCACGTGGGTCGCGGACTCCCGTCGCTCACCCTGACCGGGCTGCCCGGCGCCGGCGTGCAGGACGCGCGCGATCGGATCCGCCCCGCGGTCGAGAGCGCCGGGCTG
>JBKPRY010000314.1:0-16175 GCA_046734755.1 Actinomycetota bacterium | reverse complement strand
CGACGACGGTGGCGGGTTCGACCCCGAGGCGACCGGCTACGGCACCGGCCTGCGAGGGATGGCCGACCGGCTCGATGCGATCGGAGGCACGTTGGAGGTCAGATCGACGCCGGGGTCAGGTACGACCATCGTCGGGATCGTGCCCATGCGGCTACCGAAGTAGGTTGCATCGCCGGTCTCGTCTGGAGGAAGCGCGGCGGTGTCATGCCGCTCGGACCTACGACACGCACACGCCACGCAACTGCTCGCCGCCGGCGTGCACCCAAAGGCCGTCTCCGAGCGGCTCGGGCACTCGTCGACCAGCTTCACGATGGACACCTACTCGGCCGTGATCCCGTCACTCGGACGGGCGGCCGCCGATGCCGCCGACCAATTGTTCGGCGAGGAGGGAGGAAGGTGATGGACGAGGACGTGCAGCGAGCGATGCGGCAGTACGAGGGGTGGAGCGTCGTCGCGGTCCTCGACGTCCGGACCGACGACGGACAGTACATCCTCAAGATCCAGAGCCCGGACGGGAACGAGACGACGTTCGTCACTTCGAACGTCGCACTGGTCGGCCTCGATGGAGACGAGGACGAGGACGAGGAAGGGGGAAGGTGATGGGGCGAAACCAAGCCGTAAGAGACACGCTTGTCGATTGGGGAACGCGGTACGTCAGTGGCATTCAGCGGCGTCGCGCCAAGCGCCTCGCAGAGGACGCGGAAGAGTATGCGAACCCGGAGGCCCGGAGGCTCGTCCTTGACGCGGCTCGCCTCGTACGAAAGGCCGGCGAGCTGGAAGGTTGGGAGCAGGAGTAGCGCTGGCCCCAACCTGGCCCCACAACGGCCTCCTCGATCGTGCCGGGGAGGCCGTTTGCGCAGGTAGATGGCGTGCCCCCGGCAGGAATCGAACCTGCGACTCGCGGTTTAGGAATTCGATGCAGCCACTTCGCCTACCTGCGAGAACACCTTGAATTGCGCCTGTGAGCAGGCAATTCTGTCTCTTGAGAACTTCTCGTTTCGCGACGCTTCGCGGTCTTTCGCGGGGCCGCCACGGGGCCAATCTCCTGACGTCGTCATACGAAACGTTGACCCTTCCTCGACGGTTCCGGGCGTCCTCGAACCGTCGGGCCTCACACCGGACGCGTAAGAACTAAACGGCTACGCTTCGTTCTAAGCCACGTTTTGCGCTTGCAGTCCTGGCTGATTGGAACACGAACCGGCCCGAGCCGTTCTCCCAGCGCCTCACTTGCTCCTCGACGAGGATGGTTGCCCTTGGCTCGATGCGACCCGCTTCGCCTACACCGCCGCCATCGCGCAGGCGTCGTGCCCGCACTCGCACCGGTGCTCCTCGTGCGCTGCGTCAGCGGCGTGCTCTCGGCAGTAGTCGCCGCAGAACTCCTGGCCCTCCGCGGCCTGGCACCTACACCCCATGTGTTGGCAGTTCACGCCGACCCTCCCACTCCAGTCCGGTTCGTCGAAGATCGACCCTCGTCTCCTCGTGCACGTTGTATGCCTCTCGCGCGCTGTGTCAACCTGGCGAGGACCTCGTGATCGGGTCGCGCCTAGAATCCAGGTGTGTCCGCCAAGGAGATCGACGACTACCTCGACGCGCTCGAGGAACCGAAGCGGAGCACCCTGGCGCAGCTCCGCGACACGATCATGTCGATCGTTCCCGATGCCGAGCAGGGGATCTCCTACGGGATGCCGGCGTTCAAGCTTCGGGGCAAGACCATCGCCGGGTTCGCGGCATTTAAGAATCACCTGAGCTATCTGCCCCACAGCGGCTCGGTGATCTCGGCGCTCGCCAAGCAGACCGAGGGCTACACGTCGACCGAAGGATCGCTGCACTTCCCTGTCGACAAGCCCCTCCCGAAGGACCTCGTGAAGGAGCTGCTGTCGGTTCGAATGGCCCAAGCCTTCGGCTCATGACGGCGACCCGGTGACCGGACCGAACGAGCCGGGGTGATGATCGACGGCGGACCGAGGGCGTTGCCCAGGGCGCCGGGCGATGCATGGCTCGTCACCGACGAGCGTGGCGAGCTGATGCTGCAGATCCGCCGGCTCGCGCCGGCTCGATGTGACGCCCGCGGTGGCGCCGTTCGCCCGCGGCGGGCTAATGGTCTGGGAGGAGACGGGCTTTCCGCTGGAGCGGGAGTACCGGCCGCGATCCGGGCGGAGTCGCTGGGGCGTAGCCTGACCCCGAGGTGATCGATCATGTCGATGGAAGGACCGCCGGAGGCGCAGGCAGAGGCGGCGGCGACAGCCGCGAAGGCTCGGCAGGCGATCGCGAAGAAGATCGCGACGCTAGCGCCGAAGGTCAGGGACGACGTCGAGGCACAGGTCGTGCTGCACCTCGCGGAGGCGTATGCCAACCTCGCCGCGGAGCCTCCGAGAGCCAGGGGTTAGTCGGTACCGGGCGGCCGTCCTCTGCTAGAGCACCGACGGAGTCTGCCGGGTGCTGCAGAAGGGGAATTCCTCCTGGGCGTCTCGAAGTCCGATCGCGTCAACCCGACCGGCAGACGGGGCAGAAGTGCTCATCGGACTCGCGCTCCGAAGGTGAGGGAATCTTCCGATGCGATGGTAGGACCTCGTTCCATATCCCTACTTCTCCATCCCTGCGCTACCCACGGAAGAGCGCGTGCCGGCTTCTTCCCCGACCGTCGTAATCATTGGTGCAGGTCGGCTGCTCCGAGCACGCTGCCCGCATTGAGTCTCCTCGGGAGAGTTCAGAATCCCGAGCCGCTTCGTCTTGCTCGTCACCAAGCTGGGGTGCCGTCCAACACAGACCCGCCTCAAGCTCTTGCGGTCCTCCTGGACTCCTGGCTGAAGGGCGAACGTACCGGCTCCCTGACGGCGGTTGGCGGTCGTCCTGCGTTCCCGAGCGCGCTCCTCTGAGATGCCGGGTGCAGTCGCCTCACACCGCTTTGCTCACGACTTGGCCCACCCTTCGCGGAACTCTCGCCCCGCAGGATCCGTCACCAGGGCATCGGCTCGTTTTGCGACGCCTCGGTCCAAGACCGTTGACGGCCGTCCGCCTGCGGCCGCGCGGCCCGGGCCGGCCACCTTCCACCCTCACAAGGCAAGGAACGGCGGGGACCGTGTTGGTCTGCAGGGGGGAGGAATCGGAGAGTCTGACCAGGCCACGCCGAGGCGAAACACGACTGTAAACACGCAGCGCGAGTCCACCGTCTATCCAAGGGATGGCTATCAGCGTAGGCATGATGGGCACCGTGGCAAAGCAGGAGCCCGGGACAGAGAGCCACGACTTCGAGCGCCTGTTTCGCGAGAAGGGCGAGGGTGTGTGGCGGACGATCTGCGCCTTCTCGGGGGGCCGCTCCGACATCGCTGACGAGGTCACCGCTGAGGCGTTCGCCCGAGCGATGGCTCGACGCCATGAGCTGCGGGATCCCCTGCGATGGATCTATCGGACGGCCTTCCGGCTGGCGATCGATGAAATCAGGCGGGAGCAGCGGACGCACGGCGAAGTGCCGGAAGGCATTTCGGACGCTCCTGCGGATACCGGGGAGGTCTTGAATGCGCTCCGGCGACTCTCCCCTAACCAGAGGGCCGCCGTCGTCCTCCGGTACGAGGCGGATCTGCCCGTTGAGGAGGTCGCACGATTGATGGGAGTGAGACCCGCGACCGTCCGCGTTCACCTTCACCGCGCACGCGGCCGCCTGAGGAAGCTGCTCGGGAGCGAGGAGAGCGACGATGCCTGAACGTTGGGAGCAGAAGTTGAGGTCGCTCCGGCGCCTGGAGATGCCAACCGATCGGGTCTGGGCGAGGATCGAGCAAGGCCCCCACCCTGAACCGCCCCCGCGGATGAGCACGAGGCTCCTCGTCGCTCTCGTCGCGTTCACCGTGTTCGCGGCCGGCGGATCCCTCGCGTGGCTGGCCCTTCGGCCGACCACGAGACCGACAACGTCGGCCGGCGGCACGGAGCCGCCGGCGTGGCTCGTCGATCAGGCGTACCAGATGGCCTATCAGTCGGGCGACATCACGCCGACTTCAGGCGAGTGGGTCCTCTCTGACGCGGACACGATCGCCCCCGCGGTCGGGCTCGAGCACGGCGATCCAGCGCTGCAGGAGTACCTTGTCGTGCTCCACGGCGACTTCACCGCGTACTCGGCGAAGGTCCCACCTGGCGCCGACCTTCCGACGGGCCATGTCCTCTCGTTCGCCACGTCCGCAGACACGCACGAGATCAGCGACTGGGGCGTCGGCGACGGCGACGTGAACGTTCCGGGGCTGGAGCCGTTCACGCTCCCAACGCAGTCTCAGCTCTACACGGATGTCGATGGTGGATGGACCGTCTCCGTCCCGCCGGGATGGAAGTCCACAGCGTTCACGCTCGGCATGTCGGGGTTGGCGCCCGCCGGATCCATGATCGCGAACGCGGAGATGCCGCTCCCCGTCGCGCCGGATCGGAGCCTGCCCCAGATCAGCGCAGAGGGGTTTCCGGACGACGGTGTCGCGCTCGTGATCGCCCCCTCGGCCGTCATGCCCGACAGTCGGGTCTGGACGCCCCCGCTCTCGATCGACGACTTCAACCAGGGCAGCGCACCGGCAGGCGGCTCGACGCTTGACACGATGTGGTTCACCAGCAAGGGGACCGGCGCAGTCGGTCCACCGCTGGTGTTCGGGATGACCCTCCGCATCGGACCGCAGGCGTCAAGGGTCGACCTAGACGCGATTGACGACGTCATCTCGTCCCTCACGTTCTCGCCTACGGCGACGAGCGTCCCGACCGGCCTATCCGGCCCCACCGCGACCGTCACCCTACAGATCCTCGTGCCTGACGTGGTCGGGCTGGGGGAGGACGCGGCCCTCGTGGCACTCAAGGAAGCGGGACTCTTCTTTAGCATTGAGCACACGCAGTCGAACGACGTGGCGGAGGGGGTCGTCATCTCACAGGACCCGGCGGCGGGGATGTACATGGATCCCCGCACCCCGGTGACGATCGCGGTTAGTAGCGGGCCGCCTTCCGGCTCAGCCGTGTTCAGGTGTCCGGATGCATCGGATGCCGATGCCGTCACCGCTGCTGATGCAGATGCGGCCGTGGCGACCACCGAGCAGTTTCTGTGGGGACCGGACGCCAAGGCGGCTCTCGATCCGGTCGGGACTGAGAACGGCCTCGAACCAGGTTCGGGGACGGGCAAGGAGACGGTCCTCGATACGGTGATCGGTGGTCGGTTCGTCGCCCCCGCCTGTGGAACGGAGGTCGCTGACGCGACGTACGCGGTCACATTCGACGACGGCACCGATAGCGCGAGCCTCGACTTCACGCTGTATGTGATTCACCGATCGGATGGCTGGAAGGTGTGGGGACTGTATTAGTCGCGACCAGGCTGTCGGGGCGCAGACGCGCGCGGGCGCCGTGTCTCGCCTGATGGTGACTGCCCCAGCGACCGCTCAACCGACCGCTCGATGGACCGCTCGGCTGAACGCTGGCGCTACAGCGGCTTGGTCGAGGGTTCATGAGTGTCGGCTTCTTATGCAACTGCGTGATCCTGGAGCCGCTGAAGGAGAGGCAGGCGGTTCACACATCGTCCAGCAAGGACTACGCAGGGAAGACGCCTTTTGAACGAGGCGGCTCATCCGCCAGATATCCATCTTCAGCGCCGCTTCAGCATTTCCGAGAGCGCCTGCGGGGTGACACGGAGGACCTTAGCCCGAAACCGGTGCGCCGGGGGGGACTCGAACAGTTAGCGGGTGCCCAGGGAGGCCTAGCCTCCGAGGTTCGACTTCCACCGAGCTAGGCGACATCATTGGGCGATGGTGACGGACGCTCATCGACGCCGCGGGCGAGGCTCCAGCGTCGGTTACGTGATCGTGCTCCTGGGCGCGGCAATGTTCGTGACGAGTTGTTTCCTGCCGTACTACGGGTTCCCGGGAGGGCACTCGGTTTCGCTCTACGACCAGCTGTTGGTGGCGCAGGACGGCGGCTTGGAGTTGGGAGCGAAGCTGTTCCTGTTCGGTGGGGTTGCTGCCGTCGTGGTCGTCGCCCTGGTCGGTCTTACGCGAGGCGAGCGCCAATCGGGGCGCGGCTTCCTCGCAGGCGCGGTCTCAGCGTGGTCACTAACCTGGATCGGTTCGCTGCTTCAGAGCGCCGGCCTGCGCGAGGGCGCGACGATCCCCGGAGGGCTCTCGTTGGAGACCGGCTTCTGGCTGCAGGCCGTGAGTATCGGCGCAGCGGTCATCGGAACCATCCTGGTCGTGAGCAAACGGACGAGAGCACACGAACATGGTGCGCCGGGCATCGAGTCGAGGGATGGCACCGGCATCGGACGCGAAGACGACGGTTCAACCGCGTAGGTTCCGCCGCCCGGAGAAGCCCGACGAGCTCGAGCGCGCGGACTACGGGAACGCCTCGACACCCTCGCCCTAAGCAGTCAACGAGGCGCTCGTATCGATGACGATCGATACGTTGACACACTGTATCGACCACCGTCAATATGAGGCCATGAAGCTGATACAGGTCATATCGGAAGACTGCTGCCCCGAGTTCCTAACGGCGCCCCTAGGGGCCAAGCAGGCTGAAGAGGTTGCGGCGGCTCTGCGCATCGTGGCCGATCCGGCGCGCCTCCGTCTGCTGAGCCTGATCTCGACGGCGGAGGGCGGGGAGGCCTGCGTCTGCAATCTCACCGAGCCGATAGGCCTCAGTCAGCCCACGGTGAGCCATC
This sequence comes from Actinomycetota bacterium, assembly GCA_046734755.1. Lineage (GTDB taxonomy): Bacteria > Actinomycetota > UBA4738 > UBA4738 > HRBIN12 > DASSJM01. The sequence continues at coordinate 9,511 of JBKPRY010000314.1, read as the reverse complement.
ATCTGAAAGTGCTGGCGAGAGCGGGCCTCCTCGAGCGTGAGCAGCGCGGCCGCTGGGCGTACTACCGGCTAGTGCCCGAGCGTTTGGAGTTGCTGAGAGGCGCTCTTGCGACGCCGGCAGCAAGCGCTGTCGGTTCATGAAGCCGAGCGGAGGCTCGATCGATGAGTGATTTGCGCGAAGGGGTCCGGCAGAGGTACGCGGCGGCAGCACATGTCGTCCGCGAGGGGATGGCGGCCAACGACACGGCAGAGGTTGGGGGCTGCTGTCCTCCCGAGGACGGCCTTGCCGTCAAGTTATACGACGTCACGGAACGGGCAGAGCTGCCAGCCGAGGCCGTTCTCGCGAGTCTGGGCTGTGGCAACCCTACGCTCGTAGCCGAGCTGCGCGAAGGAGAGATCGTGCTCGACCTCGGCTCAGGCGGCGGCATCGATGTGCTGTTGTCGGCCAAGCGCGTTGGACAGACCGGCAAGGCGTATGGGCTCGACATGACCGACGAGATGCTTGAGCTGGCACGTGATAACGCACGCAAGGCCGGCGCGGCCAACGTCGAGTTCCTCAAGGGCTACATCGAGGAAGTCCCTCTCGAAGCCGGCAGCGTCGATGTGGTCATCTCCAACTGCGTCATCAACCTGTCGACCGACAAGCCCAAGGTCGTGCGCGAGATGTTCAGGGTCTTGCGGCCCGGCGGCCGTCTCAGCATCAGCGATGTCGTCGCAGCGGATGCGCTGACCCCGTCGGAACGGGCGGAGCGAGGCTCGTACGTGGGCTGCATCGCTGGCGCCCTATCCTTCGCCGAGTACGACCGCGAGTTGACGACGGCTGGGTTCGAGGACGTGTCCATCGAACCAACGCACTTGGAGGTGGACAAGATGTATGGGGCAATCGTTCGCGCAAGGAAGCGTTGATCAACAGACATGCCCGACCCTGTGGCCCCCGTCACCAACTGTTCACACTGCGGTCATCCGCGAGGCGTACCTTTGGACCGGACTGACAAGGGGCTACATGAACCTTTCCAGCGCTGAGGCGCGGCTTCGTGACGAGTTCGCAGGCATCTTCTCCCCGGAGACCGTCAGCGAGCGGCTGCAGGAGTCCTACGAGCAGCTCAGCAGCAACGCACGCATCGACTCGTTCATCGTCCTTCTGGCAGAGCGCTTCGCGAGAGAGCGGCTCCGCGCAGCAGGACAGGTGGGAGGGAGCATCTTGAAGGACGTACCTGAGGTCCTGTTCGTCTGCGTTCACAACGCGGGTCGAAGCCAGATGGCCGCCGCGCTGCTGGACCAGTACGCAGGCGGGCGTGTCCATGTCCGATCGGCTGGAAGCACGCCCGCGAGCGAGATCAACCCGGCCGTCATCGCCGCCATGGATGAGCTGGGCATCGACCTGTCGAAGGAGTTTCCCAAGCCTCTGACAACGGACGTCGTTGTGGCGGCTGACGTGGTTGTGACGATGGGATGCGGAGACGCGTGCCCCGTCTTCCCCGGGAAGCGTTACCTGGACTGGGAGCTGGAGGACCCCGCCGGGAAGGACGTCGCCGAGGTCCGTCGCATCCGAGACGAGATCAACGAGCGGGTACGGGGCCTCCTGGCCGAACTTGAGGTCGCTGCACGAACCCGAACAGGCGCGCTCTCGCTGAGATCGTCGGAACAGCCTTCCTCCTGTCAGCCATCGTTGGCTCGGGGATCGCGGTAGAGCGTTCGATCCCCGGCGAACCAGGTCTCCAACTCCTCGGCAACGCCATCGCAACCGGGCTGGCACTCGGCGCGATGATCCTGGCGTTCGCGCCGGTATCCGGGGCGCACTTCAATCCCGCGGTCACGACGCCCGCCTCTTCCCGAAGCGGCTGGTCAGAGGACGCTTTCGGTAGCGGAGGCGGAAGGAACACTGTAAGAACCCGAACGCCCCAGGCCAGAGCGTGTGGGTGAGCACTCACGTTTGGGAGCGGGTGATGTGAGCGCGGCGCTCCAGATTGCGGGGCAGGAGGTCGCTACGCATCCCGCCCGGTCTCGCCAAGGGCTTCCCGCGCCCAACCGGCGCCGACGAGGTTGCCCTTCCGCTCGAACAGGCCGAGCGCCTCGGTAGCGGCGGCCCGAGCTTCCGGGCTGCCTGAGGCGGCGAGGATCCGGGACAGGTCGAGCCACGTCAGCGCGACATCGTCCAGGAAGCCGACACCCACGGCTGAATCGACCGCTTGCCGGGCAAGCTCCCGAGCGCCGACGAGATCTCCTTGCGCCGCCAGCACCTTGGCGCGGAGCCTCCTCCACGACATCTCGTTATACAGGTCGTCGCTCGCACCGAGCTCCTCGCTCTCGACGCTGCGACGCTCCGCCTCGTCGAGGCGTCCCAGGTGGAATATGGCCTCCCCCAGGTGGGCTGCGACGGTCGAGAGGTGATTCTTCATGCCCATCCGCTCGAGCATCTCGCAGCTCTCGCGAAGCACCTCCTCGCCGCGCGTCCAGTCCTGGGCCCAGAGGCAGACGTCCCACGCGCAACCCGCCGTGCGGGCGTACAAGGCCTCCTGGCCGAGCTCACGGATGTGATGCCGGTACGCGTTCGCGTCCTCGAACGCCCCATCGAACTCGCCGAGACGAGCCCGCATGTGGGCCCGGACATGGGCCGTCAACCCTTGGACCTCGGGGATGTGGCCGAGCCGGACGAGGAGGTCGTCCGCGTACCGCAGGCCCTCCTGGACGGTGACCGACCCGTAGACGATCGGGCCCGCCGAGCTCGTAACGATCTGCACCTGCAACGCGAGGTCCCTCGTCTCCCGCGCGTGGGTCACCGCGCGCTCCGAGGCGCGTTGCCACTCGGCCACCCGGCCGCGCCAGTTGTGCGCCTTGGCGATGAGGTCCCAGGCCCGGGCGAGGACCTCGTTGTCGTCGACCAACCCGCGAGCGGCGAGGGCGGCCTTCCCCTCCCGCAACGCCGCCTCCGGGTCCCCGGACTCGGTGTCGAGCCGGGTCGCGGCGAGCTCGATCCGCGCGAGCCACTCGGCATGGTCGTCGCCCGCCGTGTTGGCGAGGGACGCCGCCTCCGCGAGCACCGAACGCGCACGCTCGATTTCGCCGGCCGCGCTCAACGCCTCGCCGAGTCTCGCGAGGAGCGCGGGCCGCCGAGGATCGCCAGGAATCAGGTCCGCGGCTCGGCCGAAGAGGTTCGCCGCCGCCTGCATGTCCCTCCTGGCACGGGCGGCCTGTCCCGCCGCCGCGAGTCGCTCGGCGGCCCGATCACCGACGACGGGGTCGCCCGCTCCAAGCTCCGCGCCGTACCGGTATGCCTGCTCCAGGTGGTAACCGACGATCTCATCGGGCGCGTCGCCGCCGAGCCTCGATGCGAGCCACTCCGCGTAGCTCTCGTGCAGGGTGGCGCGCTGTCTCTTCGGGATCTCGTGGTACGCGGCGTCGCGGATCAGGGCGTGACCGAACCGGAACCCGTCGTCGCCCGGCACGACCGCGCGGTCGGGGCGTATCAGCTCCTTGCGCACGAGCGTCAGCAGGTGCCCGCCCACGGCCGCACGATCTGGTTCGGACAGCAGCGCGGCGACGGCTCCACGATGGAACAACCTTCCCTCGACCGAACCGCGCTCGATGACTGCCCGCTCGGCCTCCGCGAGGCGATCGATGCGGGCGGTGAGCAGCGCCTGCAGCGTCGGAGGCACCTCCAGACCGTCCCCGTCCTCGACCAGAGTCGCGACGAGCTGTTCGACGAAGAGCGGATTGCCCTCGGCGGTCTCCACGATCCGCTCGACCGTGTCGGACACCATCCCGCCGAGGTCGGTCACGAGCAAGGCGCTGTCGGCCGCGGACAGCGGTTCGAGCGCCAGCACGGTGACGTTGGAGCGGGGTGCCGTCCACGTCGGACGCTCGTCGAACAGGTCGGCCCGAGCTGTGCACAGGACCAGCAGGGGGACCTCTTGCGCGAAGGCCGTCACGTACTCGATCAGGTCCAAGAACGTGGGCTCGGCCCAATGGATGTCGTCGAAGACGACCACCAGCGGATCCGCCGCGGCTGTCGCTTCGAAGAGCTTGCGTGCACCCCATGCGATCTCCTCGGGCGTGGAAGGTGTGTCCGAGTCGCCGATCGCGGCCGCGATCCGCACCGCCGCGAGATCTCCGTCGGGGGCGTTCTGCAGGACTGCTCGCACGTCCCCGATCTGCGACACCATCTCCTGCAGCGGCCAGTACGTGATCCCCTCGCCATACGACAGGCACCGACCGACGAGGACCCGAGCCTGTGCGCGCCCGATCAGTTCACGCGCCAGGCGCGACTTGCCGATCCCGGGCGGGCCGACGATCGTCGCCAGTTGCGGCGTCTGCGTCTGCACGGCGACCTCGAGCGCTTGCTCGAGTCGCTCGAGCTCCTCCGTCCGCCCCACGAAAGGCGCCGCGATCGGCCGAGTGAACGCCGGAACGTCGTCGAGGAGCGTGAGCACGCGGAACGCGGGGACGGGCTCGCTCTTGCCCTTCAGCGCGAGCGGCTCCGTCGCCTCCGCACGAAGCCTCGAACGCACGAGCCGCTCGGTCGTCGCGCCAATCAGAACCTCGCCGGTGCCGGCCGCCTGCTCCAGACGTGCGGCGACGTTGACGGCATCGCCGGTGACGAGGGTCTCGCCGATGCCGGCGACCACTTCGCCGGTGTTCACCCCGATGCGCACCTGCAGGCCGAGCAGTGCGACGGCCTCGCGCATCTCGATCGCGGCCCGAACCGCACGGAGCGCGTCGTCCTCGTGGACCTGCGGGAGGCCGAAGACCGCCATCGCCGCGTCGCCGACGAACTTCTCGACCGTGCCGCCGTGTCGCTCAAGGATCGTGCGCAGTTCCGCGTGGTAGTGCGACATGAGGTCGCGCAGGACCTCCGGATCGGATCGCTCGCCGAGCGCTGTCGAGCCAACGAGGTCGCAGAACACGACCGTCACGGTCTTGCGCACGCCGGACGCCGGCCCCACTTCCAGCGGTGATCCGCAGGCGGAGCAGAAGCGGGAGTCGTCCGGGTTCTCCCGGCCACAGGACGAGCAGATCACGCGCGTAGCGTCCATCACGCGGGTGAGATGTTCAAGGCGGCTCGGGCGAGGAGAGCGAAGACTGTAGGAACCCGAACGCCGCAGGTCAGGGCGTCTGGGTCGACGCTCGAGGCTGGGGTCGGGTCGTTCAGGGCCGACCGGAGGCCACCAACCTCACCCTTCGACAGTGAGGGCGTTGGCGCACGCGGGCGTCGGTGAGGTCGCGCTCTCCGCTGGGCCTCCGCGACGCCTCTCGAGGTCCCTTTCGGACAGAGAGAGAGGAGCCGGACACCCGACTCCTCCCTTGTGCGACCCGATTGACGCGATCTCGCTATGCGAACGCCACGGTCTTCGCGCCGGCGATGACCTCCTCGACAACCTTGGCGGCACCGACGATCGTAGCTCCCTTGACGAGCTGCTCCTCGGTGATGCCGCGCGGCTTCGTGCAGGCGCCGCACAGCCACACCTGACCGCCGTTGTCGACGAACTCGCGGTACAGGTCACCGAGCACCGGGAGGCCCGGCTGCGCGATCCCGTCGGAGCCGCCCTCGGTCCCCAGCCACACCGCGTCGATCGTGCACAGGACGACGGCCTCTTGCCCCGCGGTCGCCGCGATGTTCGCCGCCACGAACGGCAGCGTCGCGCGCTCCGGGTCCTCCTTGCCGTGCGTGCAGTTGAAGATCAGCTTGTCGCTCATCTCATCGTCCCCTTTCGACGCTCACCAGGAGGCGCCCGTCGTCGGACGCCTCGATCGAACGAACCACGTGGCCCATCATCCGAGCGAGCGGAGGGAGGTCCTCCTTGGCCGCGGGGTCGCGCGTGCTCACCACGAGCACGTCGCCGACCGGGATCTGTTGCACACGGCGGCGGAACTCCCCGGCGAGGCCATCAGCGCATCCGAGGCTCCCCGCGTCGAAGCGATGCATGGTCCCGGGTGCATCCGCGGCGATCGAGCGGAACCCCGAGCACAACAGGTCGATCGCCTCCACGCGTCCGCCGGCGCCGACGTCGAGCATCAGATGCTGCTCGATCACTCGCCACCCCTCGGGGTCATGGAGGCGGAACCGGTAGGTCACCGTCGCGCGCCCCTCGACCTCTCCGACGCTTGAGGAATCGACCTCGAACACGTCGGCGTCGGCGAACCAGCCGATGAACCGCTCGATCGAGGCGTCGGCGCCCGCTTCGGTCGTGGGCCCGCTCGGAAGGAGCATCCGGAACCGAACCTGGTCGGCCAGGAGCGACCTCACCGCGCTGAATCCCCGAGACGTCAGGGCATCGACGAGCGCGGCTCCAACCTCCCGTGCTCCCATCGGCGAGGTGCGACTCATGTCGAGCTCGACCGTGCTCACCCCTGCAGGACGGGGTAGATCTCGTCGGCGACCAGGCCGTGAGCCTCGCGGTGCACCGCGTGCGCGGCGTCCGCGTTCGGTGCGTCGATCAGGCAGAAGACCCTGCCGCCTTCCTCGTCCACCCAGTAGTTCAGGTAGTGCACACCGAAGCTGTCCTGGACCCCAAGGTCCGCCGCGTGGGCTCCCGCGACGTCGGCCGCGGTGGTGCCGACCGGGAGGCTGTTGTGCACGTCCATGTACAGAGCCATCCGTCCTCACCTCCTTTCGATCCCCACGCTATGAGAGCGACCGTTCCGCGACCGTTCCGCCCCGCCGGCTGGTCGAAGCCGGGGCTCGTTCGTACGATTCCTGCGTGGCGCGAACGGTGGCGATCCGGCTCCTCGGCCGCTTCTCCGTCTCGGTCGACGGCGTTCCGATCTCGGGGGACGCCTGGCGGAGCCGACGAGCGGCCGATGTGGTGAAGCTCCTCGCGCTCGCGCCCGCCCACCGGATGCATCGGGCACAGGCAATGGAGGCGCTCTGGCCGGAGAGCGATCCGGACGCCTCGGGCACCAACCTGCGCAAGGCCCTGCACTTCGCCCGGCACGCGGCGGGCGAGGAGCGAGCGATCGTGAACGAGCGAGGCGTCCTCGTGCTGTGGCCCGATGCCCGCGTCCAGACCGACGTCGAGCGCTTCGAGGCCGCCGCGCAGCGTGCGTTAGACGGTGGGGACGAGGCCTCGACCCGGACGGCCGCCGACCTGTTCCTCGGCGAGCTCCTTCCGGACGACCGATACGAGTCCTGGTCGGCCGGGCCGCGCGGCCGCCTGCGCCGTCGCTACCTCGACGTTCTGCGAACCGGAGCGCTGTGGGATCGGCTGGCCGAGGAGGATCCGACCGACGAGCAGGCGGCGCGCGCGCTGATGCGGGCGCATCTCGACGCCGGGGAGCGCCGGGAGGCGATCCGATGCTTCGAGCGGCTCCGCGAGGCGCTCCGCGACCAGCTGGGAGTGGGACCCGATCGCGCAACGGTGGCTCTCTACGAGGAGGTGCTCGCCGTCGAGGGTGCCCCGAAGCCCTCCGAGGCCGAGCGCGCCCACGCGCTCCTTGCGTGGGCCCTGGTGCACATGAACCGGGGCGACCTCGCGGAGGCGGAACGAGCGGCGGAGGAGGCGCGCGCGATCGCTCTCGATGCTGCCCTGGGCCGCGAGCTCGGGGAGGCCGCGACGATCCTCGCCAAGGTCGCGATGTCCCAGGGGAGGTGGCGCGACCGTTTCGCCGAGGAGCTCGCGGAGTCGATGCGGATGCGGGCCAACATGGAGCCGATCGTCTACGACGCCCACCTGTGCCTCGCCGAGTACTACCTCAACGGCCCGGACGGCCACGACACGGCCGCGGAGTTTGCGCGCCAGATGATGCAGATCGCCGAAGAGGCGGGCTCGGCGACCGGCGCGGCGCTGGCGTTGTTGATGCTTGGCGAGGCCGAACTGCTCGCGGGCGACGCCATTGAGGCCGAGGAGCACCTGAAGGGGGCGGCGGAGGCCAACGACCGAGCAGGGTGCATCTCCGGCTCGGCGCTCGCGAGACAGCGACTGGCGGAGGCGGCTGTCAGGAGTGGCCGTAGGTACGACGCCAATCGGCTGCTCGGGCGAGCGCGTTCGCTCGCCCTTCGCTCCGATCTCGTCACCCATCTGCTGGTTCGCGTGTTCGGCACGATGATCCAGGCGGCGGCGGATCCGAGGAGGGCCCTCACTGTTCTGCGGGTTGCCGAGCAAGAGCTGAGCCCGATGCGTCCATGCGAGCCGTGCTCGATGGGATATCTGACGAGTGCCGCGATGGCCAGTGCGCGAGCCGGGGATCTGGATCGAGCGCGTTCGTTCCTGGCGGAGGCGGAGCGCATCGCGGGCATGTGGCAGGGTGGCCTGTGGAGCGGCGCCGTTTGGGAGGCACGTGGGAACCTTCGTCAGGCTGAGGGCGACGATGAGCGGGCGCGGGCGATGTTCCGCGAAGCCGCCGAGGAGTTCGCGCGCGGGGGCAATCGGTCCGACGCGGCTCGCTGCCTCGAGGCTGCTGCCGGCCTCCGCGAAGAGATCGCCCCGGCAGACACATAGCGAGGAGTCGCCTACGCGAGCCGGTCGAGCAGGATCCAGGCGCGCATGATGCCTTTGCCCTTCACGTCGATGGGCTCCCTCGACTCGAATCGATATCGATCACACAAGCGATCGTGCACCCGCTCAGTCACCTGGATCGACCCCGGCAAGCCGTGGCTCTCCATCCGGCTCGCCGTGTTGACCGTATCCCCCCACAGGTCGTAGATGAAATTGCGACGCCCGATCACACCCGCCACCACCGGACCGCTATCGACACCGATCCGGAGGCGGATCCCGTTCGCGCCGGCCGTCGCACTCGCGGAGCATCGCGAGTGCCGTGTCTGCCACGGCCTCGCAGTGGTCGGGTCGCGCCACAGGGATGCCGCCCGCGACCATGTAGGCATCGCCGATCGTCTTGATCTTCTCGAGGCCGTGCTCGTCCGCCAGCCGATGGAAGGCGGAGAACACGTCGTCGAGCAGCTCCACCACCTCTTCCGGTGGCAACACGGCCGAGAGTGGGGTGAACTCCACGATGTCGGCGAAGAGCACGGTCGCTTCCTCGAAGCGGTCTGCGATCACCTCGTCGTGGCGCTTCAGGCGCGCGGCCACGGTTTGAGGCAACACGTTCAGCAGCAGCCGCTCGGAGCGCGCATGTTCACGGTCACGCTCGCGGACGAAGTACTGGAGTAGCAGGTAGGCCACCAGGGACGGACCCGCCAGGTTCCCGGCGAAGAACGCGATCTGCACCGGAGGCGGGATCGCCGCGGGGTCGAGGACCGGTTCGAGCGCAACCGAGACAGCCAGGAGGGCGAGGTACGCCGCGAACCAGGGAACCGATTCGCGTGTGCCCGAGAACATGACCGCGCCGAGGACCGACGCCAGCGCCCACAGCGACACCACACTCGAGGCGGCGAACCCACCCAGCGACCATTGCAGAGCGAACGGCAGCAAGAGCGTCAACGTCAACTGAGTCGTTCGAAACGACGCGTAACGCTTCGTCTTCGCGAGGCGGATGAGTAAGCCGAGCGTGACAACGAGGTACGCGAGAGGAATCGCGCCAGCGAGGAAGAGGCCCAGCGCGAAGTACGTGGCGACCCA
>JBKPRY010000313.1:0-2253 GCA_046734755.1 Actinomycetota bacterium | reverse complement strand
ACGGCTTTCACCGACGGCGTGCTCGGGGCGCTCACGCACCTCGGCGATACCGAGACGATCGTCGGGATCGGCATCGCCGTTGGCGTCTACGGGCTCTGGCGATGGCGCAGATGGGCCGTCCCGCTGTTCGTGCTGATGGTCGTGCTCGGGCAGATGCTGATCTCGAACTCGATCAAGGTCGTCATCGACCGCGCCCGTCCCGAGTTGCGTCCGCGTGCGGACTTCACGGGCACGTCCTTCCCGAGCGGTCATACCACGGCCGCCACGGCCACCTACCTGGCGGTTGCACTCGTCCTCGCGATCGGCAGCTCGCCGAAAGCCCGCGCCGCGCTCGCCGGCGCCGCCCTTGCGATCGGCGTCGCGGTCGGCTGCACCAGGGTCCTCCTGGGGGTGCACTTTTTCTCGGACGCGCTGGCCGGGTTCGTGATCGGCCTGTCGTGGTTCGGCCTGTGCGCGGTGGCGTTCGGGGGTCGGCTGCTGAGCTTCGGCGCGCCCGCGCGGGTCGAGACGGCCCCGGTCATGCGCCCGCCGCCCGTTCGCACTCGTGCCGGCACCGAACGCGATCCGTAGAGGAGGTCAGCGATGAACGAGCTCGGCGGTAGCAGCTCGATCACGATCGGAGCACCCATCGACGAGGTCTGGAAGGCGATCACGACCCCCGAGCTGATCAAGCAGTGGTTCTTCGGGGTCGACACGGAGAGCGACTGGGAACCCGGCAGCGAGCTGATCCATCGAGGCGAGTGGCAGGGCAAGCCGTACGTGGACAAGGGAGAGATCCTCAAGATCGACCCACCCGCGCTGCTCGTCCACACCCACTGGAGTGACGCCTCGGGCGTCCCCGACATTCCGGAGAACTATCAGGAGGTCACCTGGGAGCTCTCGGGGCGCGACGGGTCGACCGAGCTGACGATCACCGAACGCAACCTGCCCTCGGAGGAGGCGAAGGCCGCGTCCGAGGAGGGTTGGAAGACCGCCCTGACGGGCCTGAAGGCGCTGCTGGAGCGGTAGACGAGACGCTCCGGGTCACGCCGGGGCGTACGATGCGGGCGTCGTCGACCTGTCTCCGCATGAACCCCATCCTCGACGAACTCGACGCACGCGACCGTCGCCTGCTCCGCCGTCACGCGATGCCGGCCTTCACTCCGCTCATGTTGGCCACGCTTGCCAAGGACCCGTTCTCCGATCCCGCGTGGGTGTTCGAGGCCAAGCTGGATGGGCAGCGCTCGTTGCTGTGGAGGCGTGGTTCGACCGTTCGATTGATCACCAGGAACGAGAAGGACCGCACGTCCCACTACCCTGATCTCGCCGAGGCCATCCTTCGCGACGAGACCGCCCCGCTGATCGCCGACGGTGAGATCGTGGCCTTCCGGGGAGATGTCACGTCGTTCTCCCGCCTCCAGGAACGGATGCAGAACGCGAGACCCAGCGCCGCACAGGTGGCGGCCGTGCGGGTGGTCTTCTACCTGTTCGACCTGATCTGGTTCGACGGGTACGACCTCTCCGCCTTGCCACTGCTCGCGCGCAAGTCCGTGCTGCACGGCGCGCTCGCCTTCGAGGATCCGATCCGCTTCTCGGAGCACCTGGACGAGGAGGGCGAGGTCGCGTTCCGCGCCGCGTGCGACAAGGGCTGGGAGGGCCTCATCGCCAAACGCGCCTCTGCTCCCTACACGCACGGACGCTCGAAAGACTGGTTGAAGTTCAAGTGCGTGAACGAGCAGGAGTTCGTCGTGGTTGGGTGGACGGATCCCCATGGGTCGCGCTCCGGGCTCGGGGCCCTGCTGGTCGGCTACCACGAAGACGGCGCACTGCGGTTCGGCGGCAAGGTGGGCACGGGCTTCAACGAGCGCGAGCTCGCCAGGCTCATGGGACTCCTCGGCCCCCTCGAGCAGACGGTCGCACCGATCTCCGACGCGAAGGGTGTGTCGACGAAGGGCGTGCACTGGGCACGACCCGAGCTGGTCGCCCAGGTCGGCTTCAGCGAGTGGACCCCGGACGGCAAGCTCCGGCATCCTCGATACCTCGGCCTGCGCGACGACAAGCGACCGAAGCAGGTCGTCCGCGAGCGGGCGTAGGACCATTCCAGGGGCGGGGCGTCGCAAGCGCGGCGACGCGTCAGCTGATCGACATCGCACGAGCCGAACGCTCGCTGCGCTTCGTGCACGCGTATCCGTCGAGCGACAACTCGCCCTCGAACGCGATCTTCCGGCGAGTGGGTTTCGAGTTGATGGGCGACGACGCATTCGAGTACCCGCG
>JBKPRY010000312.1:0-9959 GCA_046734755.1 Actinomycetota bacterium | reverse complement strand
TGCTTCGACACGCTGAGGCTGGAGAAGGGCTATCGGTTCTGGGGGCAGGACATCCACACCGAGCACGATCCGTTCGAGGCCGGGCTCGGCTTCGCGGTCAAGATGGACAAGGAGGGGTTCCAGGGTCGCGATGCGCTCGAGCGGGCCTTGGAGCGGGGCCCTCGCGAGAGGCTCGCCTGTATCACCCTCGACGATCCGAGCGCGGTCGTGCTCGGCAAGGAGCCGATCCGATCGGGCGGCCACGTCGTCGGCTACGCGACGTCCGCCGGATACGGCTACTCGGTCGGGCGCTGCATCGTCTACGGTTACCTGCCCGCCGAGCTGGCGGTGCCGGGCACGCCGCTCCAGGTCGAGTACTTCGACGAGCGGCTGCCGGCGACGGTCGCCGAGGACCCGTTGTGGGACCCCAAGGGCGAACGACTGAGGGCGTGACGAGGTCGCGGAGGCTAGATCACGCAGGGAAGGAGCGGAGCTTGGCCGTCATCGACAATCCGGGGATCCTCCTGTACACGCGGATCCGCAAGTCGCCGTACTTCTACGCGTCCCGCGAGCACGGGGTCGCGCGCTACAGCGTGTACAACCACACCTACCACCCTCGCCACTACGGCGACCCGGTTGCCGAGTACTGGCACCTCGTGAACGGCGTCACGCTGTGGGACGTCGGTGTCGAGAAGCAGATCCAGATCAAGGGGCCGGACGCGTTCGACCTGACGAACATGATCGTCCCGCGCGACCTCCACAAGTGCGCGGTCAATGAGTGCAAGTACGTGTTCATCACCGGTCCCGACGGCGGGATCCTCAACGACCCCGTGCTGCTCCGGGTCGCCGAGGACGAGTTCTGGCTCTCGCTCGCGGACTCGGACGTGAACCTGTACGCGCTCGGGATCGCCGCCGCGAAGGGGATGGACGTCACGGTGCGGGAGATCGATGTGGCTCCCGTCCAGATCCAGGGCCCGAACGCGAAGAGGGTGCTGACGGACCTGTTCGGCGAGCGGGTCCTCGAGATCCCCTACTACGGCCTGATGCAGGGCGAGCTCGACGGCATGGACGTCGTGGTCTCGCGCACCGGCTACACGGGCGAGGTCGGGTACGAGATCTATCTGCGCGACGCGTCCGAGCATGGCGTGCGGCTGTGGAACCGGGTCCTCGAGGCCGGCAAACCCCACGAGCTCGAAGTGATCGGGCCGTGTCACATCCGTCGCATCGAGGGGGGCATCCTCGCCTTCGGCGCGGACATGTGGTACGAGCACAACCCGTTCGAGGTCGGCTACCACTACACGTGGATGGTGGACCTGGAGCAGGAGGCCGACTTCATGGGCAAGGACGCCCTCAAGCGGATCAAGGCCGAGGGCGTCACGCGCAAGCTCGTCGGCGTCGACATCGAGGGCGAGCCCCTCGGCAGCTACATCGACAACGAGATGCTCGACGTCTTTCCGGTGTCGGTGGATGGGGACGTCGTGGGCAAGGTCACGTCGGCGTGCTACTCGCCGCGCCTGGAGAAGAACATCGGGTTCGCGATGCTGCCGATCGAGTACACCGAGCTCGGCACCGGGCTCCAGGTCCGGACGCCCGTGTCCGGAACTGTGAAGGCGACGGTCGTGACGATGCCGCACTGGGACCCGAACAAGGACATCCCCAAGCAGTAGCGGTTACACCGCCGGGAGCGCGAAGCGGATCGTCGTCCCCCGACCGGGCTCGCTCTCGGCCGAGATCGTGCCGCCGTGCGCCTGGACGAGGCTCTTCGCGATCGCGAGCCCGAGCCCCGAGCCGCGAGATTCGGGCGACCGCGCGAACCGATCGAACACGTTCGGGAGCTGGTCCGGGTCGATGCCCTCACCCGTGTCGGCGACGCGGAACGCGACGCCGCCCTCATCGAGCTCCGCCGCGACGATGACGGTGCCGTCCGCGGGCGTGTGACGGAGCGCGTTCGAGATCAAGTTCGTGAGCACCTCGCCGATCCGGACGCGGTCGACGTCGAGCGCGGGCAGGTCCGGTGCCAGCTCGGTGCGGAACACCACGCCCCGCTCGTCCGCTTCCGCTCGGTGGGCGGCCTCGGCCGTCTCGACGAGCTCGTGGGGTTCGAGCCGCTCGCGGTGGAGCCGGAGCGCCCCCGCCTCGGCGTTCGAGAGCAGCTGGAGGTCGTCCAGGAGCCGAGCCATCACCCGCGTCTCCTCCTCGATGAGCGCGAGGTGGTCGGTGTTGGGCGCGTACAGCCCGTCGCGGATGCCCTCGACCCGACCCCGGATCACGGCGAGCGGGGTCCGCAGCTCGTGGGCCACATCGGCGAGCAGATCGCGGCGTTGTCGCTCGGTGGTCTCGAGGCGCTCGGCCATACGGTTAAAGGAGCGGGCCAGGTCGCGGACGTCGGTCGGGCCCTCGACGTCGACCCGGGCCGACAGGTCGCCCTCGGCCACCTTCGCCGCGGCGTCCATCACCTCGCCGATCGGCCTCGCCGTGCGTCGGACCGCCCGCCCGAAGATCAGGAACCCGACGATCAGCAACACGGGGATGAGCCAGAACCCGGGGAAGAACCGGCCCCCCCGCTCACCGCCGTGGAACCCGCCGCCGAAGACGGCGCCGAGCCAGCCGACCACGAACACGAACACGAGGAACAGCCCGATGCCGAACGCGATCCGGCGCAGGAAGCGTCCGCGTGCCGCAACCCACTGCTCGCCGGATGCGGGCGGGAACGCCTCGCCCTCGGGCCACCACGGCGGACGGTACCCGGGCCCCGGGCCGTGCCGGTGCCGTTGGTCAGGCATCGGCGAACCGGTAGCCGACGCCGTGGACCGTCACGACGTACCGGGGCGATCCCGGCGTGGGTTCGATCTTCCGACGGATGTTCTTCACGTGGGCGTCGATCGCACGCTCGTAGGACTCGATCGCCACGCCGTGGACCGCGTCGAGCAGCTGGGACCGCGTGAACACGCGGCCCGGTTCGCGGGCGAGGGTCGCGAGGAGCTGGAACTCGGTCGGCGTGAGGTCGACCTGCGTGCCGCCCACGCTCACCCGCATCTTTGCGGTGTCGATCTCGACGTCGCCCGCGCGCACGACCTCGTCGCCGCGGGCCGCGGTGCGCGTGCGACGGAGCACCGCCCGGACGCGCGCGACGAGCTCCTTCGGGCTGAACGGCTTGACGACGTAGTCGTCGGCGCCGATCTCGAGCCCGACGATCCGGTCGGTCTCGTCGCCGCGTGCGGTCAGCATCACGATCGGCGTATCGGACCACCGCCGGATCTCGCGGGCCACGTCGAGGCCGTCCCGTCCGGGCAGCCCCAGGTCGAGCACCAGCAGGTCGGGCTTGGCGCTGCGGACGCTCGCGACGGCCGATCCGCCGTCGCCGACGACGATCACCTCGAAGCCCGCGTTCCGGAGATAGTCGCGAACGACCCGCGCGATCTCGATCTCGTCCTCGACCACCAGCACCGTGGTCATCGTGCTCGTGTCCCTTCGTCGCCTGCGTCGGCGCGTCGCTAGCCTGCCGACGCGAGCGGGCGGTGGCAAGCGCCACCGCCCGTCCCCGTGCCCGCCCGGCTCAGCCGGCGGGCGGTCCGGTGGTCTCTTCGCCGCCCGAGGCCTGCTCGTGCTGGCGTCGGTGCCAGTCGCTCGCCCTGTCTTCGAACCGTGCTCGCCCCTCCTCGGACCACGGTCCGTACCCAGGGCCGTGGTCGTGGCCCCATCCGCGCGGGCCGCGGAAGGCCCGGCCCACGAGGAAGATCGCACCGAAGATGAACAGGGGGAACAGGAAGAAGCCGAACGGGAAGAAGAACCCGTGACCGTACCGATCCCCGACCACCGTGACGACCTGACTCGAGTCGGCCGCACGGCGAACGCCTTCATCAAGCCCGGCGTTGTACGCACCGACCGCGATCCCGACCGTGAGCAGCACGACCAGGATCGCCGCGGCGATCACCCATCCACGTCGCATCTCGTGCCTCCTTCCGAACGCTCCTCGTCCGTCACCACCGAGCTTGGCGCCGAGATGTGAAGGCGCCATGAAGACGTTCGGGAGGGTTCGTGCGGTCTCGAGTGGCTCGGCGGTCAGTCGGAGCCGTCGCGTGTGACGTCGACGACGTCGGCCCGGAGGGTCTCGACGAGGTCGCGACCGGCGAGGTGCAGGTTGACGCCGTGTCCCCCGCCGCCGATCGCGACCAGCTCGAGCCCCGGGATACGCTCGTCCGCGATCACCGGCCATGCGTTCGACGAGCCGAACGGCGTGATCGTCCCTCGCTCGTAGCCGGTCGCGCCCTTCGCTTCCTCCGCATCGGGCAGCGAGAGCCGGCTGACGCCGAGGTGGGTTCGGAGCTTGGGCCAATCGATCTGCCGCCCGCCCGGGACCAGGACGAAGACGTAGTCCTCTGCTCCACGTCGGATCACGATCGTGCGGAGCAACTGCCCGAGCTCGATCCCCTGCAAGCTCGCGCTCTCCTCCGCCGAGCGCGCGCGTTCGGTCCGGACCACCTCGTAGGCGAGGTCCGAACCATGGAGGGCGCGGAGCGCGGGCGTATCGTCGTCCACCGTTCGCGAGCCTACCCGGTCAGACCGGGGCGACCGCGAGCAACAGACCAACGACGTAGTCGGCGAAGGACGGGCGCACGAACAGCCTGGTCGTCCCCTCCCGCTCCTGGAGCAGGACCTGCGCCGCGCCGAACACCGATTGCGCGCACCGCCCGTCGCCCCAGGATCTCGGGTGGAGATCGATCGGGCATGCGGACGACAGCAGGTCGTGGCGTGACGGTCCCGCGAGCTCCATCACGGCGCGATTCGCCGAGACGTCGACGACCGAGCGGTGGAGGCCGGCGATCGACGCCTGCAGCTCGTCCTGGATCGCGCCCGCGGCGCCCGGTGCTCCGACGATCAGCCATTCGTCCGGCCCGAGCCACAGGACGTCGCGGCCGCCCGAGGTCCTCGCGGTGTTCGGGTCGGTGGGGAAGCCGAGTGTCGCGGCGCTGGCGGGCTCGACCCGAACGTCGACCTGCGACAGGAACGCCAGTTCGCGCGCGTCGATACGGGCCAGATCGGCCGCACGTTCGGCGAGCGGGCTTCTAGCCGTCACGGCGATCACCGTCCGGGTCGTAGGGGATCGGGGACGTCACCGTGCACGCGAACGTGCCCTCGGGTAGCGGCGCGAACACGGCGCGGCCGTGCATCTGGTGACCTCCGGTCAGCATCGCGAGCGCGAACGCACGCCCGAGCACCGCGCTGCGGTACGACGACGTCACGTGGCCGGCGAGCGGCATCGGGATCCGGTGGGTGTCCTCGAGCACGAGCTGTGCGCCCTCGGGTAGGAGCGCGTTCGCGTCGTCCGGGAGCAGTCCGACGAGCTGCTTGCGGTCGGGGCGGACGACGTCCGACCGCCGGAGCGACCGACGACCGACGAAGTCGCCCTTCGAGAGGTTCACGATCCAGTCCATCCCGAGGTCGTGGGGTGTGGTGCTGCCGTCCGTGTCCTGGCCGACGATGACGTAGCCCTTCTCGGCGCGCAGGACGTGCATGGCTTCGGTCCCGTACGGCTCGATCCCGAACGGTTCGCCCGCCGCCATCACCGCCTCCCAGACTTCAAGCCCGTGCCAGGCCGGCACGTGGAGCTCGTACGCGAGCTCGCCCGAGAAGCTCACGCGCGCAAGCCGCGCGGGGACGCCGGCGACGTGGCCGTCGCGGAGCGTCATGAACGGGAAGGCCTCGCGTGACAGGTCGACGTCGGTTCCCGCCCGCGAGACCACGTCGCGGGCACGCGGGCCATTGATCGCGACGACCGCCCACTGCTCGGTGACGCTCGTGCAGTAGACGCGCAGCTCGGGCCACTCGGTCTGCAGCCACTCCTCGAAACGGTCGAGCACCGTCGCCGCGCCGCCGGTCGTGGTCGTCACGAGGTAGCGGTCCTCCGCGAGGCGCATCGCGACGCCGTCGTCCAGGACCATCCCGTCCAGCCCGAGCATCAGGCCGTAGCGGATCGAGCCCACGGCGAGGTTCGACATTCGGTTCGTGTACATGCGGTCCAGGAACGCCGGCGCGTCCGCGCCCACCACCTCGATCTTGCCGAGCGTCGAGGCGTCCATCGCGCCGACGGCGTTCCGAACGGCGAGGCATTCGCGTTCGACCGCGTGGTCCATCCGTTCGGCGTCGCGCGGGAAGAACCACGGGCGTTTCCACTGCCCGACGTCCTCGAACGCCGCACCGTGTGCGACGTGCCACGGATGCATCGGGGTGGTCCTGATGGGGTCGAGGAGATCGCCCCGCGTCGGACCCGCGAGCGCGAGGTACGAGGCCGGCGCGTACGGGGGCCGCGCGGTGCTCGGTCCCTGCGCGCCTGCGGCCTCCCCGAGCAGCCGGCTCACGATCTCGGCCGCGAGCACGCCGCTCGTGCGGCCCTGATCGACGGCCGTCCCGATGTAGGTCGCCCGCTTCACGTGCTCGACCGAGCGCAGGCCGCCGCCGAGCGCCTCGGCGACGTCGTCGACCGTCTGATCTCGCTGGAGGTCGACGAACTTGGCCGCATCGTCGCCGTGCCCGACGAACCACAGTGGTGTGCTGGCGGGGACGTCGCCCGCCGCGGACCCCTCGACGGACAGCCAGGGCGGGCCGCCGTCCGGGACGAAGGTCGCGCGCTCGTCGTCGTACCGAAGCCTCCCTCCGATCGAACGCCAGAGCCCGAGGTTCGGGTTCCAGCCGCCCGAGACCGCGAGCAGATCGACGTCGAACGCCTCCTCGCCACCGTCGGTGGTCCGGACCAGGATCCTCTCGAGTCGCTCCGCGCCCAACGCCTCGATCACCAGCTCGCCCGAACGCGCGTCGACCGTCCGCACGACGTCGACGCCGGCCTCCTGGAGGACGTCGGCGACCCCGAGGCCCTGCTCGTTCGTGGCGAACACCGCCGCGCGTTCGCCCGGTCGGACGCCGTAACGCTCCACGTAGGCGGCCACGGCCCCGGCGAGCATGACGGCGGGCAGGTCGTTCCCCGAAAACGCGATCGGCCGTTCGATCGCGCCGGTCGCGAGCACCACGCGGCCGGCCCGGACATGCCAGACGACGATGTCGGCGGTCCGTTCGAGCACCACCGCATACCCGTCGTCGTAGACGCCGAGCGCGGTCGCGTTCGCGAGGACCGTCACGTCGGAGTCCGTCGGTTGCGCGTCGAGGACGGGGTGCTCGTCGACCAGGAGCACCCGGTCGCCCTCCTCGTAGGCCGTGCGGGCGGCGGTACGGCCCGAGGCGCCGCCGCCGATGACCAGGACCTCGACGTGCACGAAGCGGTGCGCGACCCGCTGTGTCGCCACCGAGCCCGGGTCCTCGGGGAGGCGTCCGACCCCGGCCCGGGCCCGAGCCACCAGCCCTTCGACCAGCGGAACGGTCGTCGCGGCCGCGATCGGATCGAACCACGGCGCCGAGATCTCGGCGTACGCGTTGGGCTCCTCGACGCCGGCGGAGTAGATCCCGCGGGGGCGGCCGAGGATCGGGCTGCGGAACCCGCCGACCACGCCGTTCGCCAGGAGCGCGCTCGCCAGGGTGTCGCCCTCGAACCCCTCGAGCTCGGCCCCGTCGAACGTGAACCGGACGGGCTTCGAGCGGTCGATCCACCCGCCGCCGTCGGCCAGCCTGCCGGAGGTCACCGGTGTGGCCGATCTGGATGATCGGCGGGCTGGAACGCGTGTGTGACCGTATCGCGGACCGCGTCGAACCAGCGGCGGCAGCCCGCGACGTGGTACCAGCGCTCCGTGAACGCCCCCTTGGGGTTGTCGCGCATGAACAGGAAGTCGGCCCACGCCTCGTCGCTCTGGGCTTCCGGATCGGACGGATACGCGATGCCGGCCTGGCCGCCGTAGCGGAACTCGATCTCCTCGCGGGGACCACACCAGGGGCAGCGGACGAGCAGCATTCAGACCGCCTCGGCCTCGTCGAACGCTTGCACGAGCCGCTTCGGCGCCGTGAGCCGCCACGCCTCGGTGACGAGCTCGCGCAGCTCGTCGGGGTCGACCGTGCGGATCCGCACGCCGACCCATCCGCTCGGGCCGACGTAGGGCGGGACGAAGAACGTGTCGGGGTCCATCGCGGTCAGCGCCTTCTGCTCGTCGTGCGTCGACTTGATCCACAGGTCTCGCTCGCGTTCGGCGAACATCACGAAGATCTTGTTCCGGACGCGGAACGTCGCGGTCTCCCACGTCTCCCGCTCCTCCGCGTCCGGGAGCTCGAGCGCGATCCGTCGCACCGTCCGCGCCTGCATCAGTGGGCGACCCCCGCCGCGCCGTGCTCGTCGATCAGCGCGCCGGTCGTGAACCGGTCGAGCGCGAAGGGCCGGGCAAGGGGTCCGGGCTCGCCCCTGGCAACGAGGTCCGCGAACACCCACCCCGAGCCCGGCGTCGCCTTGAACCCGCCCGTGCCCCAGCCGCAGTTCAGGTACAGGTTCTCGATCGGGGTCCTCGACAGGATCGGGGACGCGTCCGGGCAGACGTCGACGATCCCGCCCCAGGTCCGCAGCAGCTTCGCGTGCGCGAAGACCGGGAACAGCTCGATCGCGGCGGCTAGCTGGTGCTCGATCACGTGGAACGAGCCGCGCTGCGCGTACCCGTTGTAGGGGTCGATCCCCGCGCCCATCACGAGCTCGCCCTTGTCCGCCTGCGATACGTAGACGTGGACGGCGTTCGACATCACGACGCAGCCGAGCACCGGTTCGAGCAGGACCGACACCAGCGCCTGTAGCGGGTGCGACTGCACCGGCAGCCGGAGGCCGACCATGTCGGCCAGGACGCTCGTGTGGCCGGCCGCGACGAGCCCGACCTTGCCGGCCGCGATATCTCCCCGGGTGGTACGAACACCTTCGACACGCCCGCCGGCTCCGCGGACGAAGCCCGTCACCTCGCAGTGTTCCACGATGTCGATGCCGAGCTCGCTCGCGCGCGTGGCGTAGGCCCACGCGACCTTGTCGTGGCGGGCGGTGCCGCCGCGGCGCTGGAGCGTCGCGCCCAGCACCGGGTACCGGACGTCCGGCGAGGTGTTGAGGATCGGGCAGAACGCCCTCACGTCCTTGGGCTCCAGCCATTCGGCATCGATCCCGCTCAGGCGGTTCGCGTGCAGCCGCCGCATCGAGGACCGGACGTCGCCGAGGGAGTGGGCGAGGTTCAGCACCCCGCGCTGGCTGAACTGGAGGTCCGAGCCGAGGTCCTCCTCGAGCCCCTCCCAGAGCTTGAGCGAGTGCTCGTAGATCGCCGAGCTCTCATCCCACAGGTAGTTGGAACGGATCACCGTGGTGTTGCGGGCCATGTTGCCGCCCGCGAGCCAGCCCCTCTCGACGACGCAGACGTCGGTGATCCCGTGGTTCTTCGCCAGGTAGTAGGCGGTGGACAGGCCGTGCCCGCCGCCGCCGACGATCACGATGTCGTAGGCACGTTTGGGTTCGGCGGCTCGCCAGTACGTGGATCGGGCCATAGGGAGATTCTGCACAAGGGCATGGCCGGCTGCTTCCGCGAACGGCGGTAGCATCGCCCGACGGCCGCCCGACGTCACCGCGCCGCTCGTTCGAAGAGGAGTCGCCGCCGCCTCCTCGTGCTCGCCGTGGCGGCCGTGGCGCTGGTCGCCGGGGGCGTCGGCTACATCGCCCTCTCGGGTCCGTCGATCGTGATCCCCGACGACCCCTGTTCGGAACGGCCGCCGCTTCGCAACGTCGACGGCGTTCGGCTCCAACCCGTGGCGATGCGGGCGTTCCTGCGGGCGCAGCGGGAGGCCGGCGTTCCGATCCCGGTCGTGCAGAGCTATCGATCCTGTGCTGAGCAGCGGCGGGCGTGCCGTTCGATCTGCGGGAACCCGGAAGGGTGTCCGGACCGGTGCGCGCCCGCGGGTCTCTCCTGGCACCAGCTCGGCGCCGCGGTCGATATCGCACAGAAAGGCCTGGACGATGCCGGGATCGTGCAGGCGCTCGAGGACAACGGCTGGTGCCAGTCCCTACCCGGCAGCGACCCCGGTCA
>JBKPRY010000311.1:0-1152 GCA_046734755.1 Actinomycetota bacterium | reverse complement strand
GGTCGTCTCGACGAGCGAGCGCATCGTCGTGTTGCCGAGCTTGGTCTTGGTCTGGCCCTCGAACTGCGGCTCGCGCAGGCGGACGCTCACGATCGCGATCAGCCCCTCGCGCACGTCCTCGCCGAGGAGGTTGTCCTCCTTCTCCTTCAGCAGTCCCTTCGTGCGCGCGTAGCGATTGATCACATTCGTGAGCGCCTTCTTGAGGCCCTCCTCGTGCATGCCGCCCTCGTGGGTGTTGATCGTGTTGGCGAAGGAGTGGATCGACTCCGAGTACCCGTTCGTCCATTGCAGGGCCACATCGGCCTCCGCCTCGGCCTCGCGAGCCTCCATGGAGATGATCTTGGTGTGGATCGTCTCCTTCCCCGTGGCCAGGTGCTTCACGAAGTCCGCGAGGCCGCCCGACGCCTTGAACACCTGCTTCTCCGGCTTGCCCTCCCGCTCGTCGATCAGCTGGATCTCGACGCCCTTGGTCAGGAAGGCGTGCTCCTGCAGGCGCTCCGCGAGCATCCGGCTGTCGAACTCGACGCCCTCGACGAAGATCTCCGGGTCCGGCCAGAACGTGATGATCGTGCCGGTCTTGCGAGTCGCCTTGCCCTTGGTGAGCTTGGTGGTCGCCTTGCCGCGCGCGTAGGTCTGCGTCCACGAGCTGCCCTCGCGCATCACCTGCACGACCAGCTTCTCCGACAGGGCGTTCACGACGGACACTCCCACGCCGTGGAGCCCACCCGAGATCCGGTACCCCTCCCCGCCGAACTTGCCCCCGGCGTTCAGGGTCGTGAGGACGACCTCGACGGCCGGCCGCCGGTCCTTGGCCTTGGGGATCGGCTTGATGGGGATGCCGCGGCCGTTGTCCTCGACCTCGACGCCGCCGCCCTTGAGCAGGCGGACGGTGATCCGGTCGCAGTGACCGGCCATCGCCTCGTCGATCGAGTTATCGACCACCTCGTAGACGAGGTGGTGCAGACCCCTGCTCGACGTGGTGCCGATGTACATCCCCGGGCGGAGCCGAACATGCTCGACGCCCTCGAGGACCTGGATATCCGCCGATCCGTACTGTCCGGGCTTGGTCGCCGCGGCCCGCTTGGTTGCCGTACTTGCCACTTCACCTCCGTCGTGGAACGCGGGCGCGCCGGACTCGAGACGACGCGTCTC
>JBKPRY010000310.1:0-19930 GCA_046734755.1 Actinomycetota bacterium | reverse complement strand
GGCGCGCAGGCGCTCCTCCCCCTCCTTGCCATGCTCGATCAGGATGGCGAGCTCGACCTCCTCCTCCTTGGTGAGGAGTGGCTCGCGCGCCGCCGCCTCCAGGTACAGCCGGAGGTCGTCGGCGTCATCCGTGCCGAGCGGACGTGCAGGTTCTGGCATGAACTCACTCTCCTCCTCGAAGCCTCCGTACGGAGCGTGCTTCGCCCCCTAGAGGTCTTCGGGACCGTTCTCAGTCGATCGGGCCCCGGGCATACGAAGACCGGCCTCCCCGGGCCGCGTGCGTCCATGCTAGACCCGCCCCAGAGCCCTGTAAAGCCGACACCCGTGTAGACCTCATGGAGATACCCAGTATTCCCCGATCCGTGCCTGTCGAAGCGTCCGGAAGCGGAACGCCACCAGACATTCACATCGCCGTCTCGGCCGGGCTGCGCCACGGACACCCGGCTCCGGTTCGATGAGCGGGTTCGGGCGAGAGGAGGCGGCATGGATCGCGACACCCTGATGGACGACCTGGACCTGATCCTCGAACGGAGCCGGGACGAGGAGCTGCCCGGCGAGTGGGACTGGGAACCCCCCCTCGGGATGGGCGGCCCGGTCGCGATCTCGGCCTCGGAGCCGAGGGATGCTGCGGTGGGCGGGCCAGACGACGAGACAGAGGACGACGCCGACAACCAAGAGGCAGAAGAAGAAGAGGACGACTAAGGCGACTAAGGCTTCCCCAGGCGGAGGGTGCGACCCCGCGCCCCCTCGGTCACCCTCGTCAGGCGGCGCGGACCGAAAGGACCGGCGCCAGGTCCCGAGCCACCACCCGCCAGGTCGAACCGGCATCCGAGGACCCGAACACGTCGCCCGATGTCGCACCGAACCACAGGCCCAGCGGAGTCCCGTCGTCGCGGGCGAACGCCTGCCGGAGGATCGTGAGGTATGCGTCGTCCTGCGGGAGCCCTTCGGTCCGACCGGTCCATGTCGCGCCCGCGTCGCGCGTCTCGAACACTCGGAGCCGCCCCTCGGCCGAGACCCGGTCGAGGTCGGAGTTGAGCGGGATCACGTAGGCCGCGTCGGGGTCGTTCGGATCGACGACCATCGGGAACCCGAAATCGCTCGGCAGACCCCCGGCGATGCTGGTCCACGAGCGCGCCGCGTCGTCGGAGCGGTAGACGCCGCCGTGGAACTGCATGAAGAGGCGTTCGGGTCGTAGCGGCGACCGATGCATGTTGTGGACGCAGCGGGCGAGCGGTTCGGTCGAGCGCGCCTCCTCGGGCAGGTATCGCGGGACGATGCCGGCATTTCCGATCTCCCACGACGCTCCCCCGTCGTCGGTGACCCACACGCCGACCGAGGAGATGCCGACCGCGAGGCGATCGGGTTCGCCCGGCCACGGACAGATCGAGTGCAGGCAGAGGCCGCCGGCACCGGGCCCCCACTCCGGCCGGCTCGGCTGATCCCAGAGCGGTCGGTTGAGCTCCCACGTCATCCCGTCGTCGCGGCTTTCGAACAGCGCGGCGGGGTCGACCCCGGCGTACAGGACGCCGTCCCGCTCCCCCGGCGTGATTACCCAGGTACGGACCAGGGTCGTGTCCGTCTCCTCGGGGAACCGGGGACCCTCCGCCTGTTCCCAGGCCCCGGTCGGGTCGTCCGCCAGGTAGACCCGCGGCCCGAACTGCCCGTGAGTGACGCTCGCGAAGTATCGATCCGTCCGTGGGTCGCGGACCGCGAACTCGACCGAGCTCCCCGGGAACGCCCGTGCCACAACGTCCATCTCACCCTCGCGATCGCCGCGCAGCACGAACAGACCCTTCCTGGTCCCGATCAGGAGCTCCGACTCGGCCCCACCGGAGACGGCCCCGATCACCTCGACGCGATCCTCACGTGCGACGGGGGCGTCGCCGGTCACCCGTTCGCCCCCGAGGAACACGGCGACGTGCTGACGGACATGGCCTCGGTCGTCGAGGATCCAGCCGCCGAGCCTCGGGTGCGATCGTTCGAGCTCGCGCAACACGTCGATCACGGTGCCGCCCTCGACGGTCACCTCGCGACGGCCTTCGGCCAGCTCGCGGAGCGGGGGCCGCAGTCGGACGATCGCCATGCCCCGAGTGTAGAGAATGGCGGGCGGAGGTCACCGAACGCCGCGCCATGAAGATCGAGCTGCCACCCAGCCAATTCGCGGAACTGGACGGTCCCGTGCACTTCGTCGAGTGGGACGGGCCGCCCGGGCGAACGTTCGTACTCGTCCACGGGCTGGGGGGTTCAATCCTGTCGTGGCTCGCCGTGGCGCCGGGGCTCGCGAGACACGGGCGGGTGCTTGCGATGGACCTGCCGGGCTTCGGCCGGACCGAGCGTAACGGTCGCCGCAGCCGCGTCAGCGACCTCCGTGGGACCGTGTCCAGGTTCATCGACCAGGTCGCGGGCGGTGGGCCCGTCCTGCTCGTCGGGAACTCGATGGGCGGCGCGATCTCGATGCTCGAGGCCGCGCTCGAGCCCGCTGCGGTCGAGGCGCTCGTCCTGTCGAACTCGGTCTTCCCCTGGAGGCGCGGCTCGTCGCTGCCGGCGCCGATCGTGCTGGTCGGCTTCGCCCTGTACGAGCTCCCCCGGGTCGGCGAGTGGGCATCCCGGCAACGCGTCAATCGCCTGGAGGCAGAGCGCGCGGTCGAGCTCGGGCTCCGCATCATCGCCGCCGACCCGTCGACGATCCCCGACGAGCTCGTCCGGCTCCACGTGGAGCAACTCGTCCGCCACCAGCAGAACCCCGATGCCGGGCCGGCGTTCCTCGAGGCCGCCCGGTCGCTCCTGGCGCTCGGCCGCCGGCGAGAAGTCGTGCGGTGGATCGTCGGATCGGTCAAGTGCCCCGTGCTCGTGATCCACGGACGCGAGGACCGGCTCGTCCCGCTCGGGTTCGCGATAGGGGCTCTCGAGCAGCGGCCCGACTGGGACATGCGGCTGATCCCCAGGGTGGGCCACGTCCCGCAGATGGAGGCGCCCGAACGTTGGCTCGCCGCCGTGGAAGGTTGGCTCGAGGGCCTTGGGAAGGGCTAGAGACCGGCGGCCTTCGAGACCTCGGCGAGCGACTCCTCGAGCCCGAACGCGAGCAGCTGCAGGTCGGGCATGCCGTCGTAGTCGCCGGTCAGGCCGAACGCCATCGTGCCGCCGATCGAGGTGCACGCGATCGACAGCGCCGAATTCTCGCCGAGCGGGAGCGAGGGGTACTGCGCGACGAGCCGTGCGCCGGCCATATACATCGGCTGCGGCGGTCCGGGGATGTTCGAGACGACGAGGTTGAACCACGGACCTCGGCTCGCCAGGCGGGCGGCGGCCGCGAGCAGGCCGCCGGGCGCGTAGGCGCCGAGGCCGATGATCGCGTCGGCGCTCATCGCCATCATCGAGTCCTTCAGGTGGCTGGTCCCCTCGCGAACCATTGACAGGCGGCGCTTCGGCCCCATCGCCCCGACCGGCAGATCGACGAACGCCGGCGCCACACGGTTGCCGAGCGACGCGTCGCGGCCACCCTGCACCGACACCGGCACCATCACGCGGAGGGTACGGCCCCGGGTCGGCTCCTTCCGGTCCCGCAGCAGCCGGTGCAGCGCGCCACCGACGACGGTGAGCACCACGTCGTTGACCGTCCCGCCCAGCGCGTCCTTGATCTCCTTGAACCGTTGGAGCGGCGCATCGGCGATCGCGAACCGCCGGTTGGGGCCGATCTGCACGTCGAGCGGCGACGCGGGCCGGGCGCCCATGTCCAGGATGCTGCGGAACCCCGACAAGACGGTGCCGACGTCGAGCGCCGCCACCGCGGGCGAACGGCGAACCGCGTCCATCCCGTTCATCAACGCCTGGACCGGGTGGGCGAACAGGGTCTCGGTGGCCTCGCGGAGCAGGTCGCTCGAGGACGGCTCGGGTTCGGGCTCCCAGGAGGGCGGTGGCGGTTCTTCCTGCGGCTCCGGCGACAGGTCGAACAGGGCGGCCGTCAGATGCATGCCCGAGAGCCCGTCGATCATCGCGTGATGCACCTTCATCAGGGTCGCGACGTGCCCGCCCTCGAGCCCCTCGATCACGTAGAGCTCCCACAGGGGCTTCGATCGGTCGAGCGGGCGAGAGAGGATCCGCTGGACGTGTTCGCCGAGCTCGACGCGGCCGCCCGGGCGCGGGAGTGCCGCGCGACGGATGTGGAAGTCGAGGTCGAACGCGGCGTCGTCCACCCAGACCGGCAACGCGAGCCCGAACGGGACCATCTTCACCTTCTGCCGCAGGCGCGGTGCGAGGTGCAGGCGTGACGCGAACACCCGCTCGACGTCCTCGAACCGGAGCCGTCCGTCCGGACGCGTCGAGGGGTCGAGCACGGAGAGCCCGGCGACGTGCATGTGCATCGCCGGCCGCTCCAGGTACAGGAACGACGCGTCGAGCGCGGTCAGGCGTTCGGTAGCCATCGGACCCCTCACCGGGGGCTACCGCTCGCGCGTTCGCGCTCGCTCCTTGAGCCCCCGAACCTCCTCACCGTACCGCTCCACGACCGGCGTGGAAACCGGTGCTAGCCTCGCCCGCGATGCGCCGACGCCTGCGCGCCGTCACCCTCCTCGCCGCCACGTTCCTGCTCGCTCTCCCCTCGACGCCCGCCCGAGCTACGAGCGACGAGGGGTACCGATCCATCGAGGTGCGCGACAACGTGTTCGCCCCACGGATCGTTCGCGTCCCGGTGGGTGGGACGATCGAGTGGACGAACCAGGGAAGGAGCACCCACAACGTCACGGCCGACGACGGAGCGTTCGCCTCGTCCGATCTGGCACCCGGCGACACGTTCGAGGAGACGTTCCCCACCGCGGGTGCCTTCCCATACTTCTGCTCGATCCACGGCGCGCCGGGCGTGGGGATGATCGGCCTGGTCCTGGTCGGCGACGCACCGATCCCGGGTGCCGCGTCCGACGTCGGCCCGGGTCGCGAGACGCCGCCCTCGCTCCCGGGGGACGAGGTCCGAGTCCCGCAGGACGCGCCGTCGATCCAGGCCGCGGTCGACGCCGCCGAACCCGGCGGCATCGTGGTCGTCTCGCCCGGCGTCTACGAGGAGGCGGTGGTCGTGACGACGCCGTTCGTCACGATCCGGGGGCTCGACCGCAACCGGGTGATCCTGGAGGGAGGGTTCACGCTCGACAACGGGATCCAGGTCGTCGAGGCAGACGGGGTCACGATCGAGAACATGACCGCCCGCCACTACGTGGTCAACGGGTTCCTGTGGTCGGGCGTGTTCGGCTACCGCGGGTCATACCTGACGGCGTACAACAACGGCGACTACGGACTGATCGCGTTCGACTCCCGCTACGGGCAGTTCGACCACTCGTATGCGAGCGGACACCCGGACTCCGGCTTCTACATAGGCCAGTGCTTCCCGTGCCACGCGGTGATCACCGCGGTGCTCGCCGAGAACAACGCCGTGGGATTCTCGGGAACGAACGCCGGCGGCGACCTGTTCATCGTCAACTCGGAGTGGCGCGAGAACCTGGCGGGCATCGTGCCGAACACCCTGGACTCCGAACGGCTCGCACCGCAGCATGACACCCTGATCGCCGGCAACTGGGTGCACGACAACAACAACGGCAGCGCGCCCTCGTTCGACCTGGAGTACCCGTCGCTCGGGATCGGGATCATCGTGAACGGCGGGCGCGACAACGTCGTCACGCAGAACCTGGTCGAGGACCAGGACGCCTTCGGCATCGCGCTGCTTCCCTCACCCGACGAGGACCTGTGGCTCACGCAGGGCAACGAGGTTCGCGACAACCTCGTCAGGAACTCCGGCGTCGCCGATCTCGCGCTCGGCGCTCCAACGGCTGGCGGCGACTGCTTCTCGGGCAACGACTTCTCCTCGAGCCTGCCGCCGGCGATCGAATGGCGTGCCGGCTGCGGGTCGCCGTTCGCCCGGATCCCCGGTGGCTCGGTGGGCGCCGTGTTCGGTCCACTCGAGCGCTACCTCGAGACGGCGCTCGGGGACGAGTCCGTGGGCGACTGGCGCTCGCAGCCGCCGCCACCGGATCAGGAACAGATGCCGGGCGCCGAGAGCGCCCCGCCCGACCCGGCGATCGCCGAGACCGCCGTCCCCGAACCCGTCCGCATCCGCGACGCCCGCACGCTCGACGTGCGGGCCTCGCCCGACGTCTCCCAGGAGGTCACCGTGCTCGGGATCTCGCTCGCCACGAGTTGGTGGGGCGTGCTCATCGGCCTGTACGCGTACGTCCTGCCGCTGATCCTGTACTCGGCGTGGGTTTCGATCGCGCTGTGGGACCTCGTCCGCCAGGAGGCCGTCCCGAACCGGACCCGCGTCCTGTGGATGCTGGCCGTGCTGGTGCTCCCGCTCGTGGGGCCGATCGCGTACTACACGCTCGGGCGCTCGCCGATCCAGCGATCACTCCGGGTGATGCTGGTGGCCGGTGGGCTCGCGATCTACGTGGCCCTCACCGCGCTCGCGATCGGGCTCGGGACCTAGCGCCGGGCTGCTTCGGGTTCGCCCTCGCGGAGCGTCGGAGCGCTCGATGGTCTCCCGTCGCCTAAGGTTTCCACGGGTCCGATGTCGAGAACGCCGGGACACCTCCGACCAACTCGTGAGCGCGCCACCGGCGCGGACGGAGGGAGTGGAGGATGAAGTACCTGATCATGATGTTCGGGGACCAGGCCACGATGATGGAGACCCGATCCACCGAGTGGATCCGTTCGATGATCGGGTTCATGAAGGACCTCGATCACGAGCTCCGCGACGCCGGTGAGTACGTCGACGGACAAGGACTCGTCGACCCGACGCAGGCCAAGACGGTCCGCTTCGAGAGCGGCGCCCCCGTCGTGACCGACGGACCGTTCGCCGAGGCCAAGGAGTCGCTGGCCGGCTACTTGATCGTCGATGGCTCCGAGGAGCGGGCGCTCGAGATCGCCTCGCGGATCGTCGCGTTCATCGAAGGCCCGATCGAGGTTCGGCAGATCGCCGACGCACCGCCCGAGTACTGAGGCCGGATCCCACCGCACCACCCAAGACCAAGGAGGACCGAGATGCCGAAGATCACCCCGTTCCTGTGGTTCGACGACCAGGCCGAGGAGGCCGCCGAGTTCTACGTGTCCGTGTTCAACGCGAGGCCCGGCTCCGCCGGCGACTCGGAGATCCTGGGGGTCTCGCGCTACGGCGAGGCCGGCCCCGGCACGCCCGGCTCGGCGATGACCGTGTCGTTCCGGCTCGAGGGCCAGCAGTTCACCGGGCTCAACGGCGGCCCGCACCACTCGTTCAACGAGGCGGTGTCGTTCTTCGTGAACTGCGAGACACAGGAGGAGGTCGACGCCCTCTGGTCCGCGCTCTGCGACGCCGGCGAGGAGGGACCCTGCGGATGGCTGAAGGACCAGTACGGTCTGTCCTGGCAGATCATCCCCTCCGCACTCGGCGAGCTCCTGGGCGACCCCGACCCCGGGCGGGCCGCGAGGACCATGCAGGCGATGCTCCAGATGACCAAGCTCGACATCCAGGGGCTCCGCCGCGCCGCGGAGGCGGCGTAGCGACGACCACGATGTCATCGGTCGACACGACCGGCTTCGAGGACCTGCTGCGCGAACTCGCGCCGCAGGTCCTCGGCCTGCTCGTCCGTCGGTACGGCCGGTTCGAATCGAGCGAGGATGCCGTGCAGGAGGCGCTGCTCGCCGCCGCGACGCAATGGCCCGAGCAGGGCGTGCCCGAGAGCCCGCGAGCCTGGCTCGTCACGGTCGCCTCCCGGCGGCTGGTCGACGGGTGGCGCAGCGAGAGCGCCCGCCGTCGTCGCGAGGAACAGGTCACGGTCCTCGACGTGCCCGACCTGGGGCCGGTCGCCGAGCGTGACGACACGCTCACGCTCCTGTTCCTGTGCTGTCATCCGTCGCTCTCGGTGCCGTCGCAGCTCGCGCTGACACTCCGAGCGGTCGGCGGCCTGACGACGGCCGAGATCGCGAACGCCTTCCTGGTCCCCGAGCCCACGATGGCCCAGCGAATCAGCCGCGCGAAGCAGACGATCAGGAACGCCGGCGCCCGCTTCGATCTGCCGCCGGAGGCGGAGCGCGAGGATCGGCTCCGCGTCGTCCTGCACGTGCTCTACCTCATGTTCAACGAGGGCTACACGACCAGCGCGGGTCCCGCGCTGCACCGGACGGATCTGACCTCGGAGGCGATCCGGCTCGCGCGTCTGCTCCGACGACTCCTGCCCGAGCACGGCGAGATCGCCGGGCTGCTGGCGCTCATGCTGCTCACCGATGCCCGGCGCACGGCGAGGACCACCCCGGACGGCGCCCTGGTTCCCCTCGCCGAACAAGACCGCGCCCTGTGGGACAGAACGCAGATCGAGGATGGCGTCGGGATCATCGACGAAACGCTAGGGCGGGCGGCGATCGGGCCGTATCAGCTCCAGGCGGCGATCGCCGCGATCCACGACGAGGCGCCGAGCGACGACGAGACCGACTGGGCGCAGATCCTCGCCCTGTACGACGTGCTCGAGCGGGTCTCGCCCGGTCCCGTCGTGACGCTCAATCGGGCGGTCGCCGTCGCGATGGTCGACGGACCTCGAGCGGGTCTTGCGGTGCTCGGCACGCTCGACGCCGACGATCGGATGGCGCACACGCACCGGCTCGAGGCGGTCCGGGGACATCTGCTCGAGCTCGCAGGCGAGCCCGGCGCGGCCCGCGAGTCCTACCGGCGTGCGGCGAGGATGACCGCCAGCGTCCCCGAACAGCGCTACCTCGCGATGCGTGCCGCCCGGCTGCGCTAGGGGATCTGCTGCTCCCTTGGGGTGGGCGTGCGGGCGACGCTCGCCATCACGGCGCCGGCCAGGATCAGCAGGCCACCCGCCGCCACCCCGAAGGTGACCGACTCGTCCAGGAATACGAACCCGAGGACCGCGGCCGCCAAGGGCTCCATCGCCGAGACGATCGAGGTGCGGACGGCGCCGATCCTCGCGAGGGCCTCCATCAGGAAGAAGAAGGCGCCCGCGGACGACAGGCCCATGCCAACGAGCGGCCACCACTCCGCGGCGCCGGCGGGCAGGTCCCAATGGCCGACGACGTTGGCGTAGACGAACAGCCCGATCGAGGCGCCGGCGCTGATCCACATCGCGCTAGTGAGCGCGTTGGTACGGTCGATCAGCAGGTCGACGCCAGTGAGGTACGCGCTGTACGTGATCGCCGTCACGAACGCCAGGAGCACGCCGATCCCGTCGATCGCGAGGCCCGTACCGGTTCCCACGACGATGGCGGCGCCGGCGACAGCGCACAGGAGCGCGAAGACGGTCAGCCGGGCCGGGAGGTCACCGCCGAGGGCCCACGCCCAGACCGTCACGAAGACGGGGTAGGTGAAGAACAGAAGCGTCACGGCGGCGACCGTTCCGTGCTGGGTGGCCGTGAAGAACAGGCTTGCCTCGATCGCGTAGCCGAACACCGCCAGCAGGACGAGCCGGAGCCGCTCGCCGCGGGAGGCAAGGATCGACTGCTGCGTGACAAGCAGCGCCACCAACAGGACCAGGGCACCGATCGCGAACCGGATCGAAAGCATCGTCTCGACCGGGACGCCTCGCTCCAGGACGAATCGACCCCAGATGATGATGGTGCCGAACAGGACGGCCGAGGCGGCGGCCGACGCTCCCCCGAGCAGGTCGTGACGCGCGGGGGGATCGGTCACGCTCGGGCGAGTTCGATCCGCATCCGCTTGAAGGCGGCGCCCTTGTTCTCGGTCTTCGCGACTCGCACGTGCCCGACTTCGCTCGTCGAACGCACGTGCGTCCCGCCGTCCGCCTGTTTGTCGAGGCCCTCGATCTCGATGACGCGGATCGGGTCCACCGACTCCGGGATCAGGTTCACCTTCGTCCGGATCAGGTCGGGATCGGCGAGGGCCTGGGCGCGCGGGAGGAAGCTCACGAGGACCGGGCGGTCGACCGCGAGCTCCGCGTTCAGCTTCTCCTCCACCCTCCGCCCGAACTCGGCGTCGATCGACGCGAGTTCGAAGTCCATCCGAGCGACGCCTGGCTCCATGTTCCCGCCGGTGACCTTCGCGTCGTAGTCGCGGAACACCACCGCCGACAGCGCGTGCAACGCGGTGTGCGTGCGCATGAGCGTGTGGCGGCGATCCCAGTCGATCTCGGCCGTGAGGTCGATCCCGGGGGCGGGCGGATCGCCGTCGACCTCGTGCAGGAGCCGGCCGCCGCGTTTGAGCGTGTCGAGCACGCGGACCTCCCCGCCCTCCCAACGAAGCATCCCGGTGTCCCCGGGCTGCCCTCCGCTGCGGGCGTAGAAGACGGTCCGGTCCAGGACCACACCCTCGTCGCCGGCCTCCTCCACGGTGGCCTCGCACAAGCGGACGTACGCGTCGGTGACGAAGAGCTCCTCGGTCATGCCCGGAGCCTAGTCGACGCGGCCGCCGGGCCTCCCAGCGCCCGAGGTGCGATGACCCTCAGGCATCGCCGGGTCCGTTCCGATACAGGACCTGAGATGTCCCCGAGTGCCGGGCCCACGAGACAACCGCACATCGTCGTCCGGTTCGCCGTCGCGAGCCTGGCGGCGTTCCTGTTCGTCGGGGCCGTCGGGATGGTCCTGATGGTCCGCTACGCGCGCGAGCGAGCGGAGCGGGCCGGGGCCTTCCACGCGGCCTTCGTCGCCTCCTCTGTCTTGGCTCCCGCGCTGTCCGGTCTCGACCTGTCTCGTCCGATCACTGGCGACGATGCGGCTCGCGTCCGGGAGCTGGTCAACGAGCGCGTCCTGGCGAACGGCCGCGACGTCCGCATCAAGGTCTGGCGGGTCGATGGCACGGTCGTGTTCTCCGACGCTCCCAGCCTCGTCGGGAAGCGCTTCCCGGAGGAGGCGGGGGAGCTGGCCGAGGTCGCGGCCGGTCACCCCGAGATGGGCATCTCCGACCTGAACGACGCCGAGAACGTCGC
This sequence comes from Actinomycetota bacterium, assembly GCA_046734755.1. Lineage (GTDB taxonomy): Bacteria > Actinomycetota > UBA4738 > UBA4738 > HRBIN12 > DASSJM01. The sequence goes on along the minus strand of JBKPRY010000310.1, from coordinate 9,020 downwards.
GGAGCGCGGCCTGGCCGACAAGCTGTTGTTCGCCTACGTGCCGCTGCGGATCGAGCCCGGCGGCCCGGTCGTCGCCGTCGCGGAGCTCTATCAGGACTACGCGGTCATCCAGGAGGACATCGATGCCTTCGTCGCCAGGATGCTTCCGCTGCTGGGGGTCGGCCTGCTCGTCCTGTACGCGGCGATCCTGCCGATCGCCATGCGGATCTCGGGCGAGCTCAGGCGGCGGAACGAACGGCTGGCGGAGCTCCTGGAGCGCGAACAGCAGACCGTGGCGGAGCTCCGGGACCTGGCCAAGAAGAAGGACGACTTCGTGAGCGCCGCGTCGCACGAGCTCCGGACGCCGCTCACATCCATCCGTGGCTCGCTCGCGACCCTCAAGTCGGAGGGTCTCGGGGCCGACGAGGCGATGCGCACCGAGCTTCTCGAGGCCGCCGAGCGTCAGACCAAGCGCCTGGAGCGCCTCGTCGTCAACATCCTGGCGGCCGCGCGCCTGGACGGTGATCGTCCGATCGAGATCGAGCCGGTCGATCTCGCCGAGACCGCCCGCTCGGTCGCCGCGGAGCTCGACGCGTCGGATCGGGTGGTCGTCGCGATTCCCGAGGGGAACGTGGACACCGACCGCACCCGCATCGTCGACGTCATGACGTACCTGCTCGACAACGCCCTGAAGTACTCGCCGGACGGGTCGAGCGTCACGATCGGCGCCGACAGCGAACGATCTGGGTTCCGTCTGTGGGTCACCGACCACGGCGTCGGCATCGATCCTGCCGATCAGGCCGCGATCTTCGAGCGCTTCCATCAGATCGACCAGAGCGCCACCCGATCGCAGGGCGGTCTCGGGCTCGGTCTGCACCTGGCCAAGGAGCTGGTCGAGGACCTCCGGGGACGGGTCGACGTGGCGAGCACCCCGGGTCGCGGCAGCACCTTCACGGTCTCGGTCCCGTCCAAGGTGAAGACGGGCGCCCCGCGTCGGTCTCCCGTCTCCACCCCGGCGAGCTGAATCGCCTCAGCCTTCGAACGTCTGCTCGGCGGTGCTATCCGTTCCCCGCGATGAAGGCGGAGACGCGCGCGACGAGCTCGGGGATCCGCCGGAGCAGCTCCTCCTGGCTTCGGAGCGCGATCAGCTCGGCGTTCGGCAGCAACTCGGTTAGCAGCCGGCCGAGCTTCGCTGGGTGGATCTCGTCGCCCTCGATCGTCACGATGATCGTCGGCGTCGCGATGTCCCGCAGCTGCTCCCGATCCGGGATCGGCCAGTCCTCGACCACCCCGTGGATCGCACGGGCAAGCCCGTCGGGATCGTCGTGCTGCCACAGCACGCGGTCGAGCTGCAGGCGCCACGGCGTCTCGACGTACTCGGCCACACGGGCCGGATCGCTCAGCACGGTCTCGAGCGCCTCCTGCGGGGTCTTGCCCTCCAGGTCCTCCGCGAGCAGGTGGTAACGGTTCGCAAGCCCGAACGGAAGGTCCAGCCCGGCCGGCAGCAGCCAGACCATCCGTTCGAACCGGTCGGGTTCGCGGCACACGAGGTTCCCGATCGCGCCCGCGCCGAGCGAGGTCCCCACGGCGACCGTCGCTCCGAACGCGTTCGCCACGGCATCGACGTCGCGCGCGAAGTCCTCGAACCGGAACGCCTTCGGGTCGCGTGGCGAGCTCGAACGGCCGTGCCCTCGGAAGTCGAACCTCACCTTGGTCCCGGGCACCAGCGGCGTGAAGGCGGCGAGTTCGTTGCGGTTGTTCGTCAGCCCGTGGGCGAAGACGGTGACGGGCTCGCCCTCGCCTTCTACCTCGCAGAACAGCGTGGCGTCGACGTTGCGGACTTCGGGCACGAACCAAACCTACCGAAGCCCGCCGGAGACCCGCCGGGTCTCAGCCGAGCGCGGCGAGCGCCCGGCGGGCCTGGTCCAGATGGAATCGGTCGTGGCCGGCCGCGAGGTTGAACGTGAGATCGAAGCTCTCGGGTCCGCGCTCGGAGTGCAGGCCGACGCGGGCCCGCTCCTGCTCGGTCGAACGGGCCCATAGCGCGAGGTTCGCACGCCGGAGGGCCTCGAACGTCTCGAGCAGCACGTCCGGGTCGTCCTCGCTGTGGTGGAGCCGGTCGACCCACAGGTCCTGGTCGTAGCCGACGAGCGGCGGCTCATCCTGCGCCACGATCCAGCGGTACCGGCTCGCGACGACGAGCTCGGAGTCAGTGACGTGACCCAGGCACTCGAGCACGGACCACTCGTCGGGCTCGGGGCGCTCCGCGACGCGAGCGCCGGCGCGCTCGATCACCTCGCGCCAGGCCGCGGCGGATCCTGCCTGGACCTCGGCCGGGTCGTCGTCGCCGACCAGACCGGTGAGGTAGCGCTGGTACTCGGCGGCCTCGGCCACCGGATCGGGCGTGGGAACACGCTCCATCTAGACCTCCTGTTCCACGAGGTCGTCCTGCGGCGCGAACGCCTCGCGGATCGAACGCGACCAGCGCCATACGAGCGCGGTCAGCACGAGGAACACGGCGCCCGAGACGACCAGGATCGTGCGTACCTGCGACGGGTCGTTCTCGACCCAGACGAACGAGAGGATCAGCGCCGGGACGATGAACCCGAGGTTGTACGCGATGTCGAAGAGCGCGAACGCGCGACCCCGGAAGTCGTCCGGCATCGCCTGCTGGACGATCGTGTCCGCCGAGATCTTGCCGAGGAAGAACGAGAAGAACCCGACGAACAGGAGGGCGGTGAACCCGGCCAGCGACACCGGCGCCCCGAACACGACGGTCCCGCCGCCGAGCAGCAGCATCGAGGCGAGCAGCAGGCGGATCGGTGGGACACGGTCCTTCCATTTCTGCGCCAAGATCAGGCCAAGCGCGCCGCCGATCAGCCCGCCCCCGCCCGACAGGCCGAGCGCGACGTTGCTGGCGTCGCCACCCTGCACGAGGTTCTTCGCGTAGAGCGCGAACGTGAACAGCACGAACCCCCAGAACTGGTACCGGAGCATCTGGAACGACGACAGGCCGACCGCGGCCGGCGGGCGGGCCGCGAGCTCGCGGATGCCGGCCGCGATGTTCCGGAGCACCTGGGAGGCCTCCGTCCCGAAGCTCGTCTCGTGCACGGAGACCTCGGCGTGCTGCATGTGCCTCGCGACAAGGGCGGCCACCCCGAGCAGCCCCGCGCCGACGACCACGACCAGCCAGGCGGGCAGCGCCGCCGCCGCGCCCAGCGCGAACCCGATCCCCACCACCTGGAACAGCGCGCCGCCGGCCTGCGACAGGCCGTTGCCCTGGAGCAGGTCCCTGCCCGACAGGACGTCGGGCATCGCCGCCGACTTCACAGCGAGCGCGACCCGCACGCACGCCTGGGCGACGAGCAGGCCGATCACGAGCGCGACGGTGGCGCCGACGTCGCCCTCGGTGGTCGCCTTGCCGAGCGGGAGCATCGCGACCACGGCCACCACCACCACGATCGCGGCGACGATCACGTTGGTCCATTCGACCACCTTGCGCCGCTCGAACCGGTCGATGAACACGCCGATGAACGGCGAGATCAGCGTGTAGGGCACGTAGAGCGCGAGCACCACCTTCAACAGGTAGTCGGCAGACGGAACGGTGGAGACGTCGAACCCCTTCTCGCCCCCGAACGCGATCGACTTGCCGATCGCCCCCTGGACGACACCCTGCCCCATCTGCGCCAGGTACTGCATGCCGACCAGGACGGAGAAGTCGCGGTTCGAGAAGACCGAGAACATCGAGTTGAAGAAGCCCCCGAAAGCGTTCAGGAAGCGCAGGAGCGGTGACGCTCCGAACCGCAACCCGGCCGCGACGGCGGCGGCGAGCGCCAGCGACGCCCAGCCGTGGGCGACGCCGAACGGCGCCCGGGTGACCGCGACCACGACGATCCCAGAGAGCACGGTGAGCGTGATCGAGATCCCCGGCACGAGCGCGATCTTCAGCCATGCATCATCCAGCTCGAACCACCGGGCGGCGATCGCCCCCGGCACGACCAGCAGGAGGGCGAGCGCGACCACCACCCACAGCGTGTGCCCGAGGTTCCCGAAGATCCCGGGGTGATCGGCGTAGAACGCCGCCACCTCTCCCTCGGCCGCCCTAGCGTCGGCGATCGCCCCGTCCGACGGCGTCGTCAGCCCTTCGCCCGTCACGACCGCGACGTCGTCGCCGAGGATCACGATGTCATCGGGCGACTGATCCAGCAGGTCCTCGTTGACCGTGCCCTCGTTGAATTGGCGGACCAGGAACGCGATCGGCGGCCCCGTGTACTCCTCGCGCAGGTCGGTGAGCTCACGGTGGAACGCGCGCGACATCTTGTTGTACGTGTCGTTCGTCAGGACGGTGGGTTGGTCCGCGCGGAAGTCCTCGACGCTGCCGAAGTACGTCATGGAGCGCTTCACCGCGTCGCCGGGCAGGCCGGTGCGCGAGACGTTGGTGAACGTCTTGGACCATCCGTATGACTGGTAGGTGTCGTCGTAGTTCACGAGGAACACGATCGGGCGGTCGCCAGGCTCGTCCTCGACGACGGCCCGCGCCGCCTCGAGCGCCGTCCGCGTCGGCTGGTCGATCCACTGGCTGTCGGGGTCGGCCCAGTGCGAGATCTCGCGGCCCTGCACCCAGATGTAGCCGAACGACGCCACGATCAACAGCGACGCCACGACGCCGGCGACCTTGGCCGCGCCCTCGCGCTTCCACAGCCAGCGGATCGCGACGTACGCGCCCAGCCCGCCGAGCGCGAACAGCGCCATCGTGGCGTTCATGAAGCGGTAGTAGGGATAGGTGGCCGCGACGAACCCGAAGATGCCGAGGAACGGCAGCAGCAGCATCGCCGAGATCGTCCCGAACTCGTCGGACCGCGCGCGGTCCCGGTGCGCCCTCCAGATCGTCCACGCGATCGCGAGCAGCACGAGCGGCACGAGGATCCCCGGTTGGAGCGAGCCGACCCACCCCTTCAGCCGGTCGAGGAAGACCTCCTTCGTGTACGGGGGCGGCAACGCGGCGTCGGCGAGCGAACCGCTGACGCCCCACGGCGCGATCAGCCACGTCGATAGGCCGAAGATCATCCCGAACCCGACCGACATCAACGACGGCCCGAGCTCCTTGAGTGGCGGACCCAGGTGGAACCGGCTCGTCAGCAGGCGCAGCCCGAACACCGCCATCAGCGAGAAACCGAAGATCACGCACGTCGTCGGGTGCGTGAACGCCGCGGCGATGCCGATCAGGAACATCGCGCTCCGGGCACCCCACGAGGTCCTCGCCGGCGCGAAGAACGCGAGGATCAACGAGAGGAAGTACAGGACCGTGATGTTGTCGAGGTAGCCGACGTACGGTGTCGTCATGGACAGCGCCGCCGTCGAGAGCATGACCAGCAGGAACAGCAGCGGGTCCCGGTGCGTTCGCCACGAGAAGGCGCCGAGCGCGAGGCCGGTCAGCACCGGGACGCCGACCATCAGGAACGCGCTGAACGTGTACAGGTCGATCCCGGCGACCCGCTGCAGGATCGAGCCCATCAGGGGCACGCTCACCCGGTACCCGCCGCCGAACATCGAGAAGGGGCCCCAGTCCCCGGCGATCAGACCGGGGTAGTCGTGCATCATCAGGTTCGAACGCCACGTGTACCAGGCCGGGTCGCGCGTGGGGGCGCTGATCGAGGGGTCCTGGAGGAAGGTCCAGCCGAACGCGACCAGCAGCAGGGCGATCGCACCGATCAGGATGAGCGGGCTCGACAGCCAGCCCCGCCGCACGGGTTCGGGCACGTTCACGGCGGCGTCGGGTCGGTCCTTGGTGAGCGCCATCGGTCTGCGGATCCCCCTCGTCTTCCCAGGCTCACGCGGCCGTCGGGCGAGCGTGGGACCGGCCAAGGATACGCGACGGATCCAGGCCGACCCCTACGGCCGGGCCTCGGGCAGGCAGTCGAGCTGCGGCAGCAGCGAGATCGGGAAGGCAGCCGAAAACACGCGTTCGGAGGCCTCGGCCGCGGGAGGGGGCGGCGCGTCGTCCGGGGTCCCCTGCGCGTGCGTGTAGTCCAGGAGGAACCGCGAGATCTCCTCCTGGGTGTACCCGCTCGAGGCAAGCACGTCGTCGTTCAGGTAGATCTGGCTCGAGCGGACGGCCTGGAACACCGAGCCGCCGCCGGTCGCGGGGAACGCGGCGTTCAGGTCGCGTTCGAGCTCGGTGGGCGTCACCTGGAACGCGCCGGAGACCGCGGGGTCGAACTGCGCGCCGTGGTCCGCGGTCACGATCAGCACATAGCGACCGGTGCCGACCTCGCGATCCAGGAAGTCGACGAAGCGCCCGAGGTCCTGGTCTTGCCACGACAGCGTGTCCTGCATCTCGGGGCTGTTCACGCTGAAGATGTGGCTGATGTGATCGATCGCCTTCGAGTTGATGAAGACCAGGTCGGGCACGTCGTCCTCGCCGAACCCTTCCCGGGTGATGACGTCCTCGACCATCCGGGTCTGGTACGGGATCCGGGCCGGCGTCGCCCAGCCCCCCTCGAACTGCGCGATCGAGTTGTCGCGCCAGTTTCCGTCGAGCGCGCCGTCCTGACGGTCGAGGGCTTCCGTGTAGGCGGAGAGGCCCGGGAGGTCGTTCACGTAGGGGGGGATCTCGTAGAAGGGCTGGTAGGTCCCTTGAAGGTTCCACGTGGTCCCCTCCGCGCCCTCGTTGTCGGCCTGGGTCGGCAGGCGGAGCACGGCGATGTCGCGATCCCCGCCGCCCCACAGCGACCCGTGGCTCGCCATGTTGAGGTGCCACGTCACGCTCACGAGGGCGGCCACGAGCGGCTTGTTGCCCATCGCGCGGTCGTACAGATCGGCGAGCGTCGGTTCCATCAAGAGGACCGGCCCCAGCGCCCCCGCCCGCACCAGGTCGTCACCGAGGCGAAACTCGGCGTCCGTCTGGCCCGTGTGCATGGGGAACGCGCCGGTCCCGATCGTGGCGTGGCTGGCCGGCGTGATCGAGGGCGACGAGCCGACGCTCGCGTGATCGAACCAGATCCCCTTCGGGATCATCGACCGAAGCACCGGCCAGTCGTTCGGGAACGCGTCGAGCACGCTCAGGCCGCCCGCGTCCCACACCAGCGTGACGATCAGGGGCGGCGGCGTGTCGGTCTTGGGCAACTCGGGTATCGCGTGGCCGTCGGGCGCCTCAAAGTCGAAGTGCAACAGCCTGGCCTGCGTAGGCGCGACGTCGGCGAGCGTCACCGGCCGATCGACCCGTCCGAGCGCCGGGATGATGCCGGGGCCGTACCAGAACAGCGGCACGTCCTGCAGGTAGTCCCACGGCCCCGAGTGCGGGAAGTTCGTGCCGACGAAGTTCGGCTCCTGCGGGACGAACACGATCTGCCCCGAACGCTCGGGGTCGGTCCCCCGCCAGATCCGCAAGAGCTGCCGGTGCGGGATCGCGCAGGCCGCATGGGCCAGCGCACCGGGCGCCGGCGGCGCCACTGGCTCGGCCATCGTTTCGGTCGGGCCGGGCGGGGTGGTGCTCGTCGACGCCACCTCGGTCGAGGTGTCGGAGCTGCACGCGGCCGCCAGCACCGCCACGGCGACAAGGAGACCGAGCCTCCTCACGGGCGCGCTTCGGGCAGGCAGGGGAGGTGGCCCATGATCTTGGACGGGAAGGCCGCCTGGAAGACGAGGTCGTCGGCCTGGCCGGCCGGGACCGTGACGCCTGGCTGCGCGGTCTCGGCCTTGGTCAACCCGAGGATCCATTTGGACACATCCTGGAGCGTGTGACCGTTCTGCCGCAGCTCGGCCTGGTCGATGAAGATCTGGGTGGGCTGGATCAGCTGGACGATATGCGTCTGGTCGCCGTCGGTGTCGAACGCCGCGTTGATGCCGTTCTGGATCGGCGTCGCGGCGATCTGGAATGCGCCGGTCACCTTCGGATCCGGGATCGAGCCGTGGTCGGCCGTGAGCACCATCGCCCACTGTCCCTGCCCGACCGTCTCGTTCAGGAAGTCGACGAACGTCTCGAGCGCCGCGTCCTGCCCCTTGACCGCGTCCTGCATCTCGGGGCTGTTCACGGTCCAGACGTGGCTGATGTAATCGATCATCTTGTAGTTCACGAACAGCAGGTCGGGCATCTCGTCCGCGCCGAACCCCTCGCGCGAGATCATCTCCTTGACGACACGCGTCTGGTAGGGGATCCGCGCCGGCGTGTCGAACCCATCCAGGAGCGTCTCGATGTCGTTGGTCCGCCACTTGCCGTCGATCTGGCCGTCGTTCGCGTCCACGGCCCGAACGTCCTTGGCGAACCCGCCGACCCGGTTGAGGTAGTCGGGGAACCGGTAGTAGGGCATCAGCTCGGGCGTCAGGTTCCAGTCGGACCCCTCGGCGCCGAGCGTGTCCGCCCCGATCCGCTGTCGGATCACTGCGATGTCCTGGTCGCCGCCGCCCCACATGGCGCCGTGGCCGAGCATCCCGAGGTGGATGCTGACGGTCCCGATCTCGCCGACGACCGGCCGGTTGCCCATCGCGCGGTCGTAGAGGTCGGCGAGCGTCGGCTCCATCATGTACGCGGGACCCTTCGCCCACGGCGTCGTGAGGTCCGCGCCGATCCGCAACCGGTGCGCCACGATCAGATGCGCGTCGGGGAACGCGCCGGTGCCGATCGTGGCGTGCGTCTGCGCGGTCGAGGTCGGGCTGGTGCCCACGGTGGCGTGCTCGTACCACGCGCCCTGCGGGATCAGCGACCGCAGGTACGGCCAGTCGTTCTTCCAGCGCTCGAGGACGTTCCGGCCGCCGGCGTCCCACACCATCGTGACGAGAAGGCGAGGCGGCGTCTGGTTTCCGGCGATCGCCTCCGTCATCGGCGAACCGTCGATCGCGCGGAACGGGAACCCGAGCAGCTGCGCCTGCGTCGGCGCGATCCCGGCAAGCGTGACCGGCCGGTCGACGACGCCGGCGGGAGCGATGTGGCCGGGGCCGTACCAGAACATCGGGATGTCCTGCGCGTAAGGCCAGGGACCGACGTGCGGGAGCCCCGACCCGACGAAGTTCGGCTCGATCGGTAGGATCTGGATCTCGGCGCT
>JBKPRY010000309.1:0-1111 GCA_046734755.1 Actinomycetota bacterium | reverse complement strand
CGTCTGCAGACCTCGGATCCGCGCCCGGGTCCCCGATGGAAGGAGCTCGATCTCGTCGCCCGTCGCGATGGGTCCGCCCGTGAGGGTTCCGGTGACGACGGTGCCGGAACCCCTGATCGAGAACACGCGATCGACGTGCAGGCGAGGGCGGCCGCCGCGGTCCGGCTCGGGGGCGTCGGCGAGCATCGCGTCCAGAGCGGCGACGAGCTCGTCGAACCCCTCGCCCGTCGTGGACGAGCACGCGACGATCGGCGCGCCCTCCAGGGCCGTGGCCCGGACGCGATCGGTCACCTCGGCTCGGACGCGGTCCAGACCGGTGACCTCGACGAGATCGCGCTTGGTGAGCGCGATCACCGCCGCCTGCGTCCCCAGGACGTCGACGATCTCGAGGTGCTCCTCCGACTGCGGCCTCCAGCCCTCGTCGGCCGCGACGACGAACAGCACGAGGGGGACCGGTCCGACACCGGCGAGCATCGTGCGGACGAACCGCTCGTGCCCCGGGACGTCGACGAACCCGAGCTCGCGTCCCGAGGGGAGCGTGCACCACGCGTACCCGAGCTCGATCGTCAGACCCCTGCGCTTCTCCTCGTCGAGACGATCGGGGTCCATCCCGGTCAACCGCCTGACCAGGCTGGACTTGCCGTGATCGACATGGCCGGCGGTCGCGACGACCGACGGTCCGGGGTGCTCCTGTGCGCCGGGCGCCGGGGCGCCCGCGCGTTCAGTCATCGGGCAGGTCGTCGCCCTCGAGCGCGTAGCGGACTGCCCGGACCAGATCGGGCATCGCGTCGGGCGACACCGTACGGAGGTCGAGCAGCACGCCGCGTTCGGTGACCCGGCAGAACACCGACGGCGAACCGGTGCGCAGGCGGGCGGCCGTCGCGTTGGGTTCGGGGGCCCGGATCTCTACGCCGAACGACGGGATGCCCGTCCCCGGCAGCGCGCCCCCGCCAACGGCCGACTCGCACGCGATCACGTGCGCGCCTTCGAGCTCGCCATCGAGCGCCATCGCCAACTCGTCGGCCCGGCGCCGGACGTGCGTGGCCGGTTCGCGAAGCATCGTCCACACGGGCAGGTCCGAGCCCATGCCGTGGGCGTGCTGGGCCAGGAC
>JBKPRY010000308.1:0-2317 GCA_046734755.1 Actinomycetota bacterium | reverse complement strand
GTCCTCGTCCTCGAGGGCCGCATCACCCGTCGACGTCCGCCTCAGCGAGCACCGCGGTGCGCCTGAAGCGGTGCCCAGCACGGTGTGGCCGGCATATGGCCAAGCCGCTGTCCAGATAGGACAGTCGCAGGTCCAAGCCGGCCCGAACCAGCACCCGGCTCCAATCGCCAGCGTCGCGAAGGTGATGACGGCCTATCTCGTGCTCCGTGACCACCCGCTACGGCTCGGCCAGGACGGCCCGACGATCACGCTCACCGAGGCCGACGTCGCCGACACCGAGGTCCGGCGCCGAGGTGGGGAGTCGATCGTCTCGATCGCCGCAGGAGAGCAGCTGACCGAACTGCAGGCACTGCAGGCGCTGCTGCTGCCGTCGGCGAACAACATCGCCGCGGTTCTGGCGCGCTGGGACGCCGGCTCGGAAGGAGGGTTCGTTGCCCAGATGAATGCGACCGCGCGGTGGCTGGGCATGGCGCACACCCGCTACACCGACCCGAGCGGCTTCGACGACGCAACCGTGTCGACCGCCGCCGACCAGCTGCGGATCGTCGATCGAGCCATGCGTCTGCCGGTGTTCGCGAGGATCGTGGCCACACCGAGCGCGACGCTGCCGGTCGCCGGCACCGTGCACAACACGAACACACTGCTCGGACACGACGGGTTCGTCGGCGTCAAGACCGGCTCGACCGCCGCAGCTGGCAGCTGCTTCGCCTTCCGGGCCATCCGCTCGATCGACGGCGAGCGGACGACGATCACCGGGGTCGTATTGGGCCAGCCCGGCGACGACCAGATCGCGGCGGGTCTCGCGGCGGCCGACGCCATGGTCGATCGCATCACCGGTCATCGGGCTACGCCAGATCTGGGGCAGCGAACCTTGCCACCACTGACCGTGCCCGGAAGCCCATGATCATGCTCGCGTGTCCATGTGCCGCCGACTCTAGACACCATCCACGGATGCAGCAGTGACCAGCGCGCCCCGACATCGAGACCGTCGAGGGAGTCCTGATTCGTCTCGACCGCGGCCGCGTCGCGGTGTATCAACACATGTTCGTGATGAACGAGCCAACCGAGGTTTCCGAGAACCGTTTCGCCTGGGGTTCCGTGCTCGCGATCGCGGGGGTGGTCGTCGTCGTGCTGATCGCCTTCGCCGGCCGCTACGGGTATCACCGCGACGAGCTGTATTTCCTGGCGTGCGGCCGCCGGCTCGCGTGGGGATTCGTCGACCAGCCACCCCTCACGCCGGCGCTTGCCCGGCTGTCCGACGAGTTGTTCCCCGGCTCGCTTGTCGGCCTCAGAGTCTGGCCCGCGCTGATGGCCGGCGCGCTCGTCGTGCTCGCGTCGTTGACTGCACGCGAGATGAGGGCGGGGCGCACTGGTCAGATCGCGGCGGCCGTGTCCGCGGCCTGCACACCCGGGGTCCTTCTCGCCGGACACCTCCTGAGCACCGAGACCTTCGACCTGCTGGCCTGGGCGCTCGTGACGTTCTTGGTTATCCGGATCATCCGGTCAGCCGATCCGCGGCTGTGGCTCCTCGTCGGCGTCGTCGTGGGTGTCGGACTTGAGAACAAATGGTCGATCGCCTTCCTGGTCGGCGGTTTGCTGATCGGGCTCTTGCTCACGCCCGAACGCCGCCTGCTCTTCACGCCCTGGTTCGTCGCCGGCGTCTTCGTAGCGTCCGTGGTGTGGCTGCCCAATCTGATCTGGCAGGCCGACCACGGGTGGCCGCAGATCGACATGATCCGGAAGATTCAGGGTGACAGCATGGACCTCGGGAGCACGCTCGCATGGGTTCCCGTGCAGGTGCTCATCACCGGAATCGTTCCCGCCGTCGTGTGGATCGCCGGCCTGATCCGCGTGCTCCGCGACCCCGAGGCGCGGCCGTATCAGTTCCTGGGGATCGCCTACCTCGTGCTCGCCGTCGTGTTCGCCGTCTCCGCCGGAGACAAGCCCTATTACGCCGCGGGGTTGTACGTCCCGTTGTACGCGGCCGGCGCGGTGCCGGTCGAGCGATGGCTCGCACGGCACCGGCGTGGGCTGGCCCGGCCGGCAGCTATCGCGGCGCTCGGCCTGACGACGCTGCTGCTCGTCCCGGCGGCGATTCCCGTCCTACCCGCTGCGACGTTCGCGGACTCGTCGATCAACGAGGCCAACCCCGAGATGGGCGAGCAGGTCGGCTGGCCGGATCTGGCGCGCGAGGTCGCTCGCGTGTGGGACCGGATCCCGGCGCGCGATCGTTCGAGGGCCATCGTCCTGACCGCGAACTATGGCGAGGCGGGCGCGATCGAGCGTTTCGGACCGGATCTGGGGCTCCCGCAGCCCT
>JBKPRY010000307.1:0-2568 GCA_046734755.1 Actinomycetota bacterium | reverse complement strand
GGCGTTCACACGCCGGGCGCCGTTCACCCGGTGTTCACCTGCGGGCCTGGGGCCGTTCACCACCACTGGATAGCGTCCGCGCGACGACCCGGCCCGCTCGACAAGGAGGTTTCGGATGGGGAAGCGCAGGAACGGCCTGCTCGTGCTGGCGGCGGTGGCCGTGCTGGCGCTCGTCGCCGCGGCGTGCAGCAGCGACGACAACGGCGGCGGGACCGGCACCACCGGAGGCGGCGGGACCACGGCCCAGAACCTGAGCGGAACCATCACGATCTCGGGGTCTTCGACCGTGCAGCCGATCACGAGCCTGGTGGCGGAGCTGTTCAACGAGGACGTTTCGTCGGACGTCTCGATCACGGTGGACGGGCCGGGAACGGGTGATGGCTTCGTCCTGTTCTGCGACGGGGAGACCGACATCCAGGACGCCTCCCGGCCGATCGAGGACGAAGAGAAGACGGCCTGCGACAAGGGCGGGGTCCAGTACGTCGAGCTCGCGATCGCCTACGACGGCATCACCGTCATGACGAATCCGGCCAACTCCGACGTCACTTGCCTGGACAAGGGCGATCTCTATGCTCTCTTCGGTCCCGAGTCCGACGGGATCGACACGTGGAACGGCGCAGACAAGCTCGCCCAACAGGTCGGTGGCAAGGGCGGGCTCCCGGACGCCCCGCTCGAGATCACGGCGCCCGGGACGGAGTCCGGGACCTACGACGCGTTCATCGAGCTCGCCGGCATCGAGGACACGGCGCTCTCGCAGGGCGTGCCCGAGGACAAGGCGGCGTCCCTACGGACGGACTACCACTCCTCGCCGGACGACAACGTGATCATCACGGCGATGGAGGGCTCCGACACCCCGCTCGGGTTCGTCGGGTTCGCGTACGCGGAGAACGCCGGAGACCAGGTCAAGATCCTGCAGGTGGACGAGGGGAGCGGATGCATCGCACCCAGCCGCGACACGATCGCGGACCAGTCGTATCCGCTCTCGCGCACGCTGTACATCTACGTGAACAAGGCCAAGATCTCCGACCCAGCCATCAAGGCCTTCGTCGACTACTACCTCTCGGACGCAGGTGTCGGCGCCGAAGGAGCGGTGACCCAGACCGGCTACGTCGAGCTGCCGTCCGACCAGATCTCGACGACCCGTTCGACCTGGGAGTCCGCGGCCTCCGGCGCGTCCGGCGGCACAGGCGCGACCGGCTCATCGTAAGGCACCGTCGGGACGGGACCGGGCGCAGGCTGGCGGCGCCCGGTCCCCCGCGACCCCCGAACGAGAGGGATAGGCTCGTAGGACCATGAGCGCGACCGCCACCACCCGGCAGCCGATCACCCTCGAGGTCATGCGAGGGAGCAAGCGACGGCACCGGAAGGAGCAATTGGTCCGGACCCTCTTCCAGGCCGCCGCCTTGCTGGGCCTGGTGATCAGCATCGCGATCGTGCTGGCGCTCATCGAAGAGGCGATCCGGTGGCTGTTCGACATCCAGCTCGGCTGGCTGTGGACCGAGGGATGGATCCCGCGGTCCAACCAGTTCGACCTGCTCACGATCTTCGCGGGGACGGTGATCGTCGCGGTCATCGCGATGCTCGTGGCGGCGCCGTTGGGCCTCGGGGCAGCGGCCTACCTCTCCGAGTACGCGACCCCAAGGACGCGGCGGACCCTCAAGCCGATCTTGGAGACCCTGGCCAGCATCCCGAGCGTGGTCCTGGGGTACTTCGCGCTGCAAGTGATCAACCCGGACCTAGTGCGCAAGATCTTCACGTCGGCCGGCACCTTCAACTACCTGGCGGCGGGCCTGGCCGTCGGGATCCTCACGATCCCGCTGGTGGCCTCGGTGGCCGAGGACGCGATGCACGCCGTCCCCAACGCGCTCCGAGAGGGTGCGTACGGGATCGGCGCCCGGCGCATGACGGTCACCCTTCGGGTCGTGTTCCCCGCCGCGGTCTCGGGCATCGTTGCTTCGCTGATCCTCGGGTTCTCGCGAGCCGTCGGGGAGACGATGGTGGTCGCGCTCGCGGCCGGCGCGACCGGGAGCGCGGAACGGAACCTCAATCCCTTGAGCGGCGGGCAGACGATGACCGGCGCGATCGCCTCCCTCGCGATCGGTTCGGATCAGGTCCGGGGCTCTGGCTTCGCGTTCGATTCGCTGTACTTCGTCGGGCTGCTGTTGTTCGCGTTCACGTTCCTGCTCAACGTGGTCTCCGAGCACTTCGTGCGGCGCGTGAGGAGCAAGTACTGATGTCGCTGGTCGCCGAGGCCGACACCAGGACCGCCGTCAACCTCGCGCTCACCGGCCGCAGGCGGCACCTGGGAGGGATGCTGTTCCGCTTCGGACTGCTCGCGACCCTGCTGCTGGCGTTGGCCATCCTGCTGATCCTGCTGGTGAGCACGCTCATCGAGGCATGGCCGGTCCTGTCGACCAGGGGATGGGAGTTCGTCACCAGCGATACGTCGAGCCTGTCCGAACGCGCGGGCGTCTGGCAGGGGCTGGTCGGGTCGTTGATCCTGGTCGGGTTCGTCGCCGCGATCGCCCTGCCCGTCGGGGTCGCCGCCGCGATCTACCTCCAGGAGTA
>JBKPRY010000306.1:0-2207 GCA_046734755.1 Actinomycetota bacterium | reverse complement strand
GTAGGTGGCCGGAGTCTGTGGGACGTGGTTCGTGTGCGTTCGCGGGCGCGCGGCCCGGCAAAGGGGGTCAACATGAAGGTACGACGGCTGCTGCTCGTGTCCGTCCTTGCGTGTCTTCCCATCGCCGGAGGGGTCGTCCCGGCCGGAGCGGTTCCTCCAAGGGGCGATTGCCCTCCGGCTTTCAAGGGACCATCGTCGTTCGAGCAGATCCTGATCGACTTCCCGCCGCCTCCAGACGTTCCGCCCGAGGACATCATCGCGACCCTCGACTTCTTCGACAAGAACGACGACGAGATGCTGTGCGTCCTCGGCCTTCCGACTGGACCCAACCTCATTGATAACAACGCCTCCATCCCCTGATCGCTGCTAGCGTCAGGGGTTCTCGCGGCACCACCGTTCGCTCGCCGTGGATCTCATCGGGATCCGGTGCCAGGAGCATCGGTGACCTCCCTTGAGCGCGGACAGTCGGGCTGTGGCGCGAGCGCGAGCAGGTCACCGTCGATTCCCTTTTCTCGAAGAGGTCCTTGACGACCCACCCTGTTCGCTAGGCTTGGCTCATGAACGTGGCTCGCGACGCCGTGCTCTGGGCGGCCGACAACCGCTGGCTCCGCGAGCACCTTCCGAAGTACCGCTTCGTGCGCCGGAGCGTTCGTCGCTTCATGCCGGGCGAGACGCTCGACGACGCGACCGCCGCCGCGAAGCGTCTGCAGGAGCGGAGGCTCCCGACGATGTTCACCGCGCTCGGCGAGAACGTGAGCGAGCTCTCGGACGCGCGGCGGGTCGTGGAGGACTACCGCGAGGCCTACGACCGCGTCGCGGCGGCCGGCCTGGACACCGAGTTCTCGGTGAAGCCGAGCCACCTGGGGCTCGACCTCAACTCGCAGGCAGCGCTCGCGAACCTCGAGGAGCTCGCCACAACGGCGACCGAGCACGACAACTGGCTGTGGCTGGACATGGAGTCGGCGTCGTACGTCGACGGCACGCTCGACCTGTACCGCCAGCTCCGGGCCGGGCACCCGAACGTCGGCGTCTGCCTGCAGGCGTACCTGAAACGCACTGCCGACGACGTCGACTCGCTGATGCCGCTCGACCCGACGATCCGCCTGGTCAAGGGCGCGTACCGCGAGCCGCGCGAGCTCGTGTTCGGTTCGCGCGAGGTGATCGACGAGGCCTACCGGCGGCTCGCGCTCCTGATCCTCGCGAGGAAGGGACCGGTCGGGCGGCTGGCGCTCGGGACCCACGACGTCGGCCTGATTCGCCAGATCGAGACGGACGTCGGAGGGCGCGACGGGTTCGAGGTGCACATGCTGTTCGGGATCCGTCAGGCCGACCTGTTGCGCATGGCGGGGGATGGCTACCGGGCACGCTCGCTGATCTCGTACGGGACGCACTGGTACCCATGGTTCATGCGTCGGATCGCCGAGAAGCCCGTCGAGAACACGATGCTCGCGCTCCGCAACCTCGTCGCCCGCGGCTGACGTTCAGCCCAGGATCCGCGCCTCGCCGAACCCCGCGTCCAGCGCGCCGGCCCGCTCGAACCGGCGAGGGTGGAACTGCTCGAGAGCCGGATCCACCTCGGCCCCGGTGAGCAGGTTGGCGATGTGCGCGCCCAGCGCCGGCGCGAGCTTGAAGCCGTGGCCGCTCGTCCCGGCGTCGACGAACACCCCGGGGGCGATCTCGCCGATCACCGGCTGCCAGTCCGGGCTCACGTCATACAAGCTCGCCCAGCCACCCCGAGCGGTCGCGTGCTTCAGCGCCGGCGCGCGCCGGATCACGCCCGCCGCGAGTCGCTCAGCCTCGTCCGTGCCGACGCGCTCGTCGAACGAGTCGGGGGCGACGTTCGGCTCGGGGTGGAGCGGGCCCATGAGGAACAGCTCGTCGCCCTCGGGACGGAAGTAGTAGCCGTTCGGCAGGTCGCCGTGGGCCGGGACGCGAGTGTCGTCGCTCCACGCGAAGGTCGCGACGATATGACGCTCGACCGTCAGCGGGAGATCGGCGCCCACCATGGCCGCGAGCGGCGCGCTCCACGGACCTGCGGCGATCAGGACGCGTTCGGCCGCGACCGAGGCATCGGTCGTCGACACGGTCCAGGCCGAGCCCTGTCGCTCGATCGCGGTGACGCCGTGACCCACGCGGATCTCGGCGCCGAGCTCGCGGGCGCGTTCGAGCAGGCCCTGCGTCGTGAGCACCGGATCGGCGTACCCCGC
>JBKPRY010000305.1:0-2669 GCA_046734755.1 Actinomycetota bacterium | reverse complement strand
GAACGACTCCACGTACCTGCTCGACGGCGCCAGATCCACTGGGCGGTAGGTCAGCACGCTGACCCCCGACTCGAACGTCCTCGTCTCGAAGAGCTCCAGGTGCGTCGTGTCGCTCGCTTCCTTGAAGAGGCGCTTGCCGCTTCCGAGGAGGACCGGGAAGACCATGATCCGGTACTCGTCGATCACGTTCTGCCCGATGAGGGAGTTGAGGAGATCGCAGCTGCCGTACAGGAAGATGTCCCCGCCGGACTCCTGCTTCAGTTCCGTGATCGCCTCGACGGGGTCGCCCCTGATGACCGTGGAGTTCCGCCAGGACGGGCTCTCCAAGGTCTTGGAGACCACGTACTTCGGGAGATCGTTCATGCGATCGGCGAAACCCTCGTCTCTCGGAGCGGTCGGCCAGAACGCGGCGAAGATCTCGTAGGTCACTCGCCCCAGCAGCATCGCGCCCGCCTGGAAGACCTCGTCGACCTTGAACCGCTGCTGGTCCTCGCCGGCGTGCCGCAGGGCCCACGCGTTCCTCCCGTCGGGATGCGGTTCGTGACCGGGTGCTTCCATCACGCCGTCGAGCGTCACGAACTCGGACGCGATCAGTCTTCGCACGGACCCTCCACGAAGCACGCGAGGTGCCTCGTTACGCGAACACGCCGCCGCTGATGAGTCGGTTCGGTGGTGGGAGGAGGAGGATTCGAACCTCCGTAGGCTTAGCCGGCGATTTTACAGACCGCTCCCTTTGGCCGCTCGGGCATCCTCCCGTATGCGAGGAGGATAGCAATCGGCGGTTGCGGACCTCCACGATAGGATGGCCGCCATGGCCAAGCAGGACTTCTCGTTCGACATCGTCTCCGAGGTCTCGATGCCCGAGGTCGCGAACGCCGTCGACCAGGCGCGGCGCGAGATCGCGCAGCGCTTCGACTTCAAGGACACCGGAACGAGCATCAGCCAGGACGACCAGCTGATCGAGGTCCGCTCCTCGACGGAGGACCGGCTCAAGGCCGCCGTCGAGGTGCTGAAGGAGAAGGCCGTTCGGCGCCAGGTCTCGCTGAAGGCCCTGCACTTCGGGCCGATCCAGCCGGCCGCCAAGGGGGCCTCCCGCCAGTCGATCAACCTGAATGTCGGGATCTCCGAGGAGAAGGCGCGAGAGCTCGTGAAGTTCGTCAAGGGCCTGAAGGTCAAGGTCCAGAGCCAGGTCCAGGGCGACCAGGTCAGGATCACGGGCAAGGCCAAGGACGATCTCCAGGTCGTGATGAGGGCCGTCAAGGACCACGACTTCGACGTCCCGCTGCAGTTCGTGAACTTCCGGCCTTAGCCGGCGGCCACCGCTCGTTGCCCCACCGAGGTCCGCCTGGGTAGATTGGCGCACCCGACGGGAGGTGCAGCGTGGTGACCGATGTGGAACGCCTGAAGTCCAAGGCCGCCGAGATCGCGGAGCGGGAGGGCCGCAAGCTCCTGGATCGGACCCCCGGCTCCGAGAGCCTGCACCAGCGCGCCCTGCGCAGCCTACCGAACGGCGTCGCCTCCAACTTCCAGGCCAGCGACCCCTACCCCACATACCTACGGCGCGGCCGGGGCTCGAAGGTGTGGGACGTCGACGGCAACGAGTACCTCGACTTCCACGGCGGGTTCGGCGTGAACGTCGTCGGCCACGCGCACCCGAAGATCGTCGAGGCGATCCGGGCCGTCGCCGACCAGGGCATCCACTTCGCCGTCACGACCGAGACCACGGTCGCGCTCGCCGAGGCGATCTGCGAGCGGTTCCAACTGGAGCAGATGCGGTTCGTGAACTCGGGGACCGAGGCAACGATGGACGCGATCCGCGTGGCCCGGGCCGCGACCGGCCGGGACTCGATCGTGAAGATGGAGGGCTCCTACCACGGTCACCACGACTCGGTCCTGTTCTCGGTCGTGCCCGAGGCCGACGTGCTCGACATGCGCTTCAACGTCGGCGCGGAGGACCGGGTCTGGTACACGACCGAGCCCACGTCCAAGGGCATCCCGAAGGTCCTGACCCAGACGGTGATCATCGTCCCGTTCAACGATGCGGCCGCGGTGGAGCAGGCGTTCGCCGACAACCCGGGCGAGATCGCCGCGGTCATCCTCGAGCCCGTGATGATGAACATCGGGCTCGTCGTGCCGCAGCCGGGCTACCTGCAGACGCTCCGCGACATCTGCGAACGCCACGGCGCGGCCCTGATCTACGACGAGGTCAAGTGCGGCGGGACGATCGCGTACGGCGGGACGACCGAGCGCTACGGGGTCCGCCCCCATCTCGCCGCGTACGCGAAGGCGATCGGCGGCGGCGTCACGATCGGGGCCTTCGGCGGTGAGGCCTCGTTCATGGAGTGGGTGACCAAGGGCGCGGCGCAGCAGGGCACGTTCAACGGGAACCCGCTCTCGTCCGCGGCGGGCCTCGCGGCCCTCACGCAGGTCCTGACGAAGGACGCGTACGACCACCTGGGCAAGCTGGGGACGATGCTCGCCGAGGGCTGCCAGCGCGCGATCGACGAGCACGACCTCCCGGCCCACACGATGGACCTCGGCGCGAAGGGGTGCGTCTCGTATCGCAAGGAACCGCTGGTCAACTACCGCGACTTCCTCGAGACGATCCCCGAGCTGTTCTACGCGTCGTTCACGTGGATGGTGAACCGAGGCATCTTCATGACGCCCGG
>JBKPRY010000304.1:0-2820 GCA_046734755.1 Actinomycetota bacterium | reverse complement strand
GCTCGCGTTCCCGATCTGCGAGTGCGGGTCGGTGCCCGTCGCGCGACGACTGATGCAGCGTGGACTGATGCCCTCGGCCGCGGTCACGTTCATGCTCGCCGCGCCGGTGCTGAACCCGGTCGTGATCGCATCGACGTTCGTTGCGTTCCGGGGCAGGACCACGCTGTGGACGATGGTCGGCGGCCGCTTCCTCCTCGGGATGCTGGTCGCGATCGCCGTGGGATGGGTGATCGGCGACCGCTCGAAGGACGAGCTGCTCAAGCCGAACCCCGAGGAGGTGGACGAGCACCTGCTCGAGCTCGGACGACCCGAGGCGCGATGGCGGCGCTTCTTCGTGCACCTCGGCAACGACTTCCTGTTCATGGGGCGCTACCTGCTCCTCGGCGCGACGATCGCGGCCGCGATCCAGACGTTCCTGCCCACGTCGCTGCTGACGGGCCTCGCGGAACGCCAGGTGATCAGCATCCTCGCGATGATGGCGCTGGCGGCCGCGCTGTCGCTCTGCTCCGAGTCCGACGCGTTCGTCGCGGCCTCGTTCGTGCAGTTCGGACCGTCGGCGATGCTCGGGTTCCTCGTGTTCGGCCCGATGGTGGACCTGAAGCTCGTGTCGCTGTATGCGGGGACGTTCCGGCGCGGGTTCGCGCGCACGGTCGTGCTGGTCGCCGCGGCGGCGACCCTCGTGGGAGCGCTGTGGGTGGGGGTGGCGTTCGGATGAGCGACGCGATCGTCGCGCGGACGGGTGCGCGAGTCGCCCGGGAGGCCGCTCCTCCTCGGCGATGGAGTCCCACGCGCGTGGCGGGAACCGTCGTCCTCGCCGCGTGGGCGGCCCTCTTCTGGTTCCTATGGATCAGCGGCCGCGAAGCGTTCTACCTGTCGACGCGAACGGACTGGGTCGTCCCCATCTCGGCCGTCTTGCTCACCGCCGCGACGGTCGGGAGGCTCGCGTCGGCTCGCGTCGTCGCGCCGAAACCTCTCGCGGCGCGCGAGCTCTGGATCATGGGTCTCCTGGTCGTGCCGGTGGTGCTCGTGCTCTTCGCGCCGGTCACGACGCTCGGGACGTTCTCGGCGGGCAAGCGCGCCGGGTTCTCCGGAGCCGGGTTCGCGGCGTCGGCCGGCGACATCGGCAGCGGCGAGCTCACGCTGATCGACGTGGCCGCCGCCGAGACCAGCCCCGAAGGCGAACGTGCGCTCGCCAAGCGGGCCGGTGACAACGTGAGCTTCGTCGGGTTCGTCTCGATCCGCGACGACACCCCGGCCGACGAGTTCCTGCTCGCGCGGTACGTGGTGACCTGCTGCGTCGCCGACGCGACGATCGCCGAGGTGCGGGTGGTGAACGTCACGCCGGGCCAGTTCGAAAACGAGGACTGGGTCCAGGTGACCGGGACGATCTTCCCGATCGGGCGGGAGGTCATCGTGGACGCGTCCGACATCACCGCGGTCGAACGCCCCGACCACCCCTACCTGACCCCCTAGCTGCAGTTCCGGCAGGTACCGATCAGGTCGAGGCGGTGGCTGACCGCCGAGAAGCCCGTCCGGTCCTCGACGTCGGCGAGGCTGCGCTGCACCTGCCGTTCGAAGCTGGGCGCGACCGTGACGTCCTCGACCACGCCGCAGTTGCGGCAGACGAGGTGATGATGGTGCTGCGTCAGGTCCTCCGCGAGCTCGTACCGCCCGAACTCCTCGTGCGTCATCACGCGATGGACGGCTCCTGCCTGTTCGAGCACGGCGAGGTTCCGATACAGGGAGCTCTGCGGGAGCGAGCGCCGCCGCGCGAGGTCGGGGACGGCCACCGGGTTGCTCGCCTTCACCAACGCGTCTACGAGCGCCCGGCGCTTCGTCGTGTATCGCTGCCCGATCGCTCGAAGCCGGAGCTCCACGGCCGCGTGCAGGTCGGCGTTCATAGCCCGGCCCCCTGCGCCTGGAGCTTCGGCACCCTCGCGCGCCTGATCAACGCGACGACGACGAAGATCGCGGCCGAGATCAGCACGATCGTGCCGCCGGGGGCGAGGCCCCAGATCCTCGAGGCGGACAGCCCCGCGACCACGGAAGCCACGCCGATCGCCACGCTCCACCACAGCGTCCCGCGGAACGAACGCGCGAGCAGTTGCCCGCTCGCGACCGGCAGCACCATCATGGCCGCCACCAGCAGCAGCCCCACGATCCGCATCGCGGCCACGACCGAGACCGCGACGATGACGGCGAGGACCGTGTTGAGGAGACCGACCGGCAGCCCGGCGACGCGGGACCAGTCCTCGTCGGTGACCACCGCGAACAGGCCGCGACGGAGCACCAGCATCGTGGCGACGACCGCGGCTCCCAGCCCGACGACGATCGCGATCTCCTGATCGTTCACGGTGAGGGGCTGGCCGAACAGGTACGTCAGGAGGTTCGCGTCGAACCCTCCCCCCAGGCTCACGAGGACGACCCCGGCGGCGATCCCCGAGTAGAAGAAAAGAGCGAGCGCGAGGTCACCGGACGCCGTCCTGCGCGAACGGAGCCACTCGATCCCGAGCGCACCGGCGACCGCCACGACGAGCGCGGCCCAGATCGGCGACACGCCGGCGACTATCCCGGCGCCCACGCCCGCGAAGGCAAGGTGCCCGATCCCGTCGCCGATGAGCGACATCTTCTTCTGGACGACGAAGGTCCCGATCATCGGCGCGAAGACGCCGACCACGACGCTCGCCACCAGCGCTCGCTGCATGAAACCCAGCTCGAAGGGATACGGCAGCGCATCGATCGGCCACGGCATCAGCGGAGCTCCTCGAGCCAGAGCGGGAGGTCCTCGGGGTGCACGCCGAGGCTGACGCCCGAGGCCGC
>JBKPRY010000303.1:0-3628 GCA_046734755.1 Actinomycetota bacterium | reverse complement strand
ACCGGTTCGACGACACGACCAAGTGCATCCTGTGCGCCGCGTGTACGACCTCGTGCCCGATCTTCTGGGGCGACGAGGAGTACGTCGGGCCCGCGGCGATCGTGAACGCCCACCGGTTCGTCTACGACTCACGGGACGAGGACGGCAAGGAGCGCCTGAAGATCCTGTCGGAGAAGACCGGAGTGTTCCGCTGTCGGACGACGTTCAACTGTACGGACGCATGCCCCAGGGGCATCGAGGTCACGAAGGCGATCCAGGAGGTGAAGCGCTCGATCCTGTTCGACCGCTTCTGACCCGCCGGCCGCCACATCCATCGACCGCTCGACGCCGAACCCCGGATAAGGTTCGGGCCGTGGCGCACCTGGTAACCCTGATCCCCGGCGACGGCATCGGGCCCGAGGTCTCCGAGGCGACCCGGCGCGTGCTCGACGCCACGGGGATTCCGATCGAATGGGTGATCGAGGAGGCGGGCGCCGACGTCCTGGAGCGCGAGGGGACACCCCTGCCCGGACGGGTCCTCGACCGGATCCGCGATTCGCGCGTGGCGATCAAGGGCCCCATCACCACGCCGGTCGGGTCGGGGTTCCGGAGCGTCAACGTCGAGCTTCGGCAGGCGCTCGACCTGTTCGCCGCGGTGCGGCCCTCGCGTTCGCTGGCGGGCTTGCCGACGCGACACCCCGACGTCGATCTCGTCGTGATCCGCGAGAACACCGAGGATCTGTATCAGGGCATCGAGTTCGCGAAGGGGACGCCCGAGGCCCTCGAGCTCCGCGAACAACTCCTGCGGCTCTCCGGGCGCGAGCTGCGCGAGGACTCCGGGCTCACGGTGAAGCCGATCTCGGTGACCGGCGCGCGGCGGGTCGTCCGGTTCGCGCTCGAGTTCGTGGGGACGCACGGACGGCGCAAGGTCACGCTCGGGCACAAGGCGAACATCATGCGGTTCTCCGACGGGTTATTCCTGTCCATCGGTCAGATCGAGGCCGAGGGGCATCCGGAGATCTGGTTCGAGGAGATGGAGATCGATCAGCTCTCGATGCGGCTGGTGCGCGAACCCGCGGCGTTCGACGTGCTGCTGCTGCCGAACCTGTACGGCGACATCATCTCGGATCTGTGCGCCGGGCTGGTCGGGGGACTCGGGCTCGCGGCGGGCGCGAACCTCGGATGGGAGTACGCGGTGTTCGAGCCCGTGCACGGCAGCGCCCCGGACATCGCCGGCAGGGGCATCGCGAACCCGATCGCGATGATCCTGTCGGGAGCGATGCTGCTCCGCCACCTGCGCGAGCCCGCCGCGGCGACCGCCGTCGAACGCGCCGTCGACCGGGTGCTCGAACGCGGCGGCGCGCGTACGCCCGACCTGGGCGGCACCTCCTCGACCGAGGAGGTCGCGGCGGCGATCGAGGAGACGCTGCGCGGATGAGCGGGCGCGTCGTTCGCCGAAAGACCGACGCCCTCGTCGCGCTCGCGGGGCTCGCGGTGTTGGTCGCGTGTGCGGTCGTCGCCTCGGACGGCACGGTCGGGCCCGCGGAGCTGGCGGTGTTCCACGCGATCAACGGCCTGCCCGAGGCGCTGTCGCCGGTCATGCAATGGGTGCAGTGGCTTGGTGTCCTCGCGGTCGGCCCGATCGTAGCCCTCGGGGCGGCCCTGTTCCGTCGATGGCGCCTCGCGATCGCCTGCCTGCTGGTCACGGTCGAGAAGCTGGTATTCGAGCGGATCGTCTGGCAGCTCGTCGAGCGCTCCCGCCCCGGCAAGACCATCGCGGACGCGATCGTCCGCGGGGACACGCCCACGGCCGGGGCCTCGTTCGTGTCCGGCCACGTGGTCCTGCTCACGGGGCTCGCATGGGTCCTCGCGCCGTACCTACGCGGCGGCTGGCGCGTGGCACCGTGGGCGGTCGTCGCCCTGGTCGCATTCGCGCGGGTCTACCTGGGGGCACACGCGCCGCTCGACGTGCTCGGCGGCTTCGGGCTCGGTCTCGTAGTGGGTGGAACCGCGAACCTCATCGTAGGGATGAGCCCGCGGACCTCCGGTGTCGTCGACCGCGCCGGGGCACGGTAGGGAGTCAGCTCGGGTGCGGGTGGTGCTCGGAGCCCGGACCGGGCTCCCCGGGAGGAAGCTGTCAGCAGCCGGGTTCGCCGTGATGGCCGCAGCACTGCGCGCGCGAGAACGTCGCGTGCAGGCGGTTGCGGAAGGTGAGCCGAAGCTTGGTCGTCACCGGCGCGTCGTACTCGTGCCAGTTGGTGAAGAAGTTCCGGACGTGCACCCGGAGCTCGTCGATGAACCGGCGCATCAGCCTCCGCCGTTCTCGCCCGCCCACTCGTCGGTCGGGACGTGCAGCGCCTCCGGGAGCAGGTCGTTGTTTCGCCAGGGCCTGATCGTCTCGGCATAGAAGTCGCGTCCACGGCAGTCGTTCACGACCCAGACCGGGAAGTCCTCGAGCTCCATCCGCCGGATCGCCTCGGTCTGCAGGTCCTCGAACGCGATGACCTCCTGCCCCCGAACCGTGAGCGCCGACAGCGCCCCGCCGCCGCCGAGTGCCGCCATGTAGACGGCGGTGTGCTTCTCGAGTTCGGCGCGGATCGCCGGACCGCGTCCGCCCTTACCCATGATGCCCTTCAGGCCCAGCTCGAGCAGCCGGGGCGTCCACTTGTCCATCCGGCTGGCCGTGGTGGGGCCGGCCGAGCCCGTGACGTTCCCGGGTCGCTCGGGCGTGGGACCGACGTAGTAGACGATCTGCCCGCGGATGTCGAACGGGAGATCCTCGCCTCGGTCGAGCATCTCGACCATCCGCTTGTGCGCGGCATCGCGTGCCGCGTACACCGTCCCCTTCACCAGGACGACGTCGCCGATCTCGAGCGCGCGGACGTCGTCGTCGGACAGCGGCGCCGAGATGCGCTTGCGACCGTCACCCAGGACCTCCACCGACACTCAGATCACCCTCGAGCCTGTCCGATGCGCGTGGCACTCGATGTTGACGGCGACGGGCAGCGAGGCGATGTGGGTCGCCATCGTCTCGACGTGGACGGCGAGCACCGTCTGGGTGCCGCCGAGCGCCTCGGGTCCGAGCCCGAGCGCGTTGCACTTCTCGTACAGCTCGGCCTCGAGCTCGGCGATCTGGGGGTCCGGGTTGGGTTGACCGACCTTGCGCATCAGCGCCCGCTTGGCGATGACGGCCGACATCTCGAAGTTCCCACCGATGCCGACGCCGATGATCCCCGGAGGGCAGGCGTTCGGGCCGGAATCGGCCACGGCCTGCAGGACGAACTCCTTGGCCCCCTCGAGCCCGTCGGCGGGCTTGAGCATCGCGTGCTTGCCCATGTTCTCCGAGCCGGCTCCCTTCGCGTCCACCTGGATCCGCACCTGGTCTCCGGGGACGACGCGCGTGTGGATGAACGCGGGCGTGTTGTCGCCGGTGTTCCTGCGATCGAACAACGGATCTCGGACGATCGAACCGCGGAGGTACCCGTCCCCGTACCCCTGCCGAACGCCCTCGTTGACCGCGTCGTACAGGTCGGCGCCGGTAACGTGCACGTCCTGGCCGAGGTCGAGGAAGATCACGGTGTACCCCGTGTCCTGGCAGTAGGGGTACTCGCCCTCGGCGGCGAGTTCCTGATTGCGGATCAGCAGGTCG
>JBKPRY010000302.1:0-1164 GCA_046734755.1 Actinomycetota bacterium | reverse complement strand
GAGACAACCATATCGAACATACGTTCGGATGTCAAGGATATCGACGAAGTGTTCCGAGACGGCCGGGATCGACCCCCCAAGCATCCGAGACGGCCGGGATCGACCCCCAAGCATCCGAGACGGCCGGGATCGCCCCCCGGCAACCCTAGCCGCGCTCGAAGTAGCGGGCGAGCTCCCAGTCGGTGACCGTGGTGTTGTCGAAGATCACCTGCTCCTGGTGCGCCGTGTTGAGCAGGTGCTCGAACACGAAGTCGCCGAACGCCTCCCGCGCGACCGTCGATCCCCGGAACGTCTCCACCGCCTCGTGCAACGAGTACGGGACGCGCGGGACGTCCTTGGCCTCGTAGGCGTTGCCGACGAACATCGGCGGTGGCTCGACCTTGTTCTCGATCCCCCACAGTCCGGCGGCGATCGTCGCCGCGAACGCGAGGTACGGGTTCGCGTCGGCCCCGGGGATCCGGCACTCGACGCGTGCACCCGCATGCTCGCCGACCGTCCGGAACCCGCACGTCCGGTTGTCGCGGCTCCACACGATCGCCGTCGGAGCCCACGATCCCAGCTGGTAGCGCTTGTACGAGTTCACGAACGGCGCGTACATCCACGCCATCTCGCGCGCGCAGGCCATCAGGCCGCCCATGTACCAGCGGTAGGTGTCGCTCATGTGGTGCTCGCCCTGGTCCGACCACATGAGGCTCTCGCTCCCGTCGGCGCTCCACACGCTGGAGTGCAGGTGGCAGCTCGAGCCGGCCTCGGCCATCGTCCATTTGGCCATGAACGTGGCCGCGACGCCGTTCAGCTCGGCCATCTCCTTCACGCCGTGCTTGTACAGGGCGTGGTGGTCCGCGTTGGACAGCGCGTCGGAGTAGGTGATGTTGATCTCCTGCTGGCCCCTGCCGAACTCCCCCTTGCTGAACTCCACGGGGATGCCGGCGCCCAGCATCGCGTTGCGGACCTGACGGACGAACCACTCGTCGCGAGTGGTCTGGAGCATGTGATAGTCCATGATGTACGGCGAACTGGGGCGTAGGTCCCGGTACCCGCGCTCGGCGACGTCGCGGTAGGAGTCCCGGAAGAGGTAGAACTCGAGCTCGGATCCGGTCTTGATCGTGTAGCCGAGCTCGGCCGCGCGAGCGATCTGGCGCTTGAGGATCGTCCGGGGGGTGA
>JBKPRY010000301.1:0-1052 GCA_046734755.1 Actinomycetota bacterium | reverse complement strand
GGCCTGCAGTCGCGCGTCCGCGGGGACCGGAGCGACCCAAAGGCGCCGGCTCAGCAGCGGTTCGACCTTCCGCGCGACGCGGACGACGAGCGTGTCGAGCTGCACCGGTTCCCTTCTCAGGAACGATGGGTCGTCGCCGCGAACCGCGGTCGTCATGTCGTCGACCAGCCGGTTCATCCGATCGAGCTCGTCGAGCACGAGTGCGATCGTCTCGCCGATCTCGAGTCGATCGGCGTCGGGCTCCAGCACCTCGAGGTGGCCGCGGCAGATCGTGATCGGCGTCCTGAGCTCGTGCGAGACCGCGGACATGAACGCGGTCTTCATGTCGGCGAGCTCCTTCAGTCCCTGGGCGATCTCGCGTTCGTGCCGGAGCTCCTCCTCGGTCCGGGCGAGCCTCGTCGAACCCCACGACAGGACCTCGCCGACCATGATGCATGCGGGGATCGTGACGGCGACCGAGCTCACGCCCGCCTCGGCGTCACCGGGGAGGAACACGAAGGGCACGAGGTACGCGACGACCGCGAGGGGTGCGACCGCGGCCGAGGTCCACGGGCCGTGCGCGAGCCCGATCCAGACGAACGCGACGACGAAGAAGACGCCGTAGGTGTGTTGGCGTCCGGCGTAGAGGTTGCCGAAGGCGATCAGAGCAAACGCCGGAGGCACCAGGATCAGGCTCGTGGCCCTCGGCCAGGCGTCCCACGGCGCGAACATCGCGAAGCATCCGACGACGGCCCCGCTCGCCGCCACCGCTACCGTACCGGCGAGGCTCGCGTCCGCAGGCGAGAGCGGCAGCGCGATCAGCATGAGCCCGGACGACGCGAGGAACAACACGCCGGCGAGCCGGCCCATCAGGAGCCGGCGGCGTCCCTCGGGGGTGGAGGCGCGTTCGGGAGCCGGCGCGGCTTGGCGGCCGGGCGCGTCGTCGGAGGTTCGGACGCGTCCAGGCTCGACCCGAGCACCCACGCCGAGTGTTCGCAGCACCCCGCGGTCCGGATCGAACTTCTCATCGCGAGGACGCACCGGCGGACCGAACGCGTGGACGAAGTGGAGCG
>JBKPRY010000300.1:0-10341 GCA_046734755.1 Actinomycetota bacterium | reverse complement strand
CGAGATCGGCGCTCGCTACGCCTGGGATGCGGGCGTCGCGATCGGCCGGTTCCTCGACGGCCTCCGCGGGGGCACGATCCTCGGCCGAGCGTGCCGCGTGTGCCACCGGGTGCTCGTGCCACCTCGGATGTTCTGCGAGCGCGACTTCCGCGCAACCGATGCCTGGGTGCAGGTCGAGAATACCGGCGTGGTGCAGACCTTCTCGATCTGCAACGTACGGTGGGACATGCAGCCGCTGGACGAGCCCGAGCTCCCCGCGGTGATCGCGATCGACGGCTCGGACGGCGGGTTCCTGCACACGCTCGGCGAAGTGGAACCCGACGAGGTCACGATCGGGATGAAGGTGGAGGCCGTCTGGAAGCCGGTGGGCGAGCGCACCGGCTCGATCCTCGACATCGCGTACTTCCGACCACTGCGGGGAGAGGACGCGGGCTGATGCTCGAAAGGATCGCTCGTCCCGAACAGATCCGGCGGTGGGAGGGGGACCTGCCCGTTCGCCACCGCTACACGCCGGGTGTCGCCGGTGACGCGTTCTTCACGGCGCTCCTGGAGCGCGGCGTGCTGCTCGGCTCGCGGTGCGAGACCTGCGCGTACACCTATGTGCCGGCTCGGCTGTTCTGCGAGCGATGCTTCTCGGAGCTCTCGGCCGACACCGAGGTCGGTCCCGGCGGCGAGCTCGTGTCCTTCACGATCGTGTTCCGGGGGATCGAGGGCGAGTCGCTCGAGCGCCCCCAGACCCTCGGCGCGGTCCGTCTCGATGGTGCGGATGCGGTCCTGATCCATCGGGTCGAGCCGGACGAGGAGCCGTTGGAGATCGGCGAACGCGTCGAGGTGGTCGTCGAGCCCCAACCCCGGCGAACCGGATCGATCCTCGATATCGCCGGCTTCAGGGTCGTCGAGACCTAGGACGTGTCTCGTCCTGGGCTCAGCTCGCCGCCTTCTTCACGAGCGCGCCGATCTTCTTTTCGTCGGTCACGGTCAGCTTCTTCAGCGCGAAGGAGGTTACCCACATGGCACCCTCGTCGAGGTTGGCCGCTTCCTCGAAGCCGAACGTCGCGTACCTCGACTTGAACTTGTCCGCACTCTTGTAGAAGCAGACAATCTTGTCGTCCTTGGCATAGGCGGGCATCCCGTACCAGGTCTTCGGCGAGAGGTCCGGCGCGCTCTTCATGATGATCTCATGGAGCCGCGTGGCCATGGAGCGGTCGGGCTCGGGCATCTCCGCGATCTTCTCGAGCACTGCTGCTTCGTCATCCGCCTTGGTCCGGGCCGCCTTTCGCTCCTTGGCGAGCTCCTTCATCGCGGCTCGTTCCTCTGCCGTGATCCCGGTGGCCTTGTTCTTCGTGTCGATCGTGCTCTTGGCCGAACGCTGCGTGCCCTTCCTCTGCGTCTTGTTCTCCGCCATCCGAAACACCTCCTCGTGTCTTGGCGATCATCGGTCCTGCAGCAGCCCGAGGACGTTGCCATCGGGGTCGGTGACGGTGGCCACGAGGCGGCCGCCACCGACGTCGTGCGCGGGCTCCTTCACGGTGGCTCCCGCGCCGGTCACCTCAGCCAGTTTCGCCTCGATGTCCGATACGTGCCAATAGGCCACCGGAGAGGTCATCCCCTGCGGTCCACCGCCCGGCACCAACCCGATGTGCTGACCGGCGGCGTCGAAGCCGACGTAGTAGTCCCCGTCGGTCTGCGGCTCGATGCCGAGCAGTGCTGTGTACACGGCCTTGGACGTCGCCGGGTCCGACACCGGATGGAGCACGGTCTTGATCCCCTCGTTGGATGAGGCGGTCATGTTCACTCCCTTCGCCGTCGTGATGTCCATCGCCTTCATGCTAGATGTGGGTCGCTCACCCGCGCTTCTCGATTCCTGATCGCTCTCGACGCGGGATTCGCTTCAGCGGACACATGCCGCCCGTAGGTCCGGCTCCCGACGCCGCACGCCTCAGCCGAGCTGCTGGATGCGGATCAGGTTGCCCGCAGGATCACGGAAAGCGCAGTCGCGGACCCCGTAGGGTTGGTCGATCGGCTCCTGGACGACCTCGGCGTCGCCCGCCTGCAGCCGTTCGAAGGTGCCGTCGACGTCCTTCGTGGCCAGGTTGATGCTGGCGAACGTTCCCTTGGCCATCATCTCCGTGATGGTGCGGCGCTCGTCCTCGGTGATGCCGGGGGTGGCGGCCGCGGGGTACAGGACGATAGCCGTATCGGGCTGACCCGGGGGGCCGACCGTGATCCAGTGCAGCCCGCCGTATTCCACGTCGAGTCGGATCTCGAAGCCGAGCGTGTCCCGGTAGAAGGCCATGGCCGCGTCCGGATCGTCCTGTGGGAGCAAGCTCGAGTGGATGCTGATGTCCATGGCGCTCAGGCTAGCTGGGGTTCGGCGACCGGTGCTTCTCGATTCCTGACCGGTCTGGTCACCTGCTTGGCCAAGCACGGCGGGATGCCGGCCATCGCGCCCGCCTCGCGACGCCGGTAGGCGCTGGGCGGCACACCGACCAGTTCGGTGAAGCGCGTGCTGAAGGTGCCCAGCGACGTGCACCCGACCTCGAAGCAGACCTCCGTGACACTGAAGTCGCCGCGACGCAGGAGCGCCATCGCGCGCTCGATACGCCGGGTCATCAGGTAGCTGTACGGGGATTCGCCGAACGCGAGCCGGAACTGGCGGCTGAGATGCCCGGCCGACATGTGCGCTCCACGAGCCAGCGACTCGACGTCCAGCGGCTGGGCGTACTCGCGGTCGATGCGGTCTCGGACGCGGCGCAGCACCGCGAGGTCACGCAGGTGCTGTGCCGAGGCGGGTCTGGTCGTCACCAGCGAGATGGTACCGTCGCGCCGCGCGCATCCGGGCGCGTCCTCCGCTGGGGGTCGCGTCATCCGGCGCCCGTATGCTCTCGGCATGGCGACCTTGGCGTGCGAACGGTGCGGGCTTCCTCTTCCGGACGAGGCCCGGTTCTGCCCCAACTGCGGCTATCCGGTCGGTGCACCGCCGCCGGAGGAGCGCAGGTTCGTCACCGTGATCTTCGTCGACCTGGTCGGGTCGACCCTGTTGTCCAGCCAGATCGATCCCGAACGCTACCGAGAGGTCCTCACCCGCTACTACCGGATGGTGGCCGAGGAGCTCGAGTCGCTCCGCGGCCGTGCGTACAACTTCGCCGGGGATGCCGTCGTTGGGGTCTTCGGCCTGCAGCACACGCATGACGACGACGCGCTCCGCGCCGTTCGGGCCGGCCTGGGGCTTGTGGACCGCGTCGGTCGCCTCGGCGAGGAGATCGGACTCCCGGTCCCGCTCCGGATCCGTGTCGGGATCCATACCGGACCGGTCGCGATCGGCAGCGAGGCGTCCGAGCAGGGCCTGATCTACGGCGCCACCGTCAACCTGGCGGCGCGGCTCCAGCAGGCCGCCGACCCGGGGATGGTGCTGGTCTCGGAGACGACCTACCTCCTGTCCCTGTCGCAGGTCCAGTACGGTCCGATGCGCGAGGTCGAGGCGAAGGGGTTCGAGGACGAGGCGCGCGCGTGGCCGGTCGCGGCGCTGCAGCCCGGCTCGGGCCGCCGAACGATCCCGATCGTGAACCGCAAGCGCGAGCTCCGGCTGCTGCAGGACGCGTTCGACGGCGCACGGGAGACGCGCCGCGGGCACCTGGTGACGCTGTTCGGCGAGGCGGGGATCGGCAAGAGCCGTGTGGTCGACGAGTTCGTGGCCGGTGTGCCGGAGGACGCCAAGGTGCTGGCGGGCCGCGCGAGCCCGTTCGAAGAGGACGTGACCTTCGGCCCTCTCGCGCAGATCCTCCTGCACGAGATGGGAGAGGCGGCGCACGCGCCGCCCGAGGCGCTCCGCGCGCGGCTCGAGGAGATCGTCCTGGAGTGCACCTCGCCCGACCAGGCGAAGCAGATCGTCGAGCGCCTGTGCATCGCGCTCGGGATCGCCGGCGAGGCGCGTGACGAGAAGCGCTACCGGGTGGCCGAGATCCGATCGGGGCTGCTCGCGCTCCTTCGCGGGTTCTCCGGCCGGGGGCCGGTGGTCCTGGTGCTGGAGGACCTGCAGGCGGCGCAGGCGCCGATGCTCGAGCTGGTCGAGGAGCTGGTGCGCGAGGCCGACGGCATCCCGTTGCTCGTGATCTGCGCGGCCCGGTACACGCTGCTCGACGACCGTCCCGGCTGGGGCGGCGGGCGCGGGAACTCGGTCAACCTCTACGTGGAGACGCTCTCACTCGATGACTCGGCGCAGCTCGCACGGGACGCCGGCGAGGGCCTGGACGAGGCGACCGCCCAGCGGATCGCTCGGCACGCGGGTGGAAACCCGTTCTTCATCATCGAGACGACCGGGATGCTGCTGCACGAAGGGAAGGGGCTCTCGGCCGACACCGGCCCGCTGCCGCCGGCGCTGCTGCCGCCCACCGTGCAAGCCGTGATCGCGGCCCGGATCGACCACCTCTCACCCGAGGGCCGAGATCTGATCCGCAAGGCCTCGGTGTTCGCCCGATCGTCGTTCACTCTCGCCGAGCTCGACCTGGTCGCCGACCCGACCGGCGAGGCGCTCGGCCGGCTCGAGGAGGAGGAGCTGCTCGAACGCGACGGCGATCGCCCCGACGTCTGGCGCTTCAGCCATGGGATGGTGCGAGACGTCGCCTACGAGAGCCTGCCCAAGCGCGAGCGCCAGCGCCTGCACCTGCTGGTCGCAGACGGACTGTCCAGCAACCCGGAGACGGCCGCCCGCCGCCCGCGCGCGATCGCTTTCCATCTGGAGCAGGCGGCGCTCGCCTCGCTCGACCTCAACCCCCGCGACCGAACGCTCGCCGAACGTGCGGTCGACGCCCTGGCTCGCGCCGGCGACATCGCCCGTGAGGGGCCGAACATGAAGGCGGCCGAGGAGGACTACCGCCGCGCTCTGGAGCTCGCCGGTCCCGAACGCACGTGGGGGCTCCGAGAGGCGCGGATCCTCGCGAGCCTCGGCGAGATCCGGTACTGGCTCGGCGAGTTCGAGCCCGCCGTCCCGGTGCTCGAGCGCGCGCTGAAGCTCGGCGACGGCGACCTCGCGGTCCGTGCGCAGGCCTCGCGCTTCCTCGGCGACATCGAGCTCTCGATCCTGGGGGACACCAAGCGCGCCGCCGAGTTGCTCGACGACGCGCTCGAGGCGGCTCGCGGGCTCGGGGATCCGTGGACGCTGGCGCGGACGTTGCTGGTCGCCGCGTGGGCGCCCTACTTCCGGCGGGACACCGAAGCGGCGCGCGCGATGTTCCAGGAGGCGGTCGAGACCGCACGGGCGAACCCGGAGGGCGACCGGTGGTCCGAGGCGCGGTCGCTCGTCGGGCTCTCCACGCTCGAGAGCGACGGGGGCGAAGAGGAGGGTTCGCTTCGGCTCGCGGCGGAGGCCCTCGCGGTCGCGGAGGCGAGCGGGGACCGCTTCTCGCTCGCGGTCGCGCACGAGGCGGTCGGCGGCACGATGCGCCACATGATGCGGCTGGCGGAGGCCGAAGAGCACATGGATCGCGCGGTCGACGCCTTCCGCGCGCTCGGCGCGCGTTGGGAGCTGGCGAGCGCGCTCACGTCGCGAGGCATCGCCCGACGGCTCGCCGGCCGGGCCCAGGACGCCGTCGAGGACCTGCGCGAGGCCTACCGCATCTGCCGTGAGCTGAAGGAGCGGAGCATCATCACGTGGACCGCCGCCGCGCTCGCCCGGGCGTACGTGAGCGCGGGCGACCCGGGAGCGGCCCGCCGTGTCCTGGAGGAGACCGAGTCGGTCGCCTCCGAGGAGACCGCCGCCGCCGAGGACTGGCTCGACTACGCCGACGTCGAGATCCTGCTCGCCGAGGGCGAACGAGACGCCTCGCTGGAGCGCGCGCTCTCGATCCTGCGCTACGAGCGTGGAGAGGGTTCCTCCAAGGACGTCGCCGCACGCGTGTGGTGGATCTCGCAGGTGTTCGGCGTCGAGGCCGCCGGGGGCGAGGAGGAGGTCGAGCGTGCCAGGGAACTGCTCGAGCGAACCGAGATGCTCCAGCCCTTCCGCGAGGCCGAGCTCGTCTCCAGCCGTTCGGCGATTTCGGACGTCTGACCGCTAGGCTTCGCAACGGTGGACTTCGATCTCACGCCGGAACAGGAAGAGCTCCGCGCAGCGGTGCGCGCGTTCGCCGAGGACGTGGTGGCGCCCGCGGCCGCCGAGGCCGACGAACGCGAGGAGTTCCCCACCGAGATCGTGATGCGCGCCGCCGAGCTGGGGCTGTTCGGCATCCCGTTCCCCGAGGAGGTCGGCGGGCAGGGGGGCGACCTGCTCTCGTTCTGCCTGAGTCTGGAAGAGATCGGGCGATACGACTCGTCGCTCGCGATCACGCTCGAGGCCGCGGTGGGCTTGGGCGCCAACCCGCTGTTCCGGTTCGGCACCGATGAGCAGCGGGAGCGATGGCTCGTACCCATGGCACGAGGCGAGGCGATCGGCGCGTTCGCGCTCACCGAACCCGGGGGAGGCTCGGATGCCCGTGCGATCCGGACGACGGCCAAGCCCGACGGCGACGGATGGGTGATCGACGGCTCGAAGGCGTTCATCACCAACTCGGGGACGCCGCTGACGTCGGTGATCATCGTGGCGGCGCTCGACGAGGCGGCGGACGACGGCGACGTCTCCACGATCGTCGTGCCGGTCGGGACGCCCGGGCTCACGGTCGGTGCGAGCTACCGCAAGGTCGGCTGGCGGGCGAGCGATACCCACGAGGTCTCGTTCGACGCCTGTCGCGTGCCGGCGGACCACCTGCTGGGCGAGCGCGGCCGCGGGTACGCGCAGTTCCTCGAGACGCTCGCCGACGGGCGGGTCGCGATCGCGGCCCTCTCGGTCGGGCTCGCGCGGGGGTGCCTGGAGGAAAGCGTCCGGTACGCGGGGGAGCGGGAGGCGTTCGGGCAGCCGATCGGCGCGTACCAGGCGCTCCAGTTCAAGATCGCCGACATGCGGGTGGGGGTCGAGACGGGGCGGCTCGCGTACCAGCGGGCGGCGTGGCTCCGCGACCGGGGGCGCCCCTTCGCGACCGAGGCCTCCATCGCCAAGCTGTACGCGAGCGAGGTCGCGGTCTCGAGCGCGCGAGAGGCCGTGCAGGTCCACGGCGGCTACGGCTTCGTCGAGGACTTCCCCGTGGCCCGTTTCTACCGCGACGCCAAGGTGCTCGAGATCGGGGAGGGCACCAGCGAGATCCAGCGCGTCCTCATCGCCCGGGCGCTCGGCCTGCCGGGAACCGAGCTGTAGGCGCGGGCGGGCACGGGTTTGACGAGTCGGGCCGAAAAACGCCCGCCGCGATGGTTGCAACCGGGGGCTTTGGCGGGCACGGTTGACATCCCACTCGGCCGTCCGATAGGAAGGGCCTTCCCCATGGCCGAAAACCACAGCGGTTCAGGCGTCGTGTTCCGCCGCGCCCTGGCGGTGGTGACGGCGATGGCCCTCCTGACGTCGCTCGCGCAGGCCGCGCTCGCCGAGCCGAGCACGCAGGAGAAGCTCGACGCCGCCAAGGCCGAGTTCGAGCAGCTGAAGAACCAGATCGCGAGCCAACAGCAGGTCCTGAACCGGCTCTCGGCGGAGGCCGCCGTGATCGCCGAGCGCTGGGACGTCGCGAACGGCCGCTGGGAGCAGGTCACCGCCGAGCTCCGCCAGACGCAGTTCGCCCTCGCCGAGGCGCAGGCGGAGTACCAGGGCCTCAAGTCGGACCTCGAGAAGCGCGCCCGCCAGGCCTACATCACGGGCCCGGGGTCGGGTCTCGAGTTCCTGCTGGGCGCGACGTCCATCGCGGACCTCTCGGCGCGCATGGAGTACGTGAACGCCCTCAGCCAGGAGGACGCCGACCTTGCGACGGAGGTGCAGAACGTTCGCAACACGC
This sequence comes from Actinomycetota bacterium, assembly GCA_046734755.1. Taxonomy (GTDB): domain Bacteria; phylum Actinomycetota; class UBA4738; order UBA4738; family HRBIN12; genus DASSJM01. The sequence continues at coordinate 2,494 of JBKPRY010000300.1, read as the reverse complement.
TCGCGGCGAAGAAGGAAGACCAGGAGAAGCTGCAGACGAAGAGGGCGAAGGCTCTCAAGCAGGTCGAGAGCGAACAGGCCGCGCTCGACGCGAAGTTCGACGAGCAGCAGGCGGTGCTCGGCGACCTCAACGCCGCGAAGGCGCGTGCCGAGGACCTAGTGAAGCAACTCACCAAGCGCTACCAAAGGGAGCTCGAGGCCCTCACCGGCCTCGAGTTCCATGGGGGCACCGTCTTCGCGGTGTGCCCGGTGGATCAGCCGCGGGCCGTGTACGACGGGTTCGGCGCGCCGCGCTACTCGGGTGGCTACCACCCGCACGCGGGCAACGACATCATCGCGCCGCAGGGGACGCCGATCCGCGCCACCTTCGACGGGTACGCGCAGGCGGGCTCGAACACGCTCGGCGGGTATTCCGTGAACGTCTACGGGGACCTGGGTTACACGTACAACGCGCACCTGATGCAACCGGGTGTCACGGGACAGGTCTCGGCCGGACAGGTGGTCGGCTACGTGGGCGCGACCGGCGACACGTCGACGCCGCACGATCACTTCGAGTGGCACCCCAACGTGATCCCGTCCGACTGGCCGAAGAGCCCCTACGGCTACAACGTCATCGGGTCGGCGGTGAACCCCTTCCCGCTCCTGACTCAGGTCTGCTAACGGCGCCGCCGGCGCCCTTGCTCGAGGTCACGGTCTTTCGACGTCGAGCTTCTTCGCAACAGGACCGCGGCGATGACGGCGAGGACGATCAACCCGGCGACGATCGCGATCGTCGCGACGGACGATCCACCTCCGGAGGTTCCGGACACGGTGGGCGACGCCGGTTGGCCGGCGACCGAGAGGTAGCCGAGCTCGTCGACGTCCGCCCCTGCTTGCTGGATGCTCGGCAGGTCGTCGGTGTCGAGGGCCGTCCATCGTTCGCCAGACCTCGACCAGATGATCGAGTGGCTGCCGTGGTCGTTCGCGAGCAGGGGATAGACGAGGACCACGCTCGCCGGGTTCGCGAGCTTCGCGGCGTCCCCCGAGGGTTGATAGGTCGCCTCGACCAGGTAGACGTTGCCCACGACGTGCAGCGGTGCGTCCGGGTCGGCGATCGCGCCCGCGAGCGGGGCAACGGTGACCTGCACGCTGCGCTGTCCCTCGGCGTCCGCGAACGACCCCTCGGGCAGGATCACCGTCACCTGGGCGTCGTCCGTGGTGAACACGGCCGTCTTGCTCCCGTCGTTCCCGAGCTTCACCGTGAAGGTGCCGGGTGTGGGCTTCTGGTTGGTGGCCGCGAGCTCGGGGGGCGGCTCGACCCAGCGATAGGCGGTGGGCGGCGCGAGACCGTCCAGGAGCGGCCTCTTCGAGAGCGGGCTGAGGTGTCCGGACAGGATCGCGGTGGCCACGTAGATGATGACGACCGCGAGGCCGGCGCCGAGCGCTCGCCACCGAAGCGTCACGGCAGCGGGTCGAGCCGCTCGATCGGGCTCGTCGCGTAGCGCGGCGGCCAGACCACGGCGTACTCGCCCGGTGCCTGCCACTGCCACACCACGCTGCTCGCGAGCACGTTCGCGCCTGCGGTCACCGTTCCGGGCTGGCCGAACCGCAACCCGCTGCCGTTCGGCAGCGAGCCCTGCGGCAGGTCGACCGCGTTCGCGGCCGTCGCGATCGCCGCCGGTGTCGGCCGTGCGGCGGCCGACAGCACGTCGTGCAGCAGCGCCCAGGCGCCCGAGAACCCGGCGAGCGCCGCGGCCGACATCTCGCCGCCGAAGCGGCGACGGTAGGCGGCCTGTGCGCGTTCGAGCAGCGCCCGGCCGCCTGGCGTCAGCCCCTCGACGTTCAAAGCGCCGGACGCGGGCTTGTCCGAGGCGAACAGCCCCACCGCGTCCCTCCCGAGCGTGGCGCCGAACGCCGGCATGCAGTAGCTGGAGGACGTCCCGATCCCCACGAGAACGTCGAGTCCCTGCCGCACCATCTCTCGGCGCATCGCGATCGCGTCGTGCAGGTACGCGGAGACGAACACGACGTCCGGCCGGCTCGCCGCCAGGTCATGGACGAACGCGTGCATGTTCACGTCCCGCGGGTCGTAGCCGAACCTCCCGACCACGTGGAGGCCGCGCGCCGCCAGCTCGTCGAGCGCGCCCTGCGCCACGGCGCGTCCGTACCCGTCGTCCACGAGCGTGACCGCGTACCGGAGCTTCGACGGGTCGACGCCGAGCACGGGGGCGTACTCGTCCGCCACGAACGCGATCGCGTTCCGGCCCAGGATCGCGCCCGAGGGGGCGACGCGGAACACGAGCTCGCCGGCGCCGCGGCCGGTCATCTCGCCCACCGCGCCCGTCTCCCAGAACAGCATGTCCCGGCGCGCGGACGCCTCGGCGGCCGGCTCCGAGATCGTGCTCCCGTAGCTCCCGAACACCAGGCGGACCCCGTCGTCGTGGAGCTGGGCGATCGCGCCGGGCGCGGCGTCCGCGCTCGGGGTGTCGACGGGGACGAGCTCGATCGGGCGGCCG
>JBKPRY010000299.1:0-6059 GCA_046734755.1 Actinomycetota bacterium | reverse complement strand
TGTAGTACGCGTAGTACAGGTCCGGGTCGCGCGACATCGCGTTCGCGTACCTGATGACGGCCGTGACGTAGGCTGCCACCGGGTTGTAGTGGTACAGCGCCGCGCGGTCGTTGCCCGGCGAGCCGGAGGCGCTCAGGTAGTGCGCGGCGCCGAGGATCGCATCGTGTTCGTCGTGCACGTCGCCACCCAGCCCGTAGACCTCCCAGGTCGACGGGATGAACTGCATCGGCCCCTGCGCGCCGGCCGAGCTGCTCGAGGTGATCCGACCCATCCGCGTCTCGATCAGCATCACGGCGGCGAGCAGCTCCCAGTGCACACCGAACCGCCGCTCGCCTTTGCGGAAGTACCGCAGGAGGAGATCGGCGGGTTCGGGGGGCCGAGTCCGGTAATCGGGCAGCTTCTTCAACGGCGAGAAATGGTCGTACAGGGCGCCGCCCGCCCGGATGTTCGACCTCGCCTCGGCGGCCAGGGGACCGTCGAGCCGATCCATGACCGCGACCGCCAGGCGGTCGCGGGCCGACAACACCCGGTAGATCCGCTGCTCGTACAGGACGAGGAGCTCGAGGTCGTCCGGCGGCGGCCACGCACCCGGGTCGCCGGTGGCAACCCATCGACGGACGGCCTCGCGCCGAGCCTCCCACGTGGCCTCGAGTCGGACGGCGAGCGCATCGGGACGGCCGGGGATCCAGGCGTCGGGCTCGGGGATCACCGGAGCCGGAGCGTCTGCGACCGGCGAGGGGGACGCGGTTCCGCTCGTGCCCGTCGCCGCCGCGTTCAGACGCGGATCCGAGGCCGTCGCGTGCTCGGCGGCGTCTCCGGCGCACGCCGGCAGCGCGATCGCCATGGCGATGACGGCGACGAGCGACCTCCTCATCCGACCGCGGCCACGTCTTCGTACGGCGACTCGAGCAGCCCGCGCACGGAGCCGTCGCCGTCGAAGAACAGGAACCGGTCCATCAACCGCATGAACCAGCGGTCATGGGTGACGGCGATGACCGTCCCCTGGTAGCGGTCGACGGCGTCCTGGAGCGCGTCCGCCGAGGCCACGTCGAGGTTGTCCGTCGGCTCGTCGAGTAGCAGCATCGTGGGCGAGTCCACCTCCATCAACAGGAGCTGGAACCGGGCCTGCTGGCCGCCGGACAGGAGCTCGAACGGGTTCCGCCCGACCTGGTCGATCTCGTAGCGGCGCAGCGCCGCCATCGAATCGGTCATCGTCATCCCCCGCTTGCGGAGCACCTCGACGATCGGCAGATCCGCGACGTCGGCGCGCTCGTGCAGCTGCGCGAACAGCGCGGGGTCGACCCGGGCCCCGAGCTTCCATCCGCCCCCGTGCGCGATCTCCTCGCCCGCCAGCAACCGCATGAAGTGCGTCTTACCGGTCCCGTTGGGGCCGATCACCCCGATCCGCTCGCCGAACCAGACCTCCGCATCGAACGGGCCGACGATCCCGGCGATCGACAGCCCGGTGACCCGGAGCGCGACCTTGCCCGTGCGTCCGCCCTCGATGCGCATCCGGACGTTCTGAACGTCGGCCTTCTCCGGGGGCTTCTCGCGATCCTCGAACCGGTCGAGGCGGTGTTGCGCCGACCGAGCCTTCGAGGCCCAGTTGTCGTTGTACGCAGACTTGCGCCGCATCTCCTTCACCATGTCCGAGAGCCGCCGGTGCTCGGCCTCGTAGCGCCGGTGATCCTGGTCGAGCCGGTCGATCCGGGCGTCTCGCGCCGCCGCGTAGCCCGAGAAACCGCCGTGATGCGTCCACGCAGCGCGCCCCTCCAGCGTGACGATCCTGGTCGCGGCGCGGTCGAGCACGGTCCGATCGTGGCTCACGAACAGGACGGTCTTGGGGCTGGCCGCGATCGCGTCCTCGAGCCACCGCTTTCCCTCGATGTCGAGCGCGTTGTCGGGCTCGTCGAGCATCACGGTGTCGAACCGCGACCGAAGGATCACCTCGATCGCGAGTCGCTTGCGTTCGCCGCCCGACAGCGTCTCGATCTTGCGTTCGGCACACTCGGGGTACCCCTGCCCGAAGGCCGCGTGGGTGCATTGGTCGAACAGCACCTCGGCCTCGTACCCGCCGGCCTCGCCCCAGTTCGCGAGCGCATCCGCGTACCGCATCTGCGCCTCCTCGCCCGGATGATCGTGCATCCAGCGCTCGGCCTTGGCGACGCGGATCGCCGCCTCCGAGACACGCGGTTCCGCGTAGGCGAGGAGGAAGTCACGGACCGTGGTCGGGCGCGCATCCGAGCCGATGAACTGCCGCATCAGCCCGACGCGTCCGTCGGTCTGGATCGAGCCCGCGGTCGGGCGGTCGTCGCCGACGATCAGGCGGAGCAGCGTCGACTTGCCGATGCCGTTCGCGCCGACGAGACCGGCGTGCTCGCCCTCGGGCACGCGGAAGCTCACGTCTTCGAACAGCGTCCAACCGCCCGGGAGGGCGTACGCGACGTCGGCGAGCTCGATGAACCCCATGGGCGCCCCACGCTAGCAGCCGCCGAGGGTCGCTCCGGTCAGCGCGCGGCCGCGCGCTCGTGCTCGAGCGAGAGCTGGCCGCACGCCGCGTCGATCTCGCGCCCGCGCGTGTCGCGGATCGTCACGGCGACGCCGGCATCGTCCAGGATCGACGCGAACGCGCGGATGCGCGTGGCCGGGCTCGGCTTGGACGGCCACCCGGGCGTCGGGTTCAGCGGGATGAGGTTGACGTGGGCCCGCAGGCGGAGCGCGATCGGCGAGAGCCGCTCGGCCTGCTCGTCCGCGTCGTTGGTCCGGTCGATCATCGCCCACTCGATCGACGGGCGGCGACGCGTCACCCGGCGCCACGCCTCGATCGCGTCGATCAGCTCCTCGAGCGGCCACAGCCGGTTGACGGGGACGAGCCGGTCGCGCAGTCGGTCGTCGGCCGCGTGCAGGCTGACCGCGAGCCCGACCTGCGGGTAGGCCTCGGCGAGGCGGCGGATCGCGGGCGCGACGCCGACGGTCGAGACCGTGACGTGCCGGTCCCCCATCCCCATCTCGCCGGTGAGCAGCGCGAGCGCGCCGAACGTGTGTCGTTCGTTCGACAGCGGCTCGCCCATCCCCATGAAGACGGCGTTGGACAGGCGGCGGGGGGTGGACGCGGGCAGGGCGGCCGCCTCCCGACTCGCCCAGACGGCCTGCGCCGCGATCTCGCCGGCCGTGAGGTTGTTGCGGAGCCCCATCTGCCCCGTCGCGCAGAACCCGCACCCCATCGCGCACCCGGTCTGCGTCGAGACGCACACCGTCACGCGGTTGCGGTACCCCATCAGCACGGTCTCGATCACGTGGCGCCCACCGATCTGCAGCAACGCCTTCCGGGTCGCACCCCGGTCCGCTTCGCGCTCCTCGAGTACCTCGACCCCGATCGGGAGCTCGGCCTCGAGGCGTTCGCGCAGGCGCCTGGGGACGTCCGGCATCCGGTCATACGTCGCCGAGCGCCGCCAGAGGTGCCGATGGACCTGCTTGGCCCGAAACGGCGGCTCGCCCCAGTCGCTGAGGCGCTCGGTGAGCTGGTCGAGGGTGAGGTCGTAGACGGTCGCCACGAGGACGAGCCTACGAGGAAGCGGCTCCTACCAGTAGCGAGCGGTCGACATCGCGAACGCCGCGAGCGACACCAGCGCCAGGTTGGCGATGGCGAGGCTCCTGCCCCTGGCCTGGAGCGCGGCGAGCTCCTCCACCAGCTCCGTGGGCGGCTGACCACCGGCCTGCGCGATCTGCGCGCCGACCGCGAGCGAGCGCTCGAGCGTCGGCTTGGTCAGGGCGCCGCCGATCGCGACCGCGACGATCGCCGCGGCCGCTCCGATCGTCAGCCACAGTCCGAACGCGGTGCCGAGGAAGTCGCCGAGACCGCCGAACAGCTGCATGTCGTGCCAATAGAGGAATCCGCCCGCGACGATCGTCGCCCCGGCGATGCGAAGGAGCCAGTCGCTGAGGTGACGCACGGCCAACAGCTCACGCATGAACGGACCGGCCGCGGGGCCGATGGCCTTGGCCGTCGGTTGCAGGAAGACCACCAACAGGAACAGCCCCCCACCCCACGCGATCGCCAGCATCACGTGGATCACCCGGAACACGACCATGTAGATACTCGCCGCGAGCATGCACACCTCCTCCTGAGCAACCGGTGCATCCTCCCGTCGTGAGCCGTCCGGGGTCAACCGCGTAGGCTGGTGTGCGTGACGGCGAACCCCTTCGAAAGCATCCAGGAGGCACACGGGACGATCGTCCTCGACGGTGGGCTCGCCACCGAGCTCGAGCGTCGCGGTGCAGACCTCAGGGATCCGCTCTGGTCCGCGAAGGTCCTCGTCGAGGACCCCGACGCGATCCGCCGCGTCCACGAGGCGTACTTCGAGGCCGGGGCGGACGTCGCGATCTCGGCGAGCTACCAGGCGACGTTCGAGGGGCTCGCCCGCCGCGGCATCGAACGCGCAGAGTCCGCCAGGCTGATGCGCCGGAGCGTCGAGCTCGCCCGCGAGGCCGCGGGCGGTAACCGGGTCGTCGCCGCGTCGGTCGGCCCGTACGGCGCGATGCTCGGCAACGGCGCCGAATACACGGGGCTCTACGACAAAGACGAAGACGAGCTCGTGGCGTTCCACATCCCCCGGTTCGAGGCGCTCGCCGAGGCCGCGCCGGACGTGTTCGCCGCAGAGACGATCCCTTCGTTCGTCGAGGCGGGAGCGCTCGTCCGCGCGCTCGGGCGGGTCTCCGAGATCCCCGCGTGGGTGAGCTTCAGCTGCCGCGACGGCGGACACATCTGCGACGGCACCCCCATCGACAAGGCCGTCGAGGTCGTCGCCACGGCGCCGAGCGTGGTTGCCGTCGGCGTGAACTGCACGTCCCCCCTCCACGTGGAGCGGCTGATCGAGTCGATCTCGGACACGACCGACAAGCCGGTCGTGTGCTACCCCAACCGGGGCTCGTTCTGGGACCCGATGCGAAAGGCGTGGACCGACCCACCCCGACAGGACGCGCGGCCGGCGCTGCGGCCGCTCGCGTGGAGGGAGGCCGGCGCCGCGATGATCGGCGGGTGCTGCGGGACGACGCCCGAAGACATCGCCGCGATCGCGGCGGCGCTCGGCCGCGCCTGATCGCCGCTAGCGGGGCGTCTCCGGGCCCGGCTCGAACGGCGCCCCGTGCCCGGGAACGATCGTGCGCAGCCCCCGAAGCGAGAGGACGCGAGCGCGGTTCTCGTGAAGCAGGGCCTCATCGGGCGCGAATGGATCCTCCGCCGGGACCGTCGCGGTCCACCACAGGTGCGTGAACACCACGAGCCCGCCGTCCGTGTCCACGAGCGTCGAGACGTCCTGCGGGGAATGCCCGGGGGTCTCGATCAGCCGGATCGACGGGGACAGCTCGAATCCTTCCGCCGGCCGGTCGACCCACAGGTCGTCGCGGTACCACGCCCAGTGGTCGTGGACCCTCGCGTTCGGGAACAGCGCCGCGTTCAGCGTGTGGTCGGGATGGTGGTGCGAGAGCACCACGTCGGTGATCTGCTCGGGTGCGAGCTCGAGCTCGGCGAGCGGTCGCAGGATCGCATCTCGCCCCGGCACGAGACCCGGATCGATCACGACGAGCACCCCGCCGTCCCGCGCGAACCCGACCGTCGAGCCCACCCGGTCCCCCCCGTCGCTGAGATAGCCCTCGCTCAGGATGTGGACCTCGGCCGTCATCGGCGCACGCGAACTCCAGGTCGGCTGTGGTGTCCCACGGTACTTCAGGTCGCGGGTTCGATCCGAACCAACACGCCGCCGCCGGTGAACGTTTCCTCATCGTCGCGGGGTTGTGCTGTCGGAACGTCGACCGGAGGATTCGCAGACGGTGTGGCCGACCGCACCGACACGGTCCGGCCGAGGCTCACGGCCGGCGGCCGCTCCGCGCGGGCCGGGCGACCCTCGCCGCTCGGCCCGCGCTCCACTTCGTCCACGCGTTCGGTCCGCCGGTGCGTCCTCGCGATGAGAAGTTCGATCCGGACCGCGGGGTGCTGCGAACACTCGGCGTGGGTGCTCGGGTCGAGCCTGGACGCGTCCGAACCTCCGACGACGCGCCCG
>JBKPRY010000298.1:0-1545 GCA_046734755.1 Actinomycetota bacterium | reverse complement strand
CGGCTTCGCGAGCTTATGCACGAGGTCCTCGAGCGACGCGGTCCCGATCGACCCCTCGGCCTCGAGCTTCCGCACCGAGTCCGGGTTGACGTCGTACCCGACCACCTCGTGCCCGCCCCGCATCAGCCGGCGCGTGAGGTTCGCGCCCATCCGGCCGAGGCCGACCATCCCGAGCTGCATCAGGCCACCTCCATCAGCTGCTCGAGTGTGACGCGGGCGACACGCCGTCCGCGTTCCCGGAGCGAGCGCAGGTCGCCGAGCGCCTGCGCGTCGATCAGCGTCCCGAACGTGTAGGACTGCCCCGGGATCGGCACGTCCGCCGGACGCCCGGCGTCCACCACCTGGATGAACACGCCGTCGTTGGGACCGCCCTTGTGCAGCTGCCCGGTCGAGTGCAGGTACCGCGGGCCGAACCCGGTCGCGATCGCCACCCTGTAGCGGTCGCGGATCGCGAGGCGCACGTGTTCGATCGCGTCCTCGGTCTCGGAGGTGCGGTCCAGGTACGCGAGGATCGCCACGTAGTCGCCCTCGTTCACCTGTTTCAGCAGCACGCCGAGGTCGTCGAGCCCCGGATCTTCGACCGAGCCCGAGGCGAGGATCGCCTTGGTGGCGTCCTTGGCCTCCTGCACGTTGGGCTGGTCGAACGGGTTGATCCCGAGCACGTGGCCCGCGATCGCCGTCGCCATCTCCCACCGGAAGAACTCGCCGCCGATCTGCTCCCGGCCGTCGTACGGCAGCCGGGTGACCGGGTGCCCGACATGCTCGAGCTCGTCGAGCCCCTCGTGCTCGCCGATCGCGACGAAGACCCGGTCCCGCCCGTAGACGTCCGGCCGGCCGAGCGGTTCCCCGACCACGGGGACGATGCCGACGTTCTCCTTGCCCGTCGATTCGGCGACCAACTGCTCCACCCAGCTGCCGAGGCTCGCGATCTCCTCGGGCAGCACGAGCGTGAGCTTGTCCCTCCCGGCCCTGGCCGACTCGCCCATCATCGCTCCCAGGGTCGCGCCCGGGCGCTGGGCGGCGGGAAGCATCCGCTCGGACGCCGTCTGCATCTCCTGGGCGCGGTCGAGCACCTCGTGCAACGGCGCGCCGATCAGCGCCGCGGGGACCAGGCCGAAGTACGACAGGGCCGAGTACCGGCCGCCGATGTCCTCGGGGTTCAGGAACACCTTTCGGAACCGACGCTCGCGAGCTAGGGTCTCGAGCGACGTCCCGGGGTCGGTGATCGCGACGAATTGGGGGCCGTTCGGAATCCGGTCCCAGAAGAACGCGAAGTGGCTGAGGGTCTCGGTGGTGCCGCCGGACTTGCTCGCCACGATGAACAGGGTCCGGTCGAGCTCGAGCTCGCCCGCGACGCGCTCGATGGTCGCCGGGTGGGTCGTGTCGAGGACGATGAGCTCGAGCGCCCCGTCCGCGGACCCGAACGTTCGCTCGAAGACCTCGGCCGCGAGGCTCGAACCCCCCATCCCGAGCAGGACCGCGGTCTCGAATTCGTCGGCCGCCGCCCCCGCGAACGCCTCGAGCTCGCCGATCCGGTCGTGCATC
>JBKPRY010000297.1:0-1103 GCA_046734755.1 Actinomycetota bacterium | reverse complement strand
CGCCGGGTCGACGAGTCGTCGCCGTACGTGGACGCGCGCCTGCCCGACGGCTCGCGCGTGAACGCGATCGTCCCGCCACTCGCGATCGACGGCGCCTGCCTGACCATCCGGAAATTCTCGGCCGAGCCGTACCGGGCCGACGACCTGGTCTCGTTCGGGACCCTCACCAGGCAGACCGTGGAGCTGCTGGACGCCTGTGTCCGCGGGCGCCTGAACATCCTGGTCTCCGGGGGAACGGGCGCGGGGAAGACGACGACCCTGAACGTGCTGTCCTCGTTCCTCCCCGACGACGAGCGCATCCTCACGATCGAGGACTCGGCGGAACTTCGGCTCCAGCAGCCCCACGTGGTGCGCCTGGAGTACCGGCCGCCGAACATCGAGGGCCGGGGCGAGGTCACCATCCGCGACCTGGTCAAGAACGCCCTGCGTATGCGGCCGGACCGGATCGTGGTCGGCGAGGTCCGTGGCGGCGAGGCCCTGGACATGATGCAGGCCATGAACACCGGTCACGACGGTTCGATCTCGACCGTTCACTCGAACTCGCCGCGCGACGCACTGTCCCGCATCGAGACGATGATGCTGATGGCCGGGGTGGACCTCGGGATCCGGGCGATCAGGGAACAGGTCGCCTCGGCGATGAATCTGATCGTCCACCAGACCCGCATGAAGGACGGGGTCCGTCGCATCACCCACATCACGGAGGTCGTCGGCATGGAGGGCGACATCATCACCCTCCAGGACCTGTTCCTGTTCGATTACAGCGCCGGGATCGACGACGAGGGCAAGTTCCGCGGGCAGCTGCGGGCAACCGGCCTCCGTCCGCAGTTCGTGGAGCACCTGGCCGACCACGGCGTTCAGGTCCCGATGGAGGTCTTCGCGCCCGATGGAGGTCGCCGCAAATGAGCCAGATCGAGAAGCTGCTCGGCACCGATGCCTGGCTGACGCTCGTCCTGGGGGCGGCGTTCGTGGCGGCGTTCCTGCTCGCCGTGCTGCTCCTGTCGGTGAGGGCGAAGGGTCGGCGTCGGCGGAGCGTAGCCAACCTGATGCTTGGACGGGGCAAGGACGCCGCCGTCGAGACCACGTGGATGCCCGCAGGACTGGCC
>JBKPRY010000296.1:0-1192 GCA_046734755.1 Actinomycetota bacterium | reverse complement strand
CATCGTCGTGCGCTCCCGTGCCGACGACGTGAGCACCCACGCGGCCGCGCTCGCGTACCAACTGTTCCTGTCGACCCTCGCGCTCTCGCTCGTCGGCCTCGCGTTGATCGGGCTCGCGGAGGACGTGCTGCCGTTCGAGCTTCCCGAGGGGACGGGGGAGCAGTTCAAGAACCTCACCGGCACGAGCGCCACCCTCGGCGTGGTCAGCCTCCTCGCGCTCCTGTGGACCGCGTCGGGGTTGTCGCGGCGTGCGAGCCGCGCCTTGGCCGTCATCTTCCGCACCCACCCGGAGGGCGCGGTGCGCGGAGGCCTCCGCGCGCTCGGGACGACCCTCGCCCTCATCCTGCTCGTCGGTGCGTTGCCCGTCGTCACCGGGATCGTCTCCGCGATTCGGGTCTCCTCGGGCCTCGAGATCCCGTTCCGCGTGCTCGGGTTCGCGGCGGCCGCGGCGATGGAGTTCGGCCTGTTCCTCCTGGCGTACACGGTGCTCACGCCCGGCTCGATCGGCTGGAGGTCCCATCTGCCCGGGGCGCTCGTGATGACCACCGGGTGGCAGCTGTTCAAGCTCGCGGGGGGGACGCTTCTCGCCTACTACGTCTCGCGGGCGACACTCCTGTACGGGACGATCGGGACCGTGGTCGGCCTCCTCTTGTTCCTGCGGCTCGCGAGCGGCCTGTTCGTGTTCGGCGGCGAGGCGTCGGCGGTCCTGATCGATCGCCGGAGCGACGAACCCACTCCCGCGACCGACTGATCCCACTAGGTCCGGAACGAGAGCGCGGCCGACACCGCGAAGCCGAACGCCAGCGCGAGGCCGACGGTCTTGTTGTGGTCCGTGTCCTCGAACGCCTCCGGGATCATCTCGTCAGCGAGCATCGTCAGGATCGCGCCGGCGGCGAACGCCTGGATCGCCGCGATCCACGAACCAGAGGCGCCCTCGAGCGCGACATAGCCCAGACCGGCGGCGAGCGTGCTCGCCACGACCACGATCACCCAGAGCAGGAGGATCCTCCACCGCGACCACCCCCCGCGGACGAGGTCGCTCGACGCTGAGATCGATTCCGGGATGTTGGACAGGAACACCGCGACGATCACGGCCACGCTGGCGGTCTCGCCGGTGAGCAGCGAGGCTCCGATCACGACCGACTCGGGGATGCCGTCGAGCACAGCCCCCAGCACGATCCCGAGGCCTCCC
>JBKPRY010000295.1:0-8718 GCA_046734755.1 Actinomycetota bacterium | reverse complement strand
TACATCTCGCCGGAACAGGTGCGTGGCGACCGCGTCGACGCTCGGGCGGACCTGTACTCCCTGGGATGTGTGCTGTTCGAGATGCTGACCGGCCGAACGCCGTTCGAGGGAGATCTTGCGGCACTCTCGTATGCGCACACGCACACCCAGGCGCCGCGGGTTCGCTCGATCACCCCCGCCGTTCCGGTCGCGTTGGACGAACTCGTCGCGGCGATGCTCGAGAAGGATCCCGCCCGGCGCCCGCCAACCGGAGAGGAGGTCCGGCAGTCTCTCGCCGACGCTATGAGGCAGGACACCGTCGCGCCGACCGCGGTGATGGAGCGGGTGCAACCGCCGACCTCACCATTGCCTCGCCCGCCCACGGGCGGGCGTCGAAGACGCCGACTCAACGCATGGCGAACCGGCGTCATCGCGGTGGGCGGTCTCGCCACACTCTTGTTTATCGCGCTGTTGGCACGCGGCGAACCGGCCGGCCAAACGGACGCGTCCCACCGGTCGCCGCAGCTGAGCAGCTCGCCAGCGACACAGCAGCCTTCGCCGGTGCAGACCAGCTCGCCCACACCGGAGCAGCCGTCGCCCGTGGAAACCAGCTCGCCGGCACCGGAACAGGCGTCGCCCCAGGAAGCCGCGGCGGACGTGCTCGCTACTGTCGAAGAGGGCATCGAGACGGGTGAGATCACCGACCATCTCGACCATGACATCGGTCACACGATCGACGAGATCGTCCGCGAGACCGACAAGGGTGAGGACACCGACCGGCTGCTCGAGAAGGTCGAGGATCTGCGAACGAAGGTGTCCGAGGCCCTCGAGAAGGGCGAGATCACGTCCGCCGACCGGGCATCGGCGATCGACGACGCGCTCGTGACGCTCGAGGAAGCCCTTCGCGACGCCCAAGCGTGACCGCATGGCGCTGCACCCCGCGCGATGGTGAGGCTCGGGTTCGATCGCTCCCGAACCGGTCGGGTCAGGCCGCGGCGCTGCTCACGAGATCGACGGACTCACGGACCAGCGGGGCGGCGAGCGCGTGCGTCACGCCGGGCAAGCCCCTGACCCGATCCACGATCGCCTCGAAGCCCACGTCTGAGCGCACGAGCGCGAGCGCGTCGTAGGGCCCGCGGACGTCTTCGGCGAACACGACCCCGGGGAGTTCCTGAAGCAGGCCGGCCATCCGGCCACCCTGGGTGGCCGTCTGCACGAGCACGTAGGCGGTGGTCATCGGTTGGGCTCCCTCCTCTTCGATCTCCGGCTCCTTCGCCGGCTCGATCCTCTGCCTCAACATGGGGCACACGATACGAGCATCCATGCCATTTGGCAACCCCTGCCAGATTACAGTCGACGCCAAGTGCTATGCTGTGCCCGTGGATACGTCGATCGGCCTCAGGGAACGGAAGAAGCTGCGGACGCGGGCGGAGCTGTCCGACGCCGCGTTCCGCCTGTTCGCCGAGCGCGGGTTCGACGAGACGACGATCGAGGACATCGTCGAGCAGGTCGAGGTCTCCCCCCGCACGTTCTTCCGATACTTCGATTCCAAGGAGGACGTCGTCATCGGGTTCTTCGACGACCTCGGGCTCGAGCTGCGGGCCATGCTCGCCTCCCGGCCCTCGGACGAGCCCTCCTTCACGGCGCTGCGGGCCGCCCTCGGAACGCTGATCGACCTGTACGAGGAGCGCCAGGACCGCGTCGTAGCTGCGAAGCGCCTGGCCCACGAGACGCCCTCGATCCGGGCGCGACTGCTCGACAAGCACGCGCGTTGGGAGAACGGGGTGACCGAGGAGCTCGTGATTCGGGGCGGCGGCGATCCCTCGCAGGAGCCGCGGATGCGACTGCTCGCGGCCGTCGCCCTCGCCGCCTTCTCGACCGCCGTGTCCGGATGGTGCACGGGTGGCGGGCGGGCGGACCTTCACGCCCTCGTCGACGACGCGCTCGCCGCCGTCGGAGACGGGTTCGAAACCGCCTGAGCGAACTCCGCTCGGGCATCGGGGCGAGCGCGAATCAGGGGACGCCGGGACGCCGCGGGGCGTCGGTGACCGGCTCCGGAGCGTGCCACACGGCCTCCACGTTGTTGCCGTGGAGGTCGTTCACGAAGGCCGCGTAGTAGCGATCCGAATACTGGGTCCACACCCCCGGCTCGCCCCTGACGGAGGCGTCGTGCTCGATCGCCGCACCGAAGAACGCGTCCACCGCTCCTCGATCGGCGGCGTCGAACGCGACGTGCGCGGCGGTGGTGACGGGTTCGCCCCGGCAGATCGTGAAGTCATCGAGATCCTCCGCCCCGTAGGAGACACAGTCCTCCTGGACGTACAGCTCCTCGAATCCGAGCGATGCGAGGGCGGCCGTGTACAGCCGCCGGCTGGCCTCCAGATCCTCGACCACGAAGAGCACGTGCTCGACGATGATCCGCCGAACCGTCATGGCGACACGATAGGTCCGCGCACGTCGGCTGTCGAAAGTGGGAGTCCCCGTTCGTCGTAGGGGGTGACGGACGGAATGGCCGAAAAGGCCGGGAAGGAGGTATCGATGGCGGACTTCGTGCTGCTGTACAGCGGCGGAAGCATGCCCGAGACGGACGAGGAGAAGGCCCGCGTCCTCAAGGCATGGGACGGCTGGTACTCGGAGCTCGGCGGGGCCATCAAGGACGGCGGCAACCCGTTCGCGCCCGCGGCCAAGGTGATCGGGAGCGACGGCAAGGTGGGCGACGTGTCCGGCACGCCCTTCACCGGCTACACGATCCTCCAGGCGGACTCGCTGGACGCGGCGGCCGGGCTGGCGAAGAACTCGCCGGTCCTGCAGGGCGGAGGCAGCGTGACCGTGTACGAGGCCTTCGACGTCATGTAGCAGGGTCGAGGCGGTCGCGGGATCGAGCCCCGCGACCGCCTCACCTCCCCGACCCGCGCTCGACCCGCGCCGTGCTAGTCGAGCAGCGCGTCGAACGCCTTGAGCGAGTCACCCACACGCTCGGCCAACGTCGACGCGAGCCAGCGGTGAAGCGCGGCGGCCAGCTGCGGATCGTCGGCCTCGATCCGTTCGATCGAACCGTCGCCGAGCCTAAGGACGACGCTCGGGCCCTCGGCCACCACGTCGGCGGTGCGCGGGGCCCCCGAATACATCGCCACCTCGCCCACGACCACGCCCGGTCGCAGCGTTCGAAGGCGCATCCGCGTTCCTCGCTCGGTCACGGTCTCCACCCGCAGGCGCCCGGACACCAGCACGTAGACGTCGTCAGGCGACTCGCCCTGACGGATCAGCACGGCGCCGTCGGGGAGCTCCAGGCGTTCGAGGTGGGCCCGCAGGCCGGACGGCATGCGGGCGAGCGCGTCCCCGTCCGACTCGGGCACCTCGACCACCTCGTCCCGCAGCAGCCCCTCCTCGCACCGCTGCAGGCCGCGGTCCAGGTCCGGCTCGAACCGCACGACCTCGGATGCGACGAGACCCCCGCGCGCCAGCTGGCTCCGCACCGCGTCGGAGGTGCCGGTGAACACCAGCTCGAACCCTGAGGCCTCGGCCAGGTGCACCACCTTGATGAAGGCGACCACCGCAGACGAGTCCACGCCGGTGACGCGGCCGAGGTCGATCACCAGGAACCGGGGCGCGTCCGTCTCCGCTCGCTTTCGGATCCGCTCGAGCAGGCTGTTGGCCGAGCCGAAGAACACGAACCCGTTGACCCGCAGGATCTGGACCTTGTCCCCCATCGTGCGGAGCGCCCCTCGCTCGGCCGGCGTGCGGTCCACGTTGGAGTGGTAGGTCTGCCCGAAGGCGACCTCGCGCACCAGCTCGATCCGACCGTAGTTGACCGCGAACAGCACCACCGCGAGCACCAGGCCGACGACCACGCCGGGCAGGTACGCCCTGCCGATGATCACCGCCAGGATCACCAGCACCACGCCGTATTCGAGCGGCGGCAAGACCTTGCGTTTGTCCCAGACCCACTCGACCAGGAAGGCAAGGCCGAGGAACATCAGCACGCCGCCCACGATCATCCGCGGGATCAGCTCGATCACCGAGGCGCCGAAGATCACCCCGGCAAGGGGCACGGCCGCGGCGATCAGGCCGGCCGCCCGAGCGTCGACGCTCATCCGTTCGGCGAGCGAGGTCAGGCTCAGGGCGTGATAGCCGGGGATCCCGCCCAGCGCGCCCGAGACCACATTCAGCACCCCGGAGTCGCGCAGCTCCTGGTTGGTGTCGAGGTCCCGGTGCAGCACGACCTCGGTGCCCGAGACGTTGAACAGGATCGCGATCGTGGCCACGAAGACCGCCGTGGCGATCCCGGCCCACTGGCTCAGCACCGCCGACCAGTCGGCGCCGGTGATCGACCGCAGGCTCCACGGCTGCCACAGCCGGACCGACTCGAACGGTCCGAGCAGCCATCGCCCGTGCTTGGCGGCCTCGACCGATGAGCCGGTCGCGAGCATGCCGATCGCGAACAGCCCGAGCCCGAGCCCGAGCACGATCGGGATGACCAGGGGCTTCTTCACCAGCCGGACGGCGAGGTACAGGATCACGCCGAAGGCCAGCGCGGGCAGCCATCGCTTGAGCGTCACCGGACTCGTCAGGAGGTGGAACGTGCTCTTCAGGAACTCGAACGTGCTGAAGCGCACCTCCACACCGGAGGCGATGGTGATGCCGCCCTTGAAGAGAAGCCATCCGGTGCCGGCCAGGAACCCCCCGACGACCGGATACGGGATGAACCGGACCAGGTTGCCGAGCCGGAAGGTGCCGAGCACGAGGAAGATGACGCCACACGACACCGTCACCACCAGCGTCGCGGCCACGACGGTGAGGAAGACGTCGGGAACCTCGCACCTGCCGACGGACGCCGTCTGGCAGATCCTCATGATGTTGATCGCCTTGGTCGCGGTGGCGAGCGCCAGGATCGAGAGGACGGCCGTCGCGGCGTCCTGCACGCTGCCCACGACGCCGCGCGTGCCAGCCCGCCACGCCATGAACCCGAGCGTGAGCGCGGCCGCCACGAGGTACAGGCCGATGCCGTCGCCGAGGCGGGAGGGGGTCGCGCCGGCGAAGACGAGGGCCGCGAACGCGACCGCGAGGACCACCTCGACGCCGCCGATGATCACCCCGGCGGCGAGCTGCGCCAGCCGGCCCTGGGACCGTCGCTCCTCGGACACCGTCCCTCCCGTCTAGTCGAGCAAGGCGTCGAACTCCCGCAGGGTGTCGCTCAACCGTTCCGAGAGCACACCCGCGAGCCACCGGTGCAGCGCCGCGGCGAGCTCCGGGTCCTGCGCCTCGAGCCGATCGATCGAGGCGCGATCGAGCCGCAGGACCACGGTGGATCCCTCGGCTACCACGTCGGCGGTGCGCGGATCCCCCGAGTACACCGCGACCTCGCCGACGACCACGCCGGGGCTGATCGACCGCACCCGGATGCGCGTGCCGTCCTGCGTCTGCATCTCCACCCGGAGCCCGCCGGACTCCAGTACGTACAGGTCGTCGGGCGACTCGCCCTGATGGATCAGCACGGCGTCGTCCGAGAGCTCCAGGCGTTCGGTGTAACGCTCGAGACCGGGCGGCATCCCCGCCATTCGCCGCCGTCCGTCCCGCCCGTCGGTCGTCCCGGGAGCGGCCGTCGCCTCGTCCCGCAGCAGGCCCTCCTCGCACCGCTGCAGGCCGCGGTCCAGGTCCGGCTCGAACCGCACGACCTCGGAGACGACGAGGCCCCCGCGCGCGAGCTGGTCGCGCACGGCGTCGGACGTCCCCGTGAACACCAGCTCGAACCCGGCCGCCTCGGCCAGGTGCATCACCTTGACGAAGGCCACCACCGCCGAGGAGTCCACGCCGTTGACCCGGCGAAGATCGATCACCAGGAAGCGCAGCCGGGTGGACTCCGCCCGCTTTCGGATCCGCTCGAGCAGGCCGTTGGCGGAGCCGAAGAACACGAACCCGTTGACCCGCAGGATCTGCACGCGCTCGCCCATCGTGCGCAGCAGCGTTCGTTCGGCCGCCGGGCGATCCACGTTGGAGTGGTAGGTCTCGCCGAAGGCGACCTCGCGCACCAGCTCGGTTCGCCCGTAGTTGACCGCGAACAGCACCACCGCGAGCACCAGCCCGACCACCACCCCGGGCAGGAACCCGCGGACGATGATCGCCGCCAGGATCACCAGGACCACCCCGTACTCGAGCGGCGGCAGGACCTTGCGCTTGTCCCAGACCCACTCCACCAGGAAAGCGAGGCCGAGGAACACCAGCACGCCGCCCACGATCATCCGCGGGATCAGCTCGATCACCGAGGCGCCGACGATCACGCCGGCAAGGGGCACCGCCGCCGCGATCAAGCCGGCCACCTTGGCATCCACCTTCATCTGCTCTGCAAGGGCGGTCTGGCTCAAGGCGTGGTAGCCGGGGATGCCGCCCAGCGCGCCGGAGATCACGTTCAGCACACCGGCGTCGCGCAGCTCCCGGTTGGTATCCAGGTCCCGGTGCAGCACGATCTCGCTGCTCGAGATGTTGAACAGGATCACGATCGTTGCCACCAACACGGCCGCCAGGATCCCGGCCCACTGGCCGGCCACCGCCGACCAGTCGGCGCCGGTGATCGAGCGCAGGCTCCACGGCTGCCACGACTGAAACGAATCGAACGGTCCGAGCAGCAGCCAGTGACCCGACCGGGCGCTCGCGATCGAGGATCCGGTGACGAGCATCCCGATCGCGAACATCACCAGCCCGATCCCGAGCACCAAGGGGATCACGATCGGCCGCTTCACCAGGCGCGTCGCGACGAGCAGGATCACCCCGAACGCGAACGCCGGGCCCCAAAGCTGCAGCAGGGAGGCCTGGAAGAGGTCGCCGATCGGCGTGAGGGACGGCAACACGTCCGCGGACACGTAGACGGCGCCCTTCACGAGCAGCCACCCGACGCCGGCGAGGAACCCGCCCACGACCGGGTACGGGACGAAGCGGATGAGGTTCGCGCGCCGCGAGGTCCCGAGCACCACGAAGGCCATCCCGCACAGGACGGTCACGACCAGGCTGGCGGCGACGACGCTGAGGAAGCCCCGTTCGATGCTCCCGAACGCGGTGACCGAGACCGTCGCCGAGACGGTCGCGAGCACGACCGCTGTGGCCGGCTGCAGTCCCCCGACCACGCCCCGGGAGCCGGCCAGCAAGGCGAGAATCCCGAGCGTCAGCGCCGCCGCACCCAGGTACAGGCTGATGCCCTCGGCGATGAAGTCCTCGATGCGGCCGCCGAACACGAGGGCGGCGAACGCCATCGCGAAGATCGCCTCGACGGCGCCGATGATCAGCCCGATCGTGATCCAGGCCAGCCATCGGCCCGTGCGTCGTTGCTCAGCCACGGTCCCTCCCGTGCGGACTGTAGGCCGAACGGCGAGCCGGCGTGCGCGGGCCGGTTCAGCCGTCCTTCTGGATGACGCAGAAACAGGTTGCCCTCGGGATCGGCGAGCACGATGAAATCCTCGTCCGGCTCGTGGGTCCTCGGATCCCAGCCAACTCCCAATCCGAGGAGACGGTCAACCTCGGCGTCTCGATCGTTCGTGTAGAGATCAAGGTGGAGCCGGTTCAGCCGAGCGCTTCCCGTGCCCGGTCCTACTCGGCAGCCCGAAGTCCTCGGACCTCGTACGCCGGGATCGGCCGGCCGAACCCCTTCAGTTCGAGGCCCCCGATGGGCTCGGTGAGGACCGACTCCTCGACGGCCGCGAAGACCCTTGGGCCGACCAGGGTCTGGCCCCCTGCAGCGTGGGTGCTGAGCCGTGAAGTCAGGTTCGTCACGGATCCGAGCGCCGCGTAGTCGTAGCGCCCCTCGAATCCGATGCGGCCCACTGTGGCGTACCCGGCCTCGATCCCGATCCCGAGTCCGAGGTCCGTGTCGCGCTTGCGCCACGTCCGCGCAAGCTGCTCGAAGCGCTCCTGCGCTGCGAGCGCTAGCCGGACCGCCGCGAGCTCATGGTCGTCGAGCGCGACGGGGTCATTGAAGAAGATCAGGATCCCGTCACCCGCAAAGTGCTCGAGCGTTCCGCCGTAGTACGGGATGAGCTCGCCGATCGTCTCGTGGTACGGGCGGAGCACCTCGAACAACTCTTCGGGCGCGGCCCTCTCGGCGAACGACGTGAAACCGCGCAGATCGGCGAACAGACAGGTGATGTAGGCCCGATGTCCCGCAAGCAGCCGTTCGCCATCCTCCGACGAGATGAGTTCGGCGACCTGCGGCGACAGGAAGCGCGACAGCTCGGTGCGTTGCCGCTCCACCGTGTCGAGCAACCTCGCGTTCGCGATCGCGATGGCCGCCTGATCGGCGAACGTCTTGACGAGATCGATCTCGTTGTCGGTGAACGCCCCGGGGACGCTCCGGCCGACGCTGACGACCCCGATGAGCTCCTCATCGAGGACCACGGGCACACCGAGCAACGCTCGGTAGCCGATGATCGCCTGCGCACCGAACGAGTAGTCGGGGTCAGAGAGGACGTCGGGGATCTGCACGGCTTCGCCGGCCAGCGCCGTCCGTCCGACGACGGTCGTCCGGTCACGCAGATGAGGATGCTCTTTGGCGTAGTCATAGCCCTCGGCGAGGTCGGCGACTTGCGAAACGATCAGGAAGACGTCGCCCTCGGCGAGGTAGAGCTGGCCGTGCTCCCCGTGACAGAGACGGGTCGCCGCCTCGATGATCGCGTCGAGCACGGGTTGGAGGCCTTCCGAACGCGCGACCGCGCGGAGGACCTCATCCAGTGCCTGACGCTGTTCGCGCAGGTT